>DIYZ01000268.1 GCA_002427845.1 Chloracidobacterium sp. UBA6041 | reverse complement strand
CCCGCTTGGCTCAGTGGTAGAGCACTCGCTTCACACGCGAGGGGTCAGTAGTTCGAATCTACTAGCGGGCACCAATACTTTTCAACAAATTACGGGCGACTCAGCGTCGCCCGTTTTGCTTCGCCCACACATTCGCACCCACTTTGAGTGGGAAATTGATTTACCGGGTATGCCTCAGAACCTTCCAGAGAAAGAATGCCGGATTCTATAGACGCCGGGCGTTTGATAATCGCTCTTATTTAAGAAACGCAGACGATCATGACATCGCTCTTTGATGGCGGGCGCGCTGCCTGATGACAATGCCCGATTATCGGATGACCGGCCGATTTCTTTTGCTGCAGCTTCTCAAACCAGATCTGCATTGCGCCCTGATACCCCGGTCGTGCGTACCCTTGCCTAAGCGCCTCGGCGAGATCCTTACTGAATGCCCTCACGCCGCCGTGACGCATCGGTTTTTATCTCAAATTGTTTACGAACACCACGTCATTGGTCACGTTACCGCGCATCATGGCGAGTTGTTTGCCATCGCGAGACCAGGCAAATCGGAATATATGGTCGGTGTCAAAATTGGTCAACTGCTTTGGTGGGTCGCCGTCAATCGGAAGGCTTGAGATATTGTAGTTGCTGCGCGGATCAATGTAGGCAAGAGCGTGACTATCCGGGGTCCAACGCCATAGAAATTCCAAAAGCTTAAGTTTAGAATCTTGACCGGCTCTCCTCCTGTAAAAGGATAGAGAAGCAGGATCAATCACCTCAGCCACTACCCGGGCGCTCTATCGCCTGGTAGATGCGGGACTCATTCACTTCACTGAGACCCAATCGGGACTGATTCGGCTATGTCTTCCTTCGTTGCTTCAAGCCATCGGCGCAGCGAGTCAAAACCACAAGCAACTTTTGCCTTAGAGGCCAAACCAGCGAGGATTTGGGGTTACATCGGAGGTTCAAAATGCGGACGATTCAGGTCATCAACAGACCATTATCTAAAAGGGCAATAATATACTTGACGAATCCAGCTGGGGGTCCCTGGGGTTAGAAAAATATTCGGGCGCTCGCGATAAGAAGAAAGCCGGCGAACTGAAAAGAAGAAACCCGCGCAACCTCAGGTTATGCGGGTTATTTGTTTCGGCCGGCAGATTATTCAAACGCGCTCAGCAGAGTGCTGAGCAACCGACTCAGGGTTTTCCCCTCTTCTCGTTGCCCTTCTTGTCACCCTGATTGTTGTTGCTCGGCGGCGGCTTTTCGCCCTTGGGTTGGACGACTACTCTATTGTCATCTTTAGGTGGACGCTTATCTCCGTCGTGTTTCTGAGCAAAAGCACCGGCCGAGAGCAAACAGCCGGTTACCACCGCCAACAATTTTCGCTTTAGGTCGAACATCGAACTTCCAGTCCTCCTCATGCCTTTCACATGCGCGCATGGGAGGGAGAGCAAGAGACGCGCCGACTTCAATCGAGCAAGAACGGTGCCAGAAAGGCTGGAAACCTCGATCTTCTCATCCGCCCCTATTAAGCTCTTAATATCAAGGGCGGATTTCAACGTTCTTGCACCGTTTCGCACCACCTCGCACGGTATCGTGCAACTTCCAAGAATCACTTTACTAGCGCCGCAAGGTCACGCTTAGTGTCCCCACGTTGCCGCTACCATCAAACGCGCGCAGGCTTACGGTGTGTTCCCCCGGTGCCAGCGCGGGAAGTTCGACAACATATCGCTCGTGGCCGCTGTCGGCAATTCCGTCTTCCGGAAACAAAGGGGTCCAGGGCGACCCATCAAGACTGAAGTCGGCCTTTTTTATCTTGCCGGTCGCGTCATCAACATCGAAAACAGTGCGGCTGGCGGCTCCCCCGGATTGAGCGGGCGTCACGACGCGCACTACCGGCGGCGTGTTATCGATATCAACCGGTTCGCTCAAACGTTCTCCGGAAAGCGCCTGGCCCATCGGATTATCGGGCGCGTCAGAGGCGACAATCTTAATGATGTATCGCCCGTCGGCCAGCGTTGCTCCGTCGATGGTATAAAAGTTATCGCGCAGTTTATCTTTCAACAACCGAAAGGTGGTTTCGTTAACCGGCCGATAGTAGATCGCATACTCCAGCGTGTCGCCGTTCCGATCCTCGGCTTGCCATTGAAACGAACGCGCGCCGCGCTGAAACAGGCGACGAGGTGGAACCTGCGCGACTGCACCGAATAGTGACGGATCAAGACCGGATGATTCTACATTTGGATCCACCTGGAGCTGCGCCACCTGTTGCAACCCAACGCCAATCGGCAGCGACGTAATCGACAGCACCTCCGGCGCAACATTTCTTGGCAAGTAAGCGACACTGGTATCATCCATCCAGGTCTGCATGCCTGTGCCCGTAGATTTCAAGCTGGCCCGCCACTGAATAAAGCGCGCTCGTGGACTGGATATCTGGCTCCCTTCCGGGTTGCGGTAAGACGTGCTCCAGTCGCTCCAGGTAGCGTCGGGTCTTTCGCCGTTTCCGGTTCGTGTCTGCAGCTCGACATTACCGCTCCCCCGCCACCAAATTCGACCCCACAGCGCCGTAAGTTTTGCATCACGTACCGGTGATTCATAAGAACCGTCCGCGACCAACTCTTTGTCAAAGCGAAATAGTTTCCCTTGATTGCTTGATGCCGCATACATCTGGCCGCTGCGAACAAGGAACGAGGAAATCTGTCCTTCGCTCGATTGCAAAAGTAACGTGTCGCGTCCGTCGTTGGTGACAGAGTAAATACGTCCTTTGTCGGCAGTTCCAATTAAGACGCTTCCCGGCCGCAACCCTGGAGCTATGGCAAAGGCCGTCACCGTCGGCGAACTCCACACGACGTCGGTAGCGCCGTCGGGCAATATGCGAAACACTGCGCTTCGCGCGGTGGAAATATCCGTACGACTGCGGGTAGCCGAGGGCTGCTGCTGAATCGGCGTGCCACTTTCATCGATTGCGGTGATGGTAACGGAAGTTGCCGGCACACCGGTGCCGTCAGTGGGTTGCGGCGCCGGCGCGGGCACCGACTGCGGCCGGCCTGCGGACGCAGCGTCACTGAGTGCCAGCGCATATATCGAACCGTCGGCCGCGGGAGCCAATGCATGAATCTCGCGCAGACGTGCGTCAAAGAGCGCAAACGCTTTGCCGTCTGGTGAAATGCGCAGGACCAGGCCTCCGGGATCGGTACCGGCTATCAAGTCGCCCTGAGCAGTCACTGCTAATGAGATAACGTGCGTCTGGTTAGTAGCGATCAAGAGTGAAGACTCGGGTTTTGCGCCCGCCGCACGAACCCGATAGAGTTTGCCGTTGTCGCCAGTGCCCACCGCCAGTGATCCATCGCCGAGAACGGCTAACGACCAAATATATTTGTCTGCCGGATCGAAATAGACTTCGGCGCGTCCATCTGAAGTAATTCGATAAACTTTTCCGTCCGGCGAAGTGCCGGCATAGACTGACCCATCTCGAGCAACGGCCAGAGCCGTAACATCCAATTCCGCCGCGTCATAAAGCAGTGAACCGCGACCATCGGGCGCTACTCGAAAAACCTTTCCGTCATGGCCGGTGCCGAGATAAACATTGCCTTGACTATCCACTGCACTCGACCAGACAAACGCCTGTTCCGTATTGAATAGTTGAGTGAGACTGGGGGCCAGCATCAGCACGCCCGTGTCGCTGATCGAAACGCCGCGCGCGTCACCTTTCAGTAGTTCGCCGCGGCCGCTTGTTTCCCAAATAACTGGTTGGCCGGAGTAAGCTGCCGAGGCTGACGCGCCAAGCAAAAGCAGCGCGACTGCAAAGTGTGTTAGAAGTTTTCGTAAGCTGAGTTGGAACATATTTTTGATCTTAATTTCCTATGTATTTTGCGTATAACGATCGCGCCGTTTTGATTTCATTAGTACCCCGGATAATCGATCGCGCATCCTGAAACACAGTGACTTCAAATTCCCCGGTGCGAAAGCGCAAAAGGTAGTCATTGAATTTCACCTCGCCGGTGACTTGAAGTCTTTTCGCCAGCGCCTCGAAGTCGATTCGCGTGGATTGTGACGGCGAAATCTGCACTGCGTTCCGGCCACATAACACGGCGGCAAAGTCACCGGACGCAGCTTCCAGCGTTGTGAAGTTTCCCAGCCCGCAAGTTGGACAATCGGGCGAAGGTGGGCCCGGATTGATCTTTCGCCATTCGTTGCGCCACACGTCAAACTGCATCAACGACCGATGTAACTCTTCATTTTGTCCGGTCAACAATTTCAAAGCCTCAGTAACCTGAACCGCGGCAACCACGCTAATGATGGGCATGATGACGCCGGCCGTGTCACAGGTTGGAGCGCTGGCCGCAGGCGGCGCTTCTTCGAAGACGCATCGCAGGCAAGCAGTTTGATGCGGCTGGATGGTCATCGTTACGCCGTAGGAACCGACCGCGGCACCGTAAATCCAATTGATCTTGTGTTTGACGCAGGCATCGTTGATCAAATAACGGGTCGCAAAATTATCAGTGCCATCCAAAACGACATCGCAGTCTTTCACGAGTCGCTCAATGTTGGAATGGTTGACGTCCGTAATCTCCGGCTCGACTTCTATATCTGGATTAATCTCTTGAATATGATTGGCGGCAGCGATTGCCTTTGGGATCCGTTCAGCGGCATCACGCTCTGTAAACATGGTCTGTCTTTGCAGGTTGGAAGCTTCGACAAAATCGCGATCGGCGATTCGCAGTCGACCCACTCCGGCGCGGGCCAGGCTTTCAGCTTGAGCGGTACCGAGGGCGCCGCAGCCGACTATTAGCGCGCGCGCTTGTAGTAATCGGCTTTGGCCTTCCTTACCAATTCCGTTGAATAGAATTTGCCGGCTGTAGCGTTCGTTCATTCCATTCAGATCTCAGATCTCAAATTTCTGATCCCACTCTTCAGATCTCCGCTTTCAGTGCTCAGGATTTCAGCGCTTGCTCGGCGGCCTGCAACATCGCTCCCTCCGGTGCTTCGCTTCCAGTCCACAGTCGAAACTGCTCCGCGGCCTGCGCCACTAACATCGGCAGACCACCCAGTGTCTCGCAGTCAGCGTCGCGCGCCTCGCGCAAGAATCGCGTCTCGCGGGGATTGTAAACTAAGTCATACGCCAGGCGCGTACCGCGAAGTTGAGAGGCATTCGCTGGCGATTCGTCCTCGGACGTTCCTCTGGTGCCCAGCGATGTCGCATTTATCACTAAGTCAAATCCTGCGAAGCTTGATTTTTCAACACTACTCCAGGCGACGCCGAACCTTCCGGCCAGCTCTTCAGCCTTATCATTGTTCCTCGCAAGAATAGTCACGTCCGCTGTTTCTTGTCTTAGGGCCCATGCGGCTGCACTCGCCGCGCCCCCTGCGCCAATGATCGCGCAGCGCACCCCGCGCAACGAACCAAGTTTCTGCACCAGCGGTTTTAAAAAAGCTCTCGCGTCGGTGTTGTAGCCATGCAGCTTAGCGCCGGCCACCACGATCGTGTTTACGGCGCCAATTCCCCTGGCGGCAGGCTCTATCCAATCCAGTTCATCCATCACAGCAAACTTATGTGGCGCAGTCACACTCAGGCCCCGCATATTCCAATCGAGTTCACGCGTTCGCGGATGGACCATCCGCCCGATGAATGCTTTCGCGTCGCTGACCTCGAAGGGAATATAGACGGCGTTAATCTCGCTCTCTGCAAAGGCGGTGTTGTGGATTTGCGGCGAGACAGAGTGGGAAACTGGACGCCCCACCAAGCCCATAATCTTGGTTTGCCTGTCTATCTTTTCAATTCGATAAACTTCTTTGAGTTGCCGCGCGGAAATCTGCCCCGGCGCAGTGGCGCTTTCATCGCCCAGGGCGCCGTAGGTCAGGAAAGCTCCGCGTGATGGTCCAAGAATGCGCGTCGCTAATCCAGCGGCGCCCATAGCTATCGCGATCATCTCACGACCATCTTTTTGCGCTCGCTCCAGAAGTTCAAAAACCGGTATGCAGTCAACAGCGTCATCAACCTGCACGGCAATTTTTAAAATCCGTGCCGGACTCGCCTTCAGTCGTTCGTATATTTCACCGAGATTGGCGGGCAACCCAAGAAAATTGTGATAGGAACAGATTACCTGATTCCAATCCAGTCCCACGCTGTAGTCAAGCAGAGACGGTGCCGCTGCAATATCAAATTCAATATCAAACAAATCCGCCGGAGGGCGATTGAATAACCAAAAAAGCAGTCGTGCTTTTGCCTCCAACTTACGCTGTCCACCCTGCTCAATGGGGCGGAATGTAAGAATGGTTAGTCGGCCGGAACCCGGTAATGAAGCTTCCGTATTCTGAAGACCACTAGCCAACTCAGCCGGGTCGAGACAGTCGAGCCTGATCTCAATGAAATCGCCCCATGCGGCTGCCTGCTCGCTAGCTCGCCCGACCGCAGCGATCGTTGGGGCGCACACCGGCACACAGATTTGTGCTTTAGCGGTTGGGTCCATTAAATAAACGAAGAGGCGATGCGCGCTTTACCGCCTTCCAACACATCGCCTCAATCTCCGGCTCAGTTCTCTATTTTTGTAATTCGTTTGACGCGTCAAGATGCCTGGTTGGAGCTTCAGTCCCGAGGTGCCGTGTGGTCCCCTCGGTAACGCTGGGCGGCGGAGTTACAAGCTCGCTCGTGGTGCGGATAGGAAACGTACCTACCCCGGCTGTGGGCTGTATCAAAGGTTGACTAACGTTACCCGTTGGGAACGCTTGCTTCTCCCGCTCTTTGATACGGATGTATTGCGCTACGCCCTTTCCCATCATGGAGAATGCCGGTATCAGCATCCAAAACCACCAGCCTTTACCAATCGAGAATGAAAGCGCAATGGAAACGAAGAGGAATGCAATTCCCATAAAAACATTCTTGAATGCTTGATCCAGACTCAGTTTGCTGCCGTCCTTCCGGCGACCCCGCCTCCCGATAACGATGTCGTCATCCTCCGCCGGTTGTAGTAGCTGGCCGGAAAGCGCCTGTGGAATGAGGCTTACATTCGCGCCGCACGAGCGACAGAAGCTGGCGCCGTCAAGATTCTGGGTTGCACATTTAGGACAAAACATTCTTGCCTCCAATCGTCCTCGCTGATCGGCCACGCCGGTTCTCATTCAAAATCGGGGGTCTGTTTTCCCCGGCGTCCGCGCGCTCCTTTGCCGCAGCGCTTCGTAGAGAATTACTCCCGCGGCGACCGAGACGTTGAGTGATTCTATCCTCCCCAGTACGGGAATACGAACTAGTGTGTCGCAGCGTTCCCTCACCAGCCGATGTAGCCCCGTTCCCTCACCACCAAGAAAGAGCGCGCTGGGCACCGTCCAATCCCATTCTGTGTACTCGGACGTAACCTCCGCTGCAGCGCCAATGACCCAGATCTTACGTTGTTTCAATTGCTCTATCAATTGGACCAGATTAGTAACGCGCGCTACCGAAATATGTTCCAACGCACCCGCAGCGGCCTTTGCCACCGTCGCCGTTAATCCCACGGCCCGTCGCTCCGGTATGAATACTCCGCCTACTCCGGCGCACTCCGCCGTCCGCAAAATCGCTCCCAGATTGCGTGGATCTTCGACCGCGTCTAAACCCAAAACAAGCGGTGCATTCACATTGCCAACTTGCAAACCAAGTTCTTCCAGCAGTTCATCGGGGTCACGATAATGAGAGGCAGCTCTGCTGGCAATAATTCCCTGATGCGTCGCGCCCGGAACAGCACGATCAATAGCCAGCCGGGGCACACGATGTACCGGCACGCGGCTTAGCCTGGCCAGTTCGAGTAGCTCTCGCAAACGCTCATGCCGGGCGCCTTCGGCGATCGTGATTTGGCCAAGCGATGTGTTGCCGGCGCGTAGTGCTTCGAGCACCGGCATCAGTCCGTAAATTGTATCGGTTGACTCAGCGTGATGCGGCGATTGAGTACGGTCTAAATCGTCCCGCGAATCAGCGCGCGCTGGTCCGCGCTTGTGTCGTCCGTCGTTGCTGGGCTTATTCGCGGGCTTACGAGGCTTCATCAGTTCCTGTCTTCGCCTGGGAGCGCAAAAAATAACGCAAGCGCGAATAGCGCAAGAATTGGCTTTCGTTGCTTACCTCGGTGACGCTGCCAATGCTGTACTTTCCCGGTCGCTCGCGGCGCCAACCAGCCGATTCGTTTAGCTGTTCTGCAGGCCAAACCGCGTCCAACGCTTTTCGAGCCGAGTTGTATGTCTCGTCAACTTCAGCATGAGCGGCGCGCTCCCGAAAGAGATTAAGCAGCGTGGAAATGTTCTCGGCCGCCAGGAGACTTTTTCTATGTCCCAAACATGAGAAATCAAAACTGTTCGCCGCTATGCGATAGGGTGTGGTCGGCCTATTCATGTACAAGTCCAGGACTGATTCATCAGAAAAAAACTCACTTGCATCCAGAATGCGATTTTCAGCGCGCGCGCTCTTCTCTTCTTTTAACTCGATTCGCTTAACAAGCAATCTTCCTACCACTACGAGTTCGAGTTCGTCCCACCGAAACTGTTTGGGCGGGGATTCTGGCGTTTGGTATGTGTTAACGCCGTCTTCGCTAATATCGATTGCGCGCACCCTGGTCGGTCCAGTTTCTTCCAGGCCGAGCGCAGCGTCCGGCACAGTCAAGGTCTCAATGGCCAGACTACTAAGGCGGCGCTGCACCAATGCTGCTTCATCGCTGGTTGCTGCGCGCGCGAGCGGTAGCGGCATGCCCAGCGACAGAATTCGAAACAGATCTGCGATTGTCAACCTCAAAGCATCGGCCGCCTCTGTCAAATCAGCCTCGCTCAGATTTAAAGGCAGGTGATTTGCGGGCCGGGGCAAAAGAATGCTGTTATATCCTCGTTCCCATTTTTCGAGGGGCCTCAGCGCAGGCTTTTGCAGATTGATAGTAGTTTCGTTGAGCGGGAGGACTGCGGCGCAATAGAGGCAATTAACCCTGGTCGGCGGATTGGCTCTAAGACATTCTTCGCAACGGACCATCTGGTCCCTCGTGAACGACTGGAAGCTTTGAGCTTCGCTTGGCCCATCGGTCGTCGAGAAGGTAATCGGAACGTTTTCGTTATCTTTGGGCAACAGCTTCTCCAAGACTTTGAATTATACGACGGCCTAAACTTGCTATCGAAACATTAACTCCAGAGCGGTTCCGATCGTTGTGACTCTCATGAGGAAGCAAACAGCCGGCAGTGTGATTCTTCTCTTGGCCTGTGCGCTTTTTACCGGCAGTTGTGCACCATTGCAACCACCAAGCGCTACCGGGCCGCACGGAAACGAGCCTCCGTATCCAGTTTTGTTTACTGACGACAGTCATCGCACAGAAGCAGCCCTGGCAGCGGTTACTCGACTTACACAGGCGACCACTTCGCAGACAATCGAGCGTTTGCAACCGATAACCGCAACCATCGAAAGTTTGCCATCCAATCCTGCCACCCCTTTGTACCTTCCAAAAGTAGGGGCGGCAGCCGTCATGAACGAAGAAGAGACTCGAGAGTCGCTGCGGCGTTTTATTCGCAACTGGCGCGACGTCATCGGCTCAGAACCTGCGAAGCTTTCTCTCGTCGAACGGCTGGACCAGCCAGATGGTTCGAAAGTAGCCAACTACGAACAGCGTCCCTTTCGCTATCCCATTCGCGGCAATTACGGGAAGTTTCAGATTCGTTTTGCGACCGACCGCCACGTGCTCAATATGATCAGCACGTGTATCCCCGATGCCGACCGAATCCAAACCGCTCTTGCCGCGATCACCGTCCGCCTCAAAGCTGAAGACGCGATAAAACAACTTAAAGAGAGCGAGATCAAGTATACGGACCCGCAGGGCAATAAATTGAGCTTCAGGGCGCCGGCGGCTAGCGACATCAATCTGCGCGAATTGGTAGTTTACATTCTGCCGTCGAAGGATCGTCCCGATGCGCTTGAGTTTCACCTCGCCTGGGAGATTCCACTCACAAACGCTCCCGTAAAGACCGTGTACCTTGATGCAGTTAACGGCGAAATAATTGCGACCTAATAGCCTCGACAGTCTCATCCTGCCGCTCCTTCGCTTGACCAATGTGCTACAAAAAAAGCATTCTAGAAACGATTTAATTAGTTTATTTGGAGTACCTTATCAGATGCATAATTTTGATCCTACAAACAATATCTCATGGCAACTGGGACACCGCGGTAGAGTGGCAGTATTCATTGATGGTAACAATCTATTTCACGCCGCCCGCTTCCATAACATCGACATCGATTACAACAAACTCCTGCGCGTCTTGCTCGGAGATGGGCGCCTGCTGAGAGCTTTTTTCTACACCGGCGTCGACGTGGGCGCTGAACGACAGCAGGGCTTTCTCCTCTGGATGCGCCGCAATGGTTTTCGCGTGATACAAAAAGAATTGAAGACGTTCTATGACGGCAGTCGCAAGGCAAATCTTGATGTGGAAATTGCCGTGGACATGCTTTCGCTGGCCGGCCGCTACGACACTGCGGTCCTTGTGTCAGGAGATGAGGACTTCGTTTACGCGGTTAACGCAGTTGCCTATAAGGGCTGTCGGGTGGAAGTCGCCGGCTTCCGTTCGAATACAGCGCCGAAGCTAATTGATGTTGCCGACTATTTCATTGATCTTGGCGAAATCGCCGACAGGGTGCGGAAGGACGTGCATGGCCCACGCTATGATGAGCGTGACCTGCACGAGCAACAACCGACTCAATATCTTAATGAACAAATTCAGATTGAGGAAACCACGCCTGACGGATTTCAGTCAGCGATGCGCGTCGTAGTAGAAACAAGTATTGAGGAAGCCGAGCAGTTTGATGCGGCCGCCGAGTTTATCCGCGTAACGGACGAGCACTGAGAAAGACGATTGAGCACGAACCGAGCATGAAGCTTTTTACTGTTGAAGAGGCCAACGCGCTCTTGCCATCCCTGCGCGAGATCCTGAAAAAGATCCAGCGTTCGCGCCGCCGTTTGGCGACGTTTCGCCAGCAGGCGAAGCTCGCCGCCGAAGGAGCCGAGCAGGGCGGCGGCGGCATGGAAGACGGTGTGCTTTACGCCGGCCTGTTGACGAATTTCACCGCAGAGATGGTGGAGTTGGAAGCTCTCGGCGTGCAACTGAAAGACTTCGAACGTGGCCTGGTCGATTTCCCATCTCTTCGGGACGGTCGCGTCATATTGCTTTGCTGGCAACTGGGCGAAGGCGACCAACTAGAGTGGTGGCACGACATGGAGGCAGGGTTCAGTGGCCGCACCCCGCTCTAAAAGTTTTCCACAGGCAGCCTCCCTGATGAACCATTCCGCGACGGACAGACAACTCCAACGCCTCTTATATTTTCTCGTTGACCACTTAAAGTAGTTCCTGATACTATGCGCCGCGATTGCGCAAGAGAGTTTCGCTGCTTGCGGAACCCAGAGCTAGCTTAGAGCGTCACCTTTCGGAGGCAGCTTGGTATGCGATGTCCCTCGTGCGGCGCACTTTTAAAAAGGCGTTCTCTGAACTGTCTTGCGTGCGGCGCAATCAGGAATAAAGATTCAGTGGAACCTACTCAGCAACCCCAATCAAGTTTCCCATCTATAACGGAAGAGGCCACTTCGGCGAACAACACGCAGAAAGGCCGGACTAAGACGGCTTCCTCTTTGGTCGAGTTTCCCGGCGTTACAAAACACTCGATGCCGCAGTGGCGTAAGGAATTAGGCGAACGCGTGCGCGAAGTGCAGGAACGGCGCGCTCGGGAAGCTGCTCTGGAAGCCGGGAAAGCCGATCAGGAGATCGCGGACGGATCGAAAACGCTTCCCGGGTTGGAACTGCTTCCTCAAGCTCAAGTCCCGCCGCTGAATCCGTTGGTTGCCGCAGCTTTGAAACGAATCGAACGCGCGCATGTGCCTTCGCATTTCGGGAGTGGTGGGGTTGCCACGGCCGTGGCTTATCAAGAGCGAACGGAATTTGCGGCGGCACCAGAGCGAGTAGCCGAAGCCGCCTGCGCTGCTGCCACGCCCCAACCAGAGGAACCGCGCAACAGTGCCGTACCATTGGAAAGAGTGCATAACCTCGCAGTCGTCCCGACCCCGGTAATCAAGCCTGAACCTCTGCCGGTGACTCTAAAACCAAGGAGATTGATCGGCGGCGATCTAAACGACCCAGCTTTAAATTATTTAGACTCCATTCCGATGGCGGTTCACATCGACAATCGTGAATACCGCTCCGCTCCTATGATTTCACGTATCCTGAGCTCGGTCGTCGATCTCCTGGTTGTCTGCGCGCTTTCGTCACCCATAGTAGCTCTGGTTCTGTTAACTAATCTGAAGTGGGAAGATTTGCGCGTCATGACGTTTGCCGCAGGCGCTTTGCTTTTACTCGGATTTCTATACCTGACCATCAGCACCGCCATGACCGGACGAACGCTGGGGATGAAGTTTTTTTCTCTCCGGGTGGTCGATGCCCGGACCGGATTGATACCAACAGGCGGGCAGTCGGCGGGCCGCGCAATTATATATCTACTGTCACTTGCTTCGGCGGGCACCGCTTTGACATATGCGTTCATCGATTCTGAAAGGCACACCCCCCACGATCGATTCACGCGCACCGCTGTAATTCGAACGTGACCACAGAGCATCGATAACCCGGCTCTGCTCTGATGCCAGGGCAGGGCCTTTTTGCTTTGCTGCAAATAAATAGCACGCGTGAATCACCAAACACTCAAAGAAATCGTAACTGAACTGCAAGCGCTGTTGCCGGGTCATTTTCTGGGCAAAATCTTTCAGTTGTCGCCATCTTCGCTGGGGCTCGACTTCGGCGTCCGAGGTGAAGGTTATTTATTCATCAGCATCGAACCATCCGAACCGCGGCTCTATTTAATCAAGCGCAGCGTTCGAGACCTGGAGAAGGGTTCGCTTTCGCTGTCGCAGTTTGGTCAGGCCATGAGGACGCATTTGAGTGGTGGCAATCTGCTTTCAGTAACCAAAGACGAGGACGACCGGATAGTCCGGTTTTCTTTTTCGCTGACAGACGATCTCGGTGATTCTCAAGCTTATGGCTTGGTGGCACAACTTACGGGCCGCTCGGCAAATTTGTTCCAGCTGAACTCGGCTGGAGTGATTACGCAGGCTTTGAGGAAACCAAGAGGCGAAGGTCAGCAGGTAGGCGATCAATACCGGCCACCAACTCGTCAGGCGGAAGCGATGACTGAAGAGCCGAACCTTCCGCGCGGCGACTTCCCCACTGTGTCTGCGGCGGCGGACGCACACTATCGTCAAAGCGAGGCCGTTCATGAATTCGACAGTTTGGCCGCGCACCTTGTGGCCACCATCCGCAAGGAGATAAGCAGGCGGAAAAAATTAAAGGCCAATCTCAAGCAGGACCTCGCCGCACACGGTGATCCTGGAGAACACAAGCGGCTTGGCGACCTACTGCTTGCCAACATCGCGAGTGCAAAGCGCACTGGCAACAGAGTCACTTTGCAGGATTACTACGCCGAGGGGACACCGTTAGTTGAGGTTGAGATCGATGAGAATAGAACTCTACAAGAAGCGGCGGGTGACGCTTTTTCACGTTTCACCAGGGCGAAACGGGCAGTTGAAGAGATCGGCACAAGACTGGCGCAACTCGACCAGGAACTGGCAGGGCTTGAAAACAAACGATTAAGCCTGGCGGCGGCAATAGCCAGCCGCGACGAAAACGCGCTGGCGAGTTTTGCCGGCAAGAAAGCTGAGAAGGCGTTACGTTCGAAAAAGCAAAAAGCGCCGCTCGCCCTCCCGGGTACGCGACGCTATCGATCCTCTGATGGCTACGAAGTGATTGTCGGCAGGACGGCTCGCGATAACGATAATCTAACTTTTCGCGTGGCGCGTCCAAACGATCTTTGGCTGCATGCCGGAGACTATCCTGGTTCACATGTGATCGTGCGAAACTCAAGTCGAACTGAAATTCCCCACCGTACGATCATTGAAGCAGCACAACTGGCCGCGAAATTCAGCCAGGCAGGTAAGGATTCTAAAGTTTCGATTCACTACACTAGGCGCAAGTTTCTTGGAAAACCAAAAGGTGCAGCGCCGGGGCTGGTTCGCATGTCCACCTTCAAGACGATTACAGTGGAACCCGGCGAGAATATCGAGCGAATAATGTAAACCACGAATGACTTCTCACTCATGACTCATCACTCATCACTCATCACTCATCACTCTGTGGCTGATTACTTGTACCGGTAAGTGATTCGGCCTCTGGACAAGTCGTATGGCGACATCTCCACGCTGACGCGATCGCCGACGAGTATGCGAATACGATTCTTGCGCATCTTGCCGGAAATTGCTGCCAGCACGACGTGCTCGGTGTTGTCGAGTTGAACTTTAAAGAATGCGTTGGGCTGCTTGTCAATGATCGTGCCCTCCGCCGGAATCAAATCGTCTCTTGCCAATAGATTCTCCTTTTTCAGTAGTCAGTAGCAGACCGGTGACCGCTGTCGGTTTTTCGACGGTCGCCGGTCGTCCGTCTTCGGTCGTTTATCTACTAGCCCGTCGCGGTCGAAATGAGCGAGTGAAGACTGCCGCGCGTGGCGTGGCCCGAGCAAAGGTTTTGCCGGCCGGTTCAGTCTTTCTTCCGCCAAATCCGGGTAGCACCACGCGCGCGACAGTCTGTCCTGTAAGTCGTTCAATCGCACGCATCGATAACTCGTCAACGGGAGTAACGATCGTAATCGCGCGTCCTGTGTTGCCGGCACGTCCGGTGCGACCTATGCGATGCACATAATCTTCGGGCGCCGCGGGAACGTCGTAATTGATGACGTGTGAAACGGAATCAACGTCGAGACCGCGCGCTGCAATATCCGTAGCAACGAGCACTCGCGTGCGGCCATCGCGGAATCCGCGCAGGGCGGCTTCACGTTGTGGCTGCGTGCGATCGGAGTGAATACGATTAACGCTGTGGTCGCGTGCGGAAAGAATGTGCGACAAGCGTTCTGCGCCGCGACGCGTGCGGGTAAACACCAGCACTCTTTCAAAGCGTTCGCGCTCGAGCAAGTCGAGCAGCAAAGCGGTCTTTGATTCCTGGGCCACCGGGTAAGCAGTCTGTTCAACCATGGTAGCGGCTTTTCCGCGCGGGCCGACCTCAATCAGCTTCGGATCCTTCATTGTAGTGCGCGCCAGTTTCTCAATATCCGAAGACATTGTTGCGGAGAAAAGCAGCGTTTGCCGCTTTGCGGGCAGCATCGAAAGGATGCGGCGAATCGCCGGCAAGAACCCCATGTCCAGCATGCGGTCGGCTTCGTCAAGCACGAGAACTTCCACCGCGGAAAAATTAACTGCGCCGCGCTCGACCAGGTCAAGCAAGCGTCCGGGCGTGGCGATTATGATCGAGACTCCGCGTCGTAGGTCAGAAATCTGGGTGCGCATGTTGGCGCCGCCGATTATCGTGACACCACGATTGGCTTTCACGCGATTAAGCTCGCCATAGTTTTTTTGAATCTGCATTGCCAATTCGCGCGTCGGCGCGAGCACCAGAACACGAACGCCGGGTCGCGGCTTTTCAGTGAACTTCTGAATGATGGGAAGCAGGAATGCGGCCGTCTTGCCTGTGCCGGTTTCAGCACAGCCGATCAGATCCTGGCCGCTGAGGACGACAGGGATTCCCTGTTCCTGAATCGGTGTTGGTCGGGTATATCCGAGAGACTCGCAGCTTCGCACCTGTGCGGGCGCGAGTCCCAGTTGAGAAAAATTCATAGATTCCTTTTTGTGCGACGCTCCTGTTGTTTTAAGGTCGTCACTTTCCTTTTAAACTAATCATGAGCAATGAAGCTCAGAGCTAAATTCTGGTTAACTACTCTGTGCAACCTCTGCGAACTCCGTGTCTCTCTGGTAGGTCTTAACAAAACAACCTTCACCACAGAGACCGCAGAGAACACCGAGGATGCACAGAGAATTACTGTTGGAAGGTGCTTACCAACGGGGCTCGCGATTACCGCCGCCACCGCCGCCACCGTAGCCACCGCCGCCGCCGCGATTACCACCGTAACCGCCGCCGCCGCCGCGACCGCCGCCGCCGCCGAAGCCACGACCACCACCACCGCCGGAGCGAGGCTCGCGTGGTTTTGCTTCGTTGACGTTCAACGCACGACCGTTGACTTCCTTCCCATTAAACTGAGCGATGGCAGCCTCGCCCTCTTCCTTGCTGGACATTTCGACAAAGCCAAAGCCGCGCGATCGTCCGGTGTCGCGGTCTTCCACGACGCTCGCTGATTCGACCGTGCCGGCTGCTGCAAAAAGTTCCTGCAAATCCTGGCTGGAGGTCGCAAACGCGAGATTTCCTACGTAAAGTTTCATAGACATAAAGATGTACCTTTCCCCTTGGGGGGATAAAAGAAGCTGACGAATCGGATTGGCTTCGGTCGAACGGTAGGAGCGAAGGGCCGGTTTTCGGATGCTCTAGAGAGCGGCTTCTGAAGTTGAAATCAGCCTGCTCTCGAACTATCCAAAACGCCAGCGCTAACTGTCTTTTGCGCGGGGCGCATCACCGTCGATGCGCGAGAGAAGGATTAACCGTGCGTCACTATGCACTATTACTGGGAAACTAGCAAGTCGAGGAGAGGGCCCCAGCCTGGCACTAGAACTCAATCACTACGCCAGCCGAGGGTAATCTCGGTATTACTCGGTCAAGCTGGCCGAAGACGCGACCGTCCAAGCCAAAGAAGTCAAAGCCCGCATAACGCAGATTCTCGGGATTTAGCGCGTTTATAAGTTCGCCGTTGAGCGTGAGTTTCCACTTCTTAAACAGAAACGCCTTGTTCACGCTACCGTCCACGCGGCTGTAAACCGGCAACCTCGTGGCGTTTCGCTCATTCGAAAGGAAGTATCCCTGTCCAACCTGGCGGTAGAATCAAAGTTGACATTCCAAAGCACTTAAGGTGCTAATTTGATCTTCGAAGGTTGACTGAAGGTGGAGAGGTGGACTGTCTTTTACTGGCTTTTCTATTTCGGTGTTTTAGAAAAGCGCGCCAGGCACGAAGGACCACCTTAGCGCCCAACGACTAGCCATCTGGATCTCACTTTGACTATTTGTTCGGCGTAACTTTAAAAGAGGAGAAAAATTTCGTCGCGATGTCGGCAGCCAAGGTCGAATCCATGTCCTTTACACGCACGTAGGTAAGACTATATACACGACTACCGACGATATATATTCGCGTGCGCGCACTCATGATTGTCCCGCTATTGACAGTCAGCGATAGATCCAACTCGCGACCCGGGTAACCGTACAAACTAATTTTTTCCTCACGTACCAGGGTCGCCCCTGCCCCGCGGACAATGCCGTCGCGGGTTACGTTGAGAGATTCATCCAGGTCTGGGCGAGGGTTTGGGATATCAAAATATTCACATATAAAAGCATAGCCAGTCTCAAGATCCGTATCTCTGTAATTAACCAGATTCTTAGTTTCTGGATCGCTAATCGTTTCGAGCTTTGGCTCATGTGGCAATGAAACCGAAAACCGTCCTTCAGGGGACGTAAACTTTATCCATTCCGATTGGCCTGGAAACCATAGGCAAGTGCTGAGCTGATAAGAATCAGACAAGCTGCAAGTATTTTTGTGTGCATTGGCTCTCCGCACGACTGAACTTAAAAGACTGGCGACTTTAATGACCGCCTGCCGCTGCTGTCAAATATTTGGCGGTCGCTAATCGAGGCTACTTGCCCGTTGGCTTGATAAACGAGAAATACTTTTCGCCGATTTTAGAAGCGAGCGCAGAATCCATGTCCTTGTTCCAGACATAGGACATACTATAAAAACTGCTACCCACGGCGAAGATTCTTGTTCGGCCCGATGCGATCGTTCCATTATCACCGCCTTGTTGAAGCGAATGCTCGCTAGCAATCGTCATTGCTTTAAGTTCGCAGTCCAGTTAAGCACCACGGTGATCGGAGTATGAACCCCCTCTTCAACCAGGCTGTTGAGCAGGAAGCGCTGTCCGTCACTGGTGACAGCCTAGTAGTCCCCGGGGGTATCGATACCACCAACCCGAGTCACGAAAAGGGCATTGGGGGCACGGTGTTCGAAGGTAGGGCCCGTTGGTTCCTAATAAAGTTAGGTGGCCTCACAAACGATCCAGCCCAACCATGATGAATCGATTCCCTTGTTTGCTTATTGGTCTTTCCATTCAGGAATGCGGCCAGGAGTCCACGGCGCCCCTGCAGCTTCCATCTGTTTCTCCAACCGTGCCAGGTCACTCTCAATTAGCTGCCGCAACTGCGTCAGTACCTGGTCAAACTCCTGCGCTGCCGCGGAATACTGATTCACTTGCGTCTGGGTCGGCCGAGCGCTGGACATCCGCTGTGATCCGACAATGTCGCCAACCCGATCACTTATGGAAGGCGGCACGTTTATGTTGCGCGCACGCAAGGCGTTGTCACCTCGCAAGGCCCGCAGAATGTCGTTCGTGCGTTTATCAAGCGTGGCCGCATCATCCAACAGTTTGTCTCCCGCAGACGGCGTGTCAAGCAGGGCGCGACGGATTAATACCAGTCGCGGTTTCAAAGCGTTAGCGGCCTCAAGCGCGCCTTGCACCGCCCGTTGCAGTCTCGCAACTTTTTGTTGAAACTCAACGAGTGCTATCCGGTCAGGTGCTGACATCCCCGCCTGGCCTTCAACCGCGAGCTGAAATTCCTGCGGCTGCGCGAGTGGCGTCATCACTCCATCAACTCGCTTCGCCACGGAAACTTTGTACGCACCAGGCATAACCAGAGGTCCCGCTGGTCCTTCGTTAAAAGGATCTCCCGTCTCCGGATTTGGCGGCGGTGGCAGCGAAGGAGGTGGATAACGCAAATCCCACGCGATGCGCTGCATGCCCGCAGTCACTGGACCAGTCAGGCGGCGTACAACGCGACCACTGGCGTCGGTAACGGTGATGATAATCGCGGGAGCTTCTTCTTCCTCTTCCGCGCGAAGTTCGCTCTGGCTTGGGAACGCGACCGCCGCATTCTTTTTGGCGGCTTCTTTCTCCGCCTCCTGCCTCTTTGCTTTCCTGGTTTTTAATTCGTCCTTCAAATAGTAAGTGAAGGTGGCGCCGAACGGCGGATTCTCGGCGGTGAAAAATGATTCACCCTGGAAACTCTTGCCGCGACCGCCGAGCGGTTGCGCCTGGATGTACATCAACGCGTCTTTAACAGGAAAGAGCTGCGCCTCCTCTTTCAACATTTCCGGTTTGAGCAAACGCAGCGGCGTGTAGTTATCCAGAATGTAAATGCCACGGCCAAATGTGCCGACTACCAGATCGTTCTCGCGTTTCTGAATTGCAAGATCGCGAACCTGGATCGTGGGCAGCCCGCCTTTAAGCTGGATCCATTTCTGCCCGCCGTCGATTGAGAAAAATAAACCAAACTCGGTGCCCACAAAAAGCAGATTCGGGTTCACGTGATCTTCGGCAATGGCCCAGACGGGGCCATTCTTTGGCAGGTTGCCATTGATTGGAACCCAGGTGCGGCCGGCGTCCGTGCTCTTCAAAAGGTAGGGTTTGAAGTCTGCATTCTGATGATTTTCGAACGTAGCGTAAACGGTGTTCGCGTCCGTATTCGAGGCGAAGATGCGGCTGACATATGACATGTCAGCGACGCCGGGAAGCTTTTCTACCCTGCGCCAGTTCTTGCCGCCATCTTCAGTAACCTGGATCAGGCCATCATCGGTGCCAACATAGATCAAGCCCTCTTTCTTCGGCGACTCGGCCAGCGCCGACGCGTTGCCGAAGAACGCCGTGGAAGCATTCTTAGCGACCGCGTCCATGCTCCAAACCTTTCCCATCACCGGCAACCGGTCGCGATCGAGCCCGCGCGAAAGTTGCCCGCTGACAACTTCCCAGCTATCGCCGCGATCGTCGCTGCGAAACAATTTATCGGCCGCAAAGTAAAGCCGTGTGTGCGAATGGGGACTAATAATAAAAGGCGAGTCCCAATTCCATCTCAAGGGTTCTTCGCCGCGACCGACGGCGGGCTGAATTCCCATGCGCTCGCCGGTGCGCTTGTCGAAGCGCGCCAGAGTGCCGTTCTGTAGTTCCGCGTAAATTGTGTTGGGGTCTTCCGGATCAACCTGGCTACGAAAGCCGTCGCCGCCCTGCGTGACGAACCAGTCGGCGTTCGTGATGCCGGAAGCACTGCGCGTGCGCGACGGGCCGCCAAAGCTGAAGTTATCCTGCGCGCCACCGTAGACGTTATAAAACGGGGTGGCGTTATCGGTAGTCACATCATAAAACTGCGTGATTGGCAGGTTGCGTTTGAAGTCCCAGTTTGCGCCCCGGCCGTGGCTTTCATAAACTCCGCCGTCACAGCCGACTAAATAATGATCGGTGTCCTCGGGATCGATCCAGATGTCGTGATTGTCGACGTGCTTGGATTTCTCACCCAGGCGACGCAAGGTTTTTCCTCCATCATCGGAGACCATCAGGAAGACGTTCATTACATAAACTCGATCAACGCCTTTCGGATCCGCGACGATGCGCGCGTAATACATCGCCGTCGCGTCGAATTCGTTGCGTCTTTCCCAACTGCCGCCGCGATCGTTCGAGCGAAAAATCCCGCCCTTCTTGTCAGCCGCTTCAACGGTTGCGTAAATGACGTTTGTATCGACGGGAGAAATTGCCAGCCCTACGCGTCCCAGCTCGGTCGTTGGCAAGCCGGCTTTCAACTTGTTCCACGTCGCACCCGCATCGATTGATTTATAGATCGCGCTTTCGGGTCCCCCGTTGATCAGGGTCCACATGTGACGACGCCGTTGATACGCGGCCGCGTACAACGTTTCCGGGTTCTTCGGATCGATCACAACGTCCGTGACCCCGGTGTTGTCACTAATGGAGAGAATCTTGTTCCAGGTTTTTCCACCATCCGTTGTTTTGAAGAGGCCGCGGTCTCCACCGGGACCCCATAGCGGTCCCTGCGCCGCGACATAGACGATGTTCGAATCTTTAGGATCGATGGCAATGCGGCCGATGTGCTCTGAAGTCTTCAGACCGACGTTCTTCCAGGTTTTTCCACCATCGTCGGAACGGTAGACACCGTTGCCATAGGAAACGCTGCGCTGACTGTTGTTTTCTCCGGTACCGACCCAGACGGTCAGGGGATTTTTTGGATCGAGCACGATCGCACCGATTGAATAAGAGCCTTCCTTATCAAACGCCGGCGTCCAGGTTGTTCCATTGTTGATTGTCTTCCAGACTCCGCCTGACGCGGAGGCCACGAAATAGCGTGCGGAATTGTTTGGATCAACTGCAAAACCAACAACGCGGCCGGACGTGAACGCCGGACCGATTGAGCGCAGCTTTAGCCCGTTAAACGTAGGCGCCGACATCGGGTCGGCCGGCTTTTTTTCTTCATCCGCCTTTTCATCTTCTGGCTTCTTCGGCTCCGTAGTGTTGGCAGGTTCTGGCGAGGCTTGTTGTTTCGCGGCCGCTTCCTGCCTGACTTTCTGCGCCGCTTCTTTTTCAGCCGCCCTCTCTTCCTGGGCCAACGCCGTGAGCGGCAGCAGAATTAAGAATGAAACTAGAGCGAGGTAAGAAAACAAACGGTCGTATTTCAGACCAGGGGCAGCGGTATAGGGACTCATAAACAAAATAATCTCCTGGAAGCTTTTGGACTTTGCTCTGGTGTTGATAGGCAGAAGAAGAATCTGGGCGCTTCAGAAACAGTCTGGAAAACAGCGCCATGTTATCAGACGACTGCGCGCCGCGGATAGATTCGTTTTATCTAACACCCAAGCCAGCGGCTCTTGGCTGACGGCCTCAATCGCGTGAGAAAAACCAGGAAATTCCTTCAAGCGCCAAGGGCGCGAAATGTAACAGCCTGGACCACCGGCCCAGGAACCCTCAGAATAAAATCCACTTGAGCGCTGAAGGCGCGGAATAAACGCGAGGCGACAGTCCATTGTTAAGTCTCGTTCTCGGTGCTGCTTCGCGCCTTCAGCGCTGTAATTTTCAATTCACCTCTGAATCCTGGGGGGCACTGCCCCAGGCTATTACATTTCGCGCCGTTGGCGCTTCGATCGTCTCTAGTTAACTTCCGCGTCAGTTGGTATGCTTGGAAACATGGCTACTGCGGAAAAAGACCAAAATAAGTCTGCCCGTTTATACGCACAGGCGCTCGAGCTGATGCCTGGCGGCGTCAACTCGCCCGTGCGCGCATTTCGTGGCGTCGGGGGCACGCCGCTGTTCATCAAGAGCGCGAGCGGTGCGACGTTAACCGATGCCGATGGCCGGACGTTTATCGATTACGTCGCTTCGTGGGGCCCGATGATTCTGGGCCACGCTGACGCGGAAATAGTCGCTGGCATTTCGGCAGTCGCTGCGCGCGGCACAAGCTTCGGGGCGCCAAACGAGCTGGAAGTCGAACTCGCGGAAGAGATCGTCGCGGCCGTTCCTTCTATCGAGATGGTGCGCATGGTTAACAGCGGCACCGAAGCAACGATGTCTGCGATTCGCCTGGCGCGCGGCGTTACGGGTCGCGATAAGCTCGTCAAGTTTGAAGGCTGCTACCACGGCCACGCTGACAGTCTGCTCGTGAAAGCCGGCTCAGGCGTCGCGACGCTCGGGTTACCCGACAGTCCCGGCGTGCCGGCGGCGGTTGCGCAACACACGCTTACCGTACCTTTCAATGATGCCGCAGCTCTTGAAGAGCTATTCAAACAACCTCCGGACATCGCCGCGATAATCATTGAACCCGTCGTCGGCAATATGGGTTGTGTTCCTCCACGACAGGGCTTTTTGGAATTCACCCGCGACATCACTACGCGCCACGGAGCGCTCCTGATCTTTGATGAAGTGATGACGGGATTTCGCGTAGCGCGTGGCGGCGCGCAGGATCTCTATGGAATCAGCCCGGACATTACCTGCCTGGGAAAAATAATTGGCGGCGGATTACCTGTCGGGGCGTATGGCGGCAGCCGCGCGCTGATGCGCAACATCGCGCCGACTGGGCCAATCTATCAGGCAGGCACACTGTCCGGAAATCCACTGGCAATGACAGCCGGACTGCTGACGCTACGGCGCCTTAAAGACGAAACTATATATCGGAAACTCGAAACACGATCTGCCAGACTATGCGACGGACTCGCGAAAGCTGCAGCAGCAGCAGGCATTACGACTACTACGAACCGGGTGGGCTCAATGTGGACCAGCTTCTTTAATGACCAGCCGGTCACAAACTGGGCGACAGCGAACACGAGCGATCGCGAAATGTATGGAAGATTCTTCCACGCAATGCTTGATGAGGGAGTCTATCTCGCACCTTCGCAATTCGAGGCCGGCTTCGTCAGCATCGCCCACACTGAAGAGTTAATCGACCAAACAATCGAAGCGGCGCGAAAAGCATTTAGAACTCTGAGAAAAGGGGCTGGTGAATAGTCTCTGGGTTGGGAAGGGTGGCTTGCCCCCGCCTGTTGGCGCCGCCGGGTCTGCGCTTTTAGGGACTCAGTTCTTTCGAGTTTCGTGCTCTTTTTGCGCTCGCAATAAGAGCGGGGGCAAACCCGCCTTCCTGACTGAGCATTTGGCATATTGCTGAGCATTGCTTGTCCGTGCCCTGCTTAGAGAGGTAGATCAATAATGAAGCGCGTTCCCTTGCCTGGTTCACTATCGACGTTAATCTCCCCACCATGTTGTTCAACAATCTGTTTCACGATCGCGAGTCCCAAGCCCGTCCCGCGTTTCTTGGTCGAAAAGAATGGCTCAAAAATGTGATCGAGCGTCGCCTGGTCCATCCCTTTTCCCCGGTCGCCAATGGTGACGCGGGCGTGCCTCCCCGCCTCAACCTGAACAGCTTCAGTTGAAATGCTAACGGGCGTCAGCTTCGGACTGGCATCGATAGCATTTCCAATTATGTTGACGAAGACCTGTCTCAACTGGTCCGGATCCCAATGCCCTACCAATGGCTGATCACTTAGTCGCTCTTCAATGGGGGTGTCTTTTTCCCTGATCTTATCCGCCACTAATTCAAGACTGCGGCCAAGCAGCTCATGCAGGTCAACATTCGCTTGCTCCAGCGCCTTGCGCCGGGAAAACTGAGCCACATCGACCACGAGCTTATTCAGGTGCTTGATGCCGCGTTCAACGAGTTCGATCGTATTCAAGCCTTCTTCGTCGGTAACGTTGTCGCGCAGCATCGCCACACCAAGCCGAATACTACCCAGCGGATTTCTGATCTCATGAGCAACCTGTGCGGTCGCCTGGCCCACAGCCGCCAGCGACTCCTGACGGCGCAAACCGCGCTCGGCTTCGGCCGCTTCCGTCACATCGACCAAAGTCAGTATCTGTCCGCGCGCGCCATTGATGGAGAGCGGCGATGAATAAACGTCAAAGGTCAGCTCCTGTTCACTCTCTTCTCCTGGCGGGCACACCCAACGTCCGCGGTAGCTGGCCTTATCTACCCGTGACGCCGTCGCCGCCTCCAACATCTTTAAGGCCGCATCGGAAGCAAACTTCTCGTAGATGGAAGCGCCGATAGTCGCCTCGGGGAAAATTCGAAAGAAAGCTGCGTTAGCGCTGCGAATGCGATCGTTTTCATCGATAGCCGCTACGGCGCTGACCATGCCTTCGAGTAACTGGCTCGTAAAGCCGCGCTCGCGCCTGGCTTCTTCCATGCTGTGCCGCATCTCGGCAAAGCGGCGTTGCACTTCCCAGATCGTTCCGCCCGCCACCAGCGCTCCGACGATAAGCGCTATCAAGGTCCAAAATCGAATTGACCGCGCCGCATCCTGTTCGATAGCTTGATTGGCTTGCAAGACCTCGACCTGTTCGTTCGTAGAGTCCTGAAGCAACGCGTTGAGATCTGTATCAACGGCGCGAAACTTGTCGAAGCCTTCGAGTGAGTAACGGCGCAGATCTTTCGTGACTTCGACAAACGCTGCCAGCTCGTCGCGAAATCTTTGCCACGTGGGATCGTTGAGAAGTGATGATTGTTGCACCTCCCCCAGAACTTGATTCATTTCGTCTTGCGCGACATTCAGGCGCATGTCTATTGGAGGTTTTAATTCTCTGCGGGCGTCAGCGTCTGCGCGAGCGCGCGCTTCGTTGTTGAGTTTCGTGACGGCCAGCCGGAGTTTGAGGAGTAAAGCAGTTATTTCCGCGTGCCGCTGCTCGAGGTCCAAAGCCGCACTGCTGACATAATTCATCCGACGAACACTTAACCAGCCGAGCACGAAAATCAATACGAGCAATAACAGGAAGCCCACAATTAAGGGCGTTATCGCGGGCGAAAGCCGCTGCGCCCATTCACTCATTGCAGACGGTGGCGAGCCCGGCGCTCCCGGATCCGCGGGTGTATCAGCGCGGCGATAAACCACTATCGGCTCATCTTCAGCTGCCTGTGCCGCTGCAGCGGAATCGTCAGCAACACGCGAAGCGTCCCCCTTCTGAGGTTGCTCCGCCCCATTTTGTGACTCTTTCTCGCTCATTAATTAAAGCCCCACCTCACGTTCGGGCCACCGCCCCAGTTTAGAGTACAAGCCTTAGCTTGACTGCCGCCGTAACCGCGCAACCTAAAGGTCGAACTCTGAACTGTCCTAAGGCTTTGCGTCCATCCAGTTGTCAGCAATGCCCACGTCCACCACCAGCGGCACATCCAGACTGACGGCGGATTCCATTTCTCTCTTTAGAATTCCCGCGACGTGTTCCGCCGTCTCCGCCGAGGCTTCGACCAGCAGTTCGTCGTGCACCTGCATCAGCAGTAGTGCCTTGATGCCTTCGCGTTTGAACTCTTCGTCAACTCTGAGCATGGCGATTTTAACAATGTCGCTCGCCGTGCCCTGGATCGGCATATTGATCGCTTCACGTTCGGCAGCCTTACGAATATTTGCATTGCGATCGCTAATGCCGGGAAGCGGGCGAATCCGCCCATAGATTGAACGCACATAACCATGTTCGCGCGCGCGCAACGGCACCTCTTCCATGTAGCGGCGCACGCCTTTGTACGTGTTGTAATAGTCTTCTATCACTTTCTTCGCTTCCTGCCGCGTGATGCCGACTCGCTGCGACAAGCCCCAGGGTTCGATCGCATAAGCGATGGCGAAGTTAACGATCTTCGCAAACCGGCGCGCCTCTTTCAGTTCCTCATCGGTTTTGGCGCCGAAGACCAAACGGGCCGTGCGGGCGTGAATGTCTTCTCCATGTTGAAACGCCTCGAGCATCACGGCATCCTGAGTGATGTGCGCCAGGAGACGCAGCTCGAGTTGAGAGTAGTCCGCCGAAATAATCTTGTTTCCCTTTTCGGCCACAAAGGAGCGCCGAATGCGACGGCCCAGCTCGGTGCGAATAGGAATGTTCTGCAAATTCGGTTCACTGGAAGAGAGGCGGCCCGTTGCCGCGACGGTTTGATTCAGCAGGCAGTGAATTCTTCCATCCGCCGCGATCTGATGAGGCAGCGCGTCAGTGTAAACGCTTTTGAGTTTGTCGAGCTCACGGTAATCGATTATCAATCTCGGCAGCTCATGAGTCTGGGCCAACTCTTCCAACACGGCTTTACTGGTGGAGATGCGACCAGTTGAAGTTTTTCTTCCCGAGGCTATGTCCAACTCGGAAAGCACTTCACCGACCTGTTTGGGTGATCCGATGTTGAATTCCCGTCCCGCAAGCTCATAGATTTTTACTGTTAACTTTTTTAGTTCCAGCCCGAGATAATTCGAGAGGTCGGCGAGCGTCGTGCGGTCCACTTTCAAGCCCGCACGCTCCATGCGAAACAAAAGCGGCGCCAGGGGCAACTCCATCTCGCTATAAATGGTTTCGAGCTTCTGCTCGAGAATGCGCTGATGCAAAACCTTCGCAGTGCGGCCCGTCAGATCAGCAGCAACGGCCGTTTGCCATTGCGAATCTGACCAGCCGCCTGAAACTGGTCTTTCAATGCTCTCGACGCCAACGGCTTCCCGCGCCAGATCGCCTAGCTCATATTTGCTCCGATTCGGATCCAACAGATAAGCAGCCAAGAACGTATCGTCCTTAACACCTACGAGCGTGATGTCGAGCCGGGCCAGCAACCCGACGGCGCGTTTCAAATCGTGAACAGACTTTTCCAGCAGGCCGTTTGAAATAACTTCACGAACAGCGGCGATTGCAGCTTCGCGCTGATCACCAAATTTTGCAAAGTCGATAACCGCGGACGCCCCTGCCGCTGTAGAGAACGCGATCCCTTCAGCAGCGTCGTAATCGATGGCGCATTGCTGCTCGCCGCTTCCGGGCGGAGTGGAATCGGCTACCGCTATGCCGACACTTTCAGCGTCCCAGAGTTTTTTTACTAAGCTATCCAAAGCGGCGGGCGTATCAACAATCTGATAATCAAGAGTGGCATCGACGCGCGCCGGGGCCGCGCCGGCCGCGTCGGAAAACTCTCGCGTCAGTGCTGAGAATTCGAGTTCTTTAAAAAGTTCATATGCAGCCGCTCGATCTGGTGGCCTGGCTTTGAGTTGATCAAGATCCAACTCGACATCAAGATCCATTCGTATGCGGGCCAGCTCTCTTGACTGCCGAATCAAATCGGGGTTGTCGCGCAACGATTCGCGATAGGTTTTGTGCTTAACTTCCTCCCAACGTTTGAGCGCTTCTTCGATCGATCCAAACTCCGTGATGATCTGCACGGCGCCTTTCGAGCCAATACCGGGCGCGCCCGGTATGTTGTCGATTGAGTCTCCCATCAGGCCCAACAGATCGACGATCTTGTCGGCGGGCACGCCAAACTTCTTCTCCACCCAGGCTTCGTCGCACCACTCAATTGGAGGCACATACTCCTTGCGTTTCACCACCTGAGAATTCTGGCGCATGGCGACGACATAAGGATCGCTGACAAGCTGGCACATGTCCTTGTCGTTCGAAACAATCACCGCCTGAAGTTTTTTCTCCGCGACTCTTACAGCCAGAGTGCCAATCACGTCATCGGCTTCAAACCCAGGCGCGTTGATTACAGGAATATTGAAGGCTTCGCACAGACGAAGGATGTAGGGGAGCTGTGACGCAAGATCTTCAGGCATCGCGAGCCGATTGGCTTTGTAATCCGCAAACGTCTCGTGACGAAACGTTTTCTCGCCCGACTCAAAAATGGCGGCAACGTAATTTGGTTTCTCGTCCTGCAGAAGCTTACGCAGCATGTTTGTGAAAATGTAAATGGCTTGAGTGACCTGGCCCTTGGAGGTTGCGAGCGGCGCGGCGCGATTCGCCATCGGCGCAAAGAACGCGCGAAAAATGTGCGACATCGAATCGATTAGAAAAACCCGTTCGATTGGTTTTTCACCAGTAGAAGCTTGCTCGGTTGACATGTGTTTCGATCATAGAGAGGCGTTTTCGGAGTGTCAATCAGAGGCAATTCACGTTTACTGTAAACCGCAGAGATCGAAACAAAGTCGCACGCGGCGGCTCTGCCGCACTCCGTGCGGAAAGGCTTTGCCTTTCCGTCGAGCCAACTAATAAGAAGGCTGCGCCTGGAAAACCAGAGGTACAGCCTCCAGGCACGAAGTTGATCACTGCGGTAAGGCGAAGCCTTACCGCACGGATGGCGGCGAAGCCGCAAGACCCAAGTTACTGTTGCATTCTCACCTTCGATTCTCGCAGGTTGTAGCTAGTGCGCAACACGTCGCCTTCAGGGGTTGGGTCGATTGCGAGGTTTGCAAAGCGGCATAAGCATTGCCCGTGAAATCTGTGCTATTGAAATTCATGAGTTCTATTCCTCTGAGGACCACAGATTTGGTTAGACAAACTACACTCCGATCGCCGGTTGAGACTAGTGGCGTGGGATTGCACACAGCAGTACCCGTAAATGTGCGACTAATGCCCGCTCCGCCGGACACGGGCTATGTTTTTCGGCGCACCGATCTTGGTGGTTTCGAAATCCCCGCCACGGTTGAGTCCGTCGCGCACTGTAGCTACGCTACGACGTTGATGCGTACCGGCGTGATGCTTTCGACGGTTGAGCATCTGTTGTCTGCGTTGCGCGGGCTGGGCGTGGATAACGTCTACATCGAGGTTGATAACCTGGAGATTCCGATACTGGATGGCTCGGCGGAAGTTTTCGCCGAGATGATTGAGAAGGCGGGAATCATTGAACAGCCACTGGCGCGCAGAGCTTTGCTGGTGCGCGAAAGGGTTTCCTTCGAACAAAACAACCGGCGTATCAGCGTGGAACCCGGCGATCACTATCAGATCGACTGTCTGATCGACTTCCCTCACCCGATGATCGGCGTGCAAAAGTTTTCGCTACATTTGGACGACGGCGCCTTCAGCCGCGAGATAGCAGCCGCGCGAACCTTTGGCTTTACGGATGAGATCGAGGCGCTGCAGCGCGCCAACCTGATTCGCGGCGGTTCGCTGGACAATGCCATCGTACTCACACCAGAGGGCATGTTGAATAAGACCGGCCTCAGGTTTCGCGACGAGTTTGTGCGTCACAAGATTCTGGACATCATTGGCGACCTGGCGCTATTGGGAATGCCAATTCTCGGAAAGGTGGTTGCGGAGAGAAGCGGCCACATCATGCATGCGGGTTTGATGTCGAAACTACTGCGCGTGCGTTCAGCGTGGGACATTGTGGATATGCCGGAGACCCTGCCACAGATCAGGCAGCCACAGATAAACACGGATGCACCCAGATCGGAAAAGAACACGGCCGAAGTAGTTGCTTAATCCATGTTTATCCGTGTAAATCTGTGGCCGCTTATTTGTAGCTAAAGCCCATAGCCACAGATAAACACGGATACATACAGAACGGATAAACAAAACTCGGCTGCGGTCGTTGCTTAAAAATGTCTTAACTGATATTGCCCTAATCTGCTTTGATCCGTGTCCAGCTGTGGCAGAATTTGTTCATAGCCCACTTCGCACAATGTCGTGCAAGCGAATTATTCCGCGGCAAATTCTCGCGTCATCAACCACCGGCAGCACCGAAATCTGCGAAGGTCGGTCCTCCATTAATCGCAGCGCGTCATAGGCCAGAAGTTCGGGAGCAGCCACCACCGGATTCCTCGTCATAATCTCATCACACTTCAAATTCCCGAGCGCGGCTGGATCGAGACGTTGGATCGCGCGACGCAGATCGCCGTCCGTGATGATTCCCGACAAGCGTCCCGCTTCGTCAATAACATTAACCGCCCCCAGTCCGCCGTCGCTGATGCCCTTAACTATTTCAACCCAGGTCGCACCTGATTTGATCGTTGGATTGTGGGCGCCGCTGTGCATCAGATCGACAACCCGCAACGTAAGACGTTTCCCCAACTGGCCGGCCGGATGGTTCACTGCAAAATCGTCCGGCGTCAGTCCCTTTACCTGCATGAGCGTCATCGCCAGCGCATCACCCAGGGCCAGCGCCACCGTCGTGCTCGTCGTCGGCGCAAGATTCAGCGGACACGCTTCATGATCGACAGAGCCGTCGATAACCACATCCGCGCGGCGCGCCAGGCTCGAGTCTGCATTTCCGACCAGCGCAACGATTGGCACCTGCCGCCGCTGGAGGTATGGCAGCATCTCGATTATTTCATCCGTTTCGCCGCTGTTGCTCAGAATCATCACGACGTCCTCGCCATTGATAATCCCGATGCCTCCATGCAAGGCGTCGGACGGATGGAGATAAAGCGCCGCCGACCCGGTGCTGGTCATAGTGGCGGCAATTTTCTGCGCAATGATTCCCGACTTGCCTACACCCAGAATCACAATCTTGCCTTTACAGGCGGCGAATAGCCGTACGACCCGTTCGACCTCGTCCTGCTTCAGGCGCGCCGCCGTCTTCGCTATCGCTTCCGACTCCAGGCGAAGAAAGCCCTGGACTTCAGCAAAGTAATTTTTGTCGTTCATTGCTACCTTGATATACGACGACGCTCGGCTTTTGCAAGTGCGAAAGACCGGGGTCCAGTATCCTGGTTTGAAAAATCCACGCAATCAATGTACAGAACCGGGAGCCGTAGCGACCGGAACCAAGGCTCAACTTTGAAAGTTTGCCACAGAGGCACAGAGCAACCCAAAGTCAGAACCGGAAGATCCTTAACTCAACTTTGAAAGTCTCATGGTTAGGAAGGGGGTATACCCCGCTTCTCGAAATGCAATCATTCAAGTGAATAATAAATATTGACATTAGTTTTGCCCACTTTGTTGAGTGACTTTGCTATTTGAGGCGGGGGTATACCCCCTTCCTGACCATGAGGTTATGAGTCTTGAGTGTGATCAGTGACTTTTTAAGTTTAGACGGCGTTCAAATCACATTCAGATGGACAATCGACAAACCTCTGGGATATAGTGCCGCTTCTTCCAAAGCAATCAAAAGAACTTCTACAGCCAGGGAATCCTGATATGGGTTTACTTAATTTTCTGCCCCGTGAAGAGCAGTACTTCGATCTCTTCATCCAGATGACGCTTTACATCTCCGCCGCGGCGCGCGAACTGAAGGAGATGCTGGCCGACAAAAACCACGACTACGAAGAGTATGCGCAACGCATCAAAGGCCTCGAGCACGCGTGCGACGAGTTGACGCATAATATTTCGACGCGGCTCAACAAATCGTTTATCACTCCCTTTGATCGCGAAGACATTTACACCATGTCAACCGCGCTCGACGACATCGTCGACCTGATTGACGACGCCGCGCGCGCAATTATTATCTTCGACGTCCACGAGATAACCGATTATGCAAGAGACTTCGCCGATGTGATCGAACGCATGGCGGACCAGCTCAAGGAGATTGTCGCCATGCTGCAGAAGCCGAAGAATGTGACACAAAGACTGGTCGAAATTCACCGGTTGGAAAACGAAGGCGACGACATTTACCACGCGGCGATTGCCGAGTTGTTTCATGACTCACACGACGCCCTGACCGTCCTCAAGTGGAAAGAGGTTTATGAAAAACTCGAGGCCGCCGTCGATCGCTGCGAAAACGTCGCTAACATAATCGAAAGCGTAATCATTAAGCATACTTAGGAAAAGTGATGAGTCATGAGTGATGAGTTATGTGTGGAATAAGTGATACCCAGGCGTCCAGGTAGTCAATACTCATTGCTCGCCACTCATCACTCATTACTCATTACTTTCTTCGCAAACATGACCGCCACCTTCGCCTTCGTCATAGTTCTCGTCGCGCTCGCACTCGTATTCGATTACATCAACGGTTTTCACGACGCCGCTAATTCCATCGCCACGGTCGTCTCGACACGCGTCCTCTCTCCCGGGATCGCCGTGGTGTGGGCAGCATTTTTCAACTTCGTGGCCTTCGCGGTCTTTGGCACTCGCGTCGCGAAAGCGATTGGTGATGGCGTGCGCATGGATCTAATCAGCGAAGACCTGCGCCTCTATGTGCTCCTCTGCGCATTGTTGGGCGCGATTATTTGGAATCTCATAACCTGGTATCTGGGCTTGCCCACCTCGAGTTCACATGCACTGCTGGGCGGATACGCGGGCGCAGGCATCGCAGCCTTTGGAGGCATTCACGGTCTGCTGAAAACCGATGTTTGGTTTCGTACTATTAAATTTATCGTTTTGTCGCCGCTGATTGGAATGGTGCTGGGATTCACCTTGATGGTAGCCGTGCATTGGATATTCCGCCGCGCGACACCGAAAACCGTCGATAAGTTTTTCCGAAAAGGACAACTATTTTCGGCGGCGGCGTTTTCACTGGGCCACGGTGGTAACGATGCGCAAAAGACGATGGGCATCATCACCGCCGTGCTGGCGGCGGGTGGCGTTCTCGCATATGGACCTAATGGCACGATCCCTCCAATTCCAATCTGGGTTGTTTTGATTGCCCATGCAGCCATCGCGTTCGGCACATTGTCAGGAGGCTGGCGGATCGTTCACACAATGGGATCCAAAATAACCAAGCTGCGGCCCATCGGGGGTTTTTGCGCGGAGAGTGCCGCCGCGATCACGCTTGCCTATGTCACGCTCACCGGAACGCCCGTTTCCACTACGCACACGATTACCGGCGCCATTGTCGGAGTTGGCGCCACTCGTCGTCTGTCCGCAGTTAAATGGGGAGTTGCTGGCAGAATCGTTTGGGCCTGGATCTTGACGATTCCTTGCGCCGGCCTAATCGCCGCAGTTTCTTTCTGGATCGTTAAGGGAATCCTTCGAGTGACCGGCTAGTTTGTTTTGAACGTCGTAGGGCCGGCTCAAAAAACTCTCATTGGCGCGGCATTTCAGGGTCGGTACTTGCCGTTTACGATCTGGAGATAACCTTCAACGTTTTCCTCATCAACAGTTGAAACGGTTCAGGAGTCAACTGCTAATCGGAATCACCTGACTTAAGACAGGTGCTTGAGGCGTGCGTGGCAGGGCGCCGCGATGCTGTGTTATCTTTTGTCGCAAACAAGCATTGCCCGCGTAGCTCAGTGGATTAGAGCGTTCGCCTCCGGAGCGAAAGGTCGCAGGTTCGACCCCTGCCGCGGGTACCAATCAGTTTCACAACTTCTGCAAACACGATAAGCGCATCGCCGACTCGCACGCCTACAGCGTCGAGAGGCACAGGCAAAGCGACCGAGGGTGGCAGTGGCGACGATAACGTTATCGATGCCGAGCACACGCCAAAATGAGGCATACACAGGTTTGACAGAATTACACGATGAAAATGAAAAGAAAGTCGATCAATGTCGGTGTTACGAGGTGCAGGCATTGACAGGATTGACAGGATTAACAAGATGGAAGCGGATAAGAAACAATTCATTATTGGTTCTGTCACCCGGGCCATCCAGTTCTTGTCTTAGCGATCTTGTAAAGACCCAAACCAAAACAAGCCAATATTGGCGCGTTTGCAGCCAAACATGGTAGGCTTAAACTTCCCTACTACCAGAGGAATGGACAATGCGAGGCCGTAGCATTCCGCAAAACTGGTTCCCGCTCTCGAAGCGAAAGGCAGCAAGTTTAGAACGATTGCGCCTGTTACCACTCGCCAAATCAAAGTGGATATAGCAACCCCAAACGAGCCCCGAACTACGATTCTCATCGTTGATGACTTTGACGACACCCGCCTGCTCTTAAGAACCTGGCTCGAGAAAAAAGGTTTCCGCGTTGTGGAGGCTGAAAACGGCAATCAGGCGATTAGCAAAGCCGCGAGCAGCCGTCCGGACTTGATAATCATGGACGTTGAAATGCCCGAACTGGATGGTCTTTCCGCCACGCGAAAGATTCGCGAACTCGGAGACTTTGAAAGAGTGCCGATTGTTGCCGTATCTGCTTACGGCGCGGACCAGTTTCGCGCCGACGCTCTCGCTGCCGGGTGCAACGAGTATGTGTCCACTCCATTCGAGCCTGATGAGTTGGAGAGACTGATTAGAGCGCTAATTAAGTGACGACCGGAGAGAGAAGATGGATCTCTGTTGATCGACGAGGGTAGATTTATCATTTTCCAATTCTCATTTGCCATATAAATCCTTTGCGCACCGTGGCGCGGTCTTGAAAGTGATAAATGAGAATTGGAAAATCATAAATCGAAAATCTGTGTTGGGTGGTCTATCAAACTCAATGAGGGTTAAAACACTAGCCCCCTTACTCATTCTTCTGTGCGCTGTGAGCGTCCCCGGGCAAGAGAATAAATGTGTCTTGAAGCTCTCGGAACTTCCCAACGCTCCCGAGTTGTTTGGATTTCACCTGGGAATGACTAACGACCAGGTAAAAGCGCGAGTGCCGCAGGTTATTTTTGAACATCCGAACGAGTTTGGATTGTCGAAGACCAGCATTAATCCTGACTTCGATTCGCGCATCAATAAGTCTTCGCTTGCCGGCGTGAGAACCATCTCGCTCGACTTTCTCGACGGGCGGCTGACTTCTCTTTGGTTAGGCTACGACAGCTCGTTCAAATGGCAAACTGTGCCCGATTTTGTAAAAGGCATTTCCCAATCACTGCGGTTACCCGATGCCTGGACCTCCTGGAAGTCGCGCGGACAGCAACTTCACTGTGCTGATTTTCAAATGACGGTTAACATCGTGGCCGAAGGTCCCGGGTTTCACATCATCGACGAAACAGCCGAGCAAACTCTGACGGCCCGCCGGGAGGCTAAAGAAGAACAGGACTCGCCGGCAGAAGCGGAATCGTCCACTTCAACCGAGATCGTCGCGGATAAGCAAGCCAGGGTTTATTACTCTGCCGGTTGCGTTCCGGCAAAGGAAATAAAAGAGGCGAACCGCATAGGCTTTAAGGACAAGGACGAGGCTGAAAAAGCAGGCTACAAGCTGGCAAAGCCTTGCCAATGAAGTTCAAAATAGTTGGACGACGATTGGTCAATTTACTAGCCGGTTAGTCCGTAAATTCAATCTCTCGGCGCAATGCGGTCGTTGCGTCTCGCCGGTGAATATCGCTGAAATTGCATTACCTCAAAGTCGCCGGGGCGCGCCGAAGAGGCGAAGAGAATTCAAACCGCGAGACTACTGTGAAACGAAGCACTACGTTCGCTCTTTCGATGAAAGGATAAATCAAGATGCTGAAAGAGTTTCGAGATTTCATTGTCCGCGGTAATGTGATTGACCTGGCGATTGCGGTCATAATTGGCGCCGCGTTTGGCAAGATTGTCACTTCGTTGGTTGGAGGCATCATCATGCCCCCCATCGGTTTACTCCTCGGCAACGTCGATTTTGCAAACCTGTTTATCGATCTCTCGGGCAAACACCCGGTATCGTTGGCTGAAGCCCAACTAAGGGGACTTCCGGTAATCGCGTATGGTACGTTTCTTAACGACATCGTGAGTTTCGTGATCATCGCCTTCGTGATCTTTCTAATCGTGAAAGCCGTTAACAGAAACAAGCGCCAGGAAACCGAGGAACTAACGAAAAACTGTCCCTATTGTCTCTCTTCAATACCGATTGAGGCGACGCGATGTTCAGGTTGTACGTCCGAGTTGAAAACCGTTTAGATAATGCTGCCTCAACACGCTTAATTAACGTTCGCCGCTAATCGGGTGGCTGATTAGAGTCTGCAAAAAGCGTCGATAGTCTTACTATGCGCGAGTGCCCACGTTGTGAAAGTTGTTATGACGACGACGTGGTGGTCTGCCCACAAGACCAGGCAAACACTAAACACACTTTGCCGGGCTCGACTCTTCTTTCCTCACGCTATCTTCTACAGAAGCGACTCGGCCGCGGCGCCATGGGCCAGGTCTATCTCGCGCGTGATCAAAACCTTGTTACCCGCCACGTGGCGATAAAGACCGTTCGTCCCGACATTCTGAGCGACGAGGTAATGCAGGAAGGAGAGGCGATTGCCAGGTTTGAGCGCGAAGCTCGCGCGGCTGCTTCTATTCGTCATCCAAACGTCGTTGATGTCACGGATTTTGGCAAGAGTCCGGAGGGCGTGTTCTTTCTGGTCATGGAATACGTCGATGGTGAAAGCCTGTACCAGCTACTGCGCCGCGAGGGAACGCTGGATATTCAGCGGACGATCATCATGTTGGGCCAGGTAGTCGCCGGCGTTGAGGCAGCCCACGATGAAGGCATACTTCACCGCGATCTGAAGCCAGCGAACATCTTCATCACGCAGAAACGGAAAAAGCCCGGCAACACAATGGGTGATGGCTTCGTTAAGGTTGGCGATTTCGGCCTGGCGAAGATAGTAAATGCAGACCGTTCGGAGACAACTTCCACGAGCGGGCCAGAGTCGCGCGGCATTATCGGGACGCCGGAGTATATGGCGCCGGAGCAAATGCAAACCGGAGTGCAACTGGATGCGCGCGCGGATATTTATGCGTTGGGCGCTGTCGCTTATCACATGCTCGGCGGTCGCGCGCCGTTCATCGGCGACATTACGCAACTCGTTGCGCAAAAGTTAATGCAGTCGGCTCCTTCGCTGCTCAGTTTGCGGTCCGACATTCCCGCGGAAGTCGACCGGGCGATTCTCCATGCGCTTGAGCGAGATCCGTCTGCGAGACCCCAGAGCGCCAGTGATTGGTTTGAAGAGCTGGAAGCCGCAGGAGGAAAGCGCTCCGCCACGCAAACTCATAGCGATTCCCGCCTGGTAGTGATGGCCCCGCCGGGATCGGAAGTTTATGTCGACGACGAACGACATGGCAGCATCGGACGATCAGGCCGCGTGATTCTCAACTCCATACCGCCGGGTCAGCACTTGCTGCGGGTGGCCCGAAGCGGTGAAAGTGATGATGAGCGCGTGATTGAAATCCGGCCCGACGGCAACGAGCAGATCATTCAGGCGCAGTTTAAGAGCGGACCCGCGAGCGAGCATCTATCGCCTTCGCGTGGCGGTAGTCTTGATAGCAAAACCGGCGCGGCGCTGCTTGGTCCGCGTGTGGTCGCGTGCACAAGATGCGAATCGCGCTTCGCGGAAGGCGTAAGGTTTTGCGGGCGGTGCGGCAATAGGACCTTTCAACTTGTCGGAGAAACTCCGGTAAGGACCGCGAGCAGTAGTGCGTCAGTGCCGCCTTCGTTATCAACAGTAACCTGCCCGCGTTGTAAGCAGGAGTATCCGTCATCGCTGAGATTCTGTGGAAAGTGCGGAATTCCCATTGGGGCGCAGTCGCTCGATTGGCGTCAGCCGCGACCAGTCGAAGTCGTGTGCAAGTTGTGCGGCAGCAGTTATGCGGTCGGCACGAAGTTCTGCGGCCGCTGCGGCAAGCCCATTAGCCCTTGAGCCTCACCTCGCTTTCCATATAATGGTCGCGAAGTAAACGTTAACGCCTGGTTCGCTGTATTCGGCGCACCGGGTTTACCAATCCGCAAGGGTTATTTAGTGTTCGACCTTCAGGTCGCCGATCGGATACGCTAGAGACGTCTCGACGCATAGTGAACAACGATGAAAACCTGTCCCAGTTGTAACCGCACCTACACGGACCCGTCGCTCAGTTTCTGCCTGGAAGACGGCACGCCACTCGTTGCGGAAGCCGCGCCTGCTCTCGATCCGAACGCGACCATTCGTTACATCGACCCGCGCGATACCATTTCGCCGCCCGCCGAGGTTCATCGTCAGCCAACTCCGTCGGTGAATCAGGTCGCGTCCGCCGCACGGCAACAATGGTCTCCGGCGCCGGCTGCGGGAGCGCCACGAAAGAAATCCGGCGCCATGTGGTGGGTGCTGGGAGGCGCTGCGGTCATCGGCGTTATCGGCATTGGTCTGGTGATCATGATCCTGACGCTTAGCAGCATGCGCTCGAATTCAAATGGAAACTCGAATCGTAATGTCAACGTTGCAAATTCTAATTCCCGAAATTCCAACCGCAACGCAAACGCAAACACTTCAAACGTTAATGCCGACGTGAATCTTCCGTCTTCGTTTACAGATGATTTCTCGGAAACAAAATGGGGCGCGGGCAATTATCCGTACGGCGATATCTGGTATGCCGATAGTGAATATCATATGCGCTCGAAAGACAAGACCTACCTCGTCATGTATGCGCCCTCGAACGACTACAATACGGGAAACGCCACGGTCAAGGTGACAGCGCGCAGTGTTGACGGCGCCGCGCCGGCTTCGGGTTATGGCCTCATCGTACATGGTGAGAAATCCAAGGATGGCGAGTTGGAAGATTATGCTTTGCTAATCTATAACGGCACGGAACCGCAATATGAAGTCATCAAACACAAAGCCGGTGCGCAATCGACGGTCGTGCCCTGGACCAAATCAAGCGTAATCCGATCCGGCATTAACCCCAACCAGCTTGAAGTGCGCGCCAAAGGTGCGGAACTTTCCTTCTACATCAATGGTCAGTATGTGGATCGGATCACAGACAACGAAAACTTCAAGGGCGGCGTCGCCGGGCTATACACCAGCGACACGCCGGAAGTAGCTTTTGACGACCTCGAGATAAAACGCTAGCCCGGTGGCAAATCGCCCCGGTTAATAGCTGCCCGACCTTCGCCTTTCGTTTTGCAAGATGCAAATTGACTTAAGAGTATTGGCCGGCCCCTACAAAGGCCGCGTTTTCACCTTCACACAATCCGACACATTCTTAATTGGCAGGACCAAAGATGCTCACCTCTACCTGCCCGAAGACAAATTCTTTTCCCGTCATCATTGCCTGCTGGAAATTAATCCGCCCCACTGTTTCCTGCGCGACCTCGGTTCCACCAATGGAACTTTTGTGAACGGCCAAAAAGTCACCGAGGCATTTCTCAATAATGGCGATCAGATTCAGGGCGGTGAAAGCGTGCTGCGGGTCGAAGTAAGCACGGGCACGATTGAAGCCATCGCCGGCGTAACGAGCGATCAACCTGCCACGAGGCCGACGGTCGTAACTGTCGAGTGTTTGAACTGCGGCCGCCGCGAACAGGCCCAGGCCACTTCTTCCGAAGAGCATTTAACTTTTCTTTGCGAGGATTGTCGCCAGGAAATGAAGACTGCGCCACAGCCCATCCCCGGCTACGACATGGTCAGAATACTTGGTCAGGGCGGCATGGGCTGCGTGATGCTCGCTCGCAACCAACAGACCGGCGCCCCGGTTGCCATTAAGACACTATTGCCCGAGTTTGCCGTGACTGACAAAGCCATGCGTCGCTTCATGCGCGAGATGGACGTCGCGGCTGCGCTTAAGCACCCCCACATCGTTGAGTTTATCGATCGCGGCGTGCACAACGGCGTAGTCTATCTGGTGACCGAATTTGTCGATGGCGCAGACGCGGCGAAACTCGCGGATGCGCGCGGCGGATGGTTGCCGCAGCGGGAAACGCTGACCATTATTTTGCAGTCCCTCGAAGCACTCTCATACGCCCACGCGCAAGGCTACATTCATCGCGACATCAAAGATCAAAATATTCTAATAAGAGGCACGGGGCCAAACCTGTCCGCGAAGATAACCGACTTTGGACTAGCCAAGAGCTTCACTCAATCAGGAATGAGCGGAGTGACAGTCGCCGGCGAGATGGCCGGTACGCTGGCGTACATGCCACCTGAACAACTCAAGAACTTTCGCGACGTCAAACCCCAGTCAGATATCTACGCGCTGGGCATGACCGCTTACAGTTTATTCACCGGCAAGCTCGCACTAAATATCGGCAGACAAACGAGCATGCCCGAAACTATCAAAGCGATATTCGAGCAGCCAACTATTCCACTGCGTGAGCGCGCGCCGCATCTTCCCCAGGCGGTCTGCGAAATCATCGATCGCGCGCTCGTCAAGGACCCTTCCGAGCGCTGGCAGTCGGCCCAGGCAATGCGCAACGCGCTGTTGCATGCGGTATGAATGGGCCCGGCAGGCCTTTGGCTACCCAGATTGTCGTCTGGCGTCCTCAATGAATATTCGTGACGGCCTTCCACACGGCAAGGGTGACGTCTAATTGCCATCCCGGCCGTGGCTGCCACTCGCCAGCATCATATTCGAAGTTCAGGCTGGCGTTCTGCCCCTTACCAGTCGCTGGAATTGAATGATTTGATAACTTCCAAATAGCGCGAGCACCAGAGTGAACAACTGAAGTCCAGTTAGGCGGGCAACAGGCTGAGTTATCCAGGGTACGAGGTAGAGTAGCAGCAAAATGAACTTGTATGACGCGGGCAAGGACGATTGATTATTGTCTGCTTGTCGATAGAAAACATCAGTTGTAAGCAGTACGCTAAGCACAACCAACGTACTGTCGTAAATCCCCACGTATAAATTTAAGACCAGCAACCCAGTTATCGTTAGAGCCCAAACAAGGCTCTGCTCATCGCGCTTTTCTCGATCACCCTGCCACCAAATTCTCAAAAGAAACGGTAGACCAAAAAGAAATGCCGCCGCGGTCATTGTCCATCTGAGATATGAATGGTGGCCCAGAAGGAGCCTGAAAAAGGAATTAACATCCACATATTTCCAGGACCGCAAGCCGGACGCGGCGCTCGTCGAGGCATTCGTGAAGTACAGGAGAGTGTTGATGAAACCAGCGCAGCCTCGCCAGCCAACCGCCAGCAACGAAATGAGAGCGAGAAGTCCACAGCCAGCAACAAAACCCAGCAGAGTTGCGTAGCGTCGCGTGATTACGAGCATTGGCAGTATCAGCAAAAGCAAGGTGGGCTTATATGCGCACAGCGAAAGCGCTAATCCGCTTATGATTTGACGGCGGCGGCGCTCGCTGCTAATCGCTACTGCCAGACAGAAGAACCCAATCGCAGATGTTTGCCCTCCCGCCAGGCACTCAACCAAAAAAGGCATAAAGGACAGCGCTAGTAGCGTCGAGACGAACCACGCATCGCCGGGAATTCCGTCAAGTGTTCTCCAGATCAAAGTGAATCCGGCAACGTAAAGCGCAAAGGACAACGCTACCCAGAAAAGGTAGGCCCAGGAGTATGGCAGTCGCGACAGCAGCGTGAAGGGCAAAATGAAGAATGGCGCATTGACGTATGGTAATTGGGTGTCAGGCGGCGCGTCGGGAAACTGCTCCTGATAAAGCTGGTGTTCGAGCCGCGCATCATAAATTTGATCGGGCGAATGCGTGTTGAAGATTTTGCCGGCGATATAAAATGCGCCGAAGTCAGCACCGAGGTAAGGCCCAAATATGGTGCGACCTTTTGCGCTGGTAGCGAAGGACACTACGAACACCACCAGATAAACCGCCAGCACAAGAAGGCAAATAAACTGAACATAAGGTCGCCTTAGCCGGTGTTCTAGAAAGTTTCGGCACCATGATGCAAGCATGCTTTAAGCCCTTAGATCAAGATAGGTCAACTGCTCGAGGTGTGGTTTGCCGGGATTCAGCGTCGGGTTGTCCATTAATGGCAGGTTGATGGTGTGATTACCGCACATCCGTGAGCTCTTGATATAAGGATCGTGTTTCGGTTTGATGCCCAGAGAGTTGTTCATCGGATCGGTAACAATCTTGATGTCCTCGAACGGTCCAAAGAGTATCATAGCTCCATCGGGAATCGCCTCATCGGGATTCTTCCTTAGCAGCCAATTGATGACGCTCGGCGAGTAATAGATTTTCACAGCGCGGTGCACACCGTAACTCACACCGTTGATGAACGGTCCCGTGTCGCGCAAGGCCTTGTCCTCATACCAATGCATGTCTCGATCGAGCGAATGGTCCGATGGTCAGTTGGTTTGAGGACGTCAATTTAATTCTTTACTTCGGCGCGGTCTGGCCCGCATAATACGTCCCCCCGTCACTGGCCCAGAGGCGGTGAAACAGTCTAGAGGCGGGACCTGCTCCACGCCCCCAAGTTCGACAAACTGGAGTTTGCCGGACGTCACCCCGGAGACATTCGCAATGAGATCCATCTGGAAAGGCCACATACGGTTCCTGTTGGTAGCAATTCCTGTTCGAATCTATAACGCGATCGAGACGGCTGAAAAGATTCAATTTAATCAACTGCACCGCGACGACTATGGCCCAATCGGTTACGACAAACGCTGCAAAAAATGTGGCCAGGTTGTTGCCAACGACCAGATAACTAAAGGCTATCAGTACGAGCCGGACCGCTACGCGATCGTCGAGCCGGAAGACATCGCCAAAGTCAAAATAAAAACTACCAAGGCCGTCGACATCATTGGCTTCGTCGATAGCTCGGAAATTCCGGTCACGTTCTACGATTCTCCTTATTATGCCGGACCGGATGGACCAGTATCAGAAAAGCCTTACGCATTGTTGCGTGAAGTAATGAAGCAGACCGGCAAAGTCGGCATCGGCAAAGTGGTACTCAGAGACCGGGAGGATCTCGTTGCTGTGTTTCCGCATGAAAACGGTTTAGTGTTACAGAAGCTTCACTATCCTCATGAGGTCCGAAGCATCAAGGATGTGCCCGAGCTCGAGGGCGCGAAGAAGCCCGACAAAAACGAACTGAAACTGGCAACCACTCTGGTCGAGCAGATGGTCACTTCCATGTCAGAGATTGACACCGTGGATCATTATCATCAGGCGCTCAAGAAGCTGATTGAGTCGAAGATCAAAGGCAAGAAAATTGTCGAGTTTGAGGTTGAAGAACTGCCCAGACTTGATATTATGAGCGCGTTGAAGAAGAGCTTGCAGGCGTCAAGCCGCAAACCAATGGTTAAGGCCACAACCACGGCGGCAAAGAAGAAGGCCCTTACGCTGGTGAAGCCGGCAGCCAAACCAAAGGTCGTTAAGAGACGCAAAGCTTCCTAAGCGAGCCTTGTAAAGCAAACTGTTAGCTTGCGCTGGAGACGAACCAGAGTTGCTAACGAGCAGTTTGCGTTAGGTCTTGCGTTACAGAATGAAAGAAAACAGTAAGAAGGTTCTCTCCTTTCCCTCACGTGTTCCCGCGAAGGCGGACTACCAACGCGTCAAATCCAGTTATTCCATCCGTGAAATCAAACAGCTCTTCGGTTTAAGCGAACGCACCATTCGCCGTTGGACGGAGCAGGGCATCATTCAGGGCACGCCCGGGCCTGCTGCGGCAGACTATAACTACGATTTCCAGGCGCTCACTCAATTTCGGCGCGTGCGCGAACTGCGCGCGCAGGGGCAAAGCCTTCGTCAGATTGAGGCCGAGCTCCAGGGGCAGTTGAACCTCTTTCGCGGGTTGGAAAGTGGCAAGCTGTCGCGATTGTTGACTCCCTTCGAGGAAGCACTGCTGCTCCACGAGCAGGGCGATCCAAAAGCTGCCGAGTCTTACCAGGAAGCAATAAATGACGGCGATAATGTGGCCGAGGCTTACTGCAACCTCGGACTTATTTATCTGGATTTGGGCCAACTCGGAAAAGCGCTGGACAGTTTCACCCTGGCGCTGAAGCACGAGCCGCGTCACGTGGAAGCTCACTACAACCTGGGCAATCTCTACTACGACGCCGGCGAACTTCCTCTGGCGCGTCTTCATTATGAAGCGGCCGCGCAGATCGAGTCGGGCTTTTCGCTCGTCTACTTCAATCTCGCTCTCGTCTATCACAAGCTGGGAGATCTGGCAGGGGCCCTGACCGCACTCGAGAAGTACAAGCAGCTCGAACCTGATGACGCGGAGATCGAAGCCGTCAATCAACTACTCAAAGCGATGCAGGAGCCGCGTCCGCGAGGGCGTTGAACCAAACCGTAAATCGTAAATCGTGAATCGTGGTTAGTCCCAAGCGGGAGGGCGTTGAAGCGATAAGCTCGATCTCCTAAGCCGGTTTACCGTAAGTTGATCTCCTAAGCAAAAATTTCCTTTGCGGCCCTTTGCGCAAAGCTTCGCGTCCTTTGCGGTTATGCTTCCCCGCTCGGGACTAACCACGATTCACGATTTACGATTCACGGTTTCCGGTTTCCGGTTTTCGAGGTTGGTGGTGGGCAGCAAAGGGTCTCTGACCCTTCGAGGCTACCGCGCTTGATACCCCGCTGCCCACCTGCTCGTACTGGACCGTCGGAAAGGTGCACGATCCTCGATACGTAGTTACTTGTATTCAAAGCGGCAATGATTCGAGGATTCCAGAACAGCCTTTTTGTGTTGCAAAATGTTTTTTGGCATCCTTCTCAACCGCGCTGGCGGCTCGAGCCAAATAAGTTTAGAATCCAGTCCTCTTCCCGCAGCATACTTTTATCCCCGGAGGTTCCTCCATGCCGCCAGTGAAGTGTCGCGTTCTTTGCATCGACGATCACGAAGACACGTCGGAGATGCTCAAACTCCTTTTATCCAAAGAAGATTATGAAGTGGTCATCGCGGTCTCGTGTGAGCAAGCGCTCGAGCTGGCCACCGCTGAAGAGTTTGATCTTTATGTTCTTGACCGACAGCTGCCGGATGGGAGTGGCTTGGAATTATGCGGAAATTTACAGGCTGCCACGCCGGGCATTCCCTGCCTTTTCTACAGCGGCGATGCTTACGACATTCATCGCTCTGAAGCGATGGCCGCCGGCGCCGACGACTACGTGGCAAAGCCGGACATCGATGGCTTCATTGAAAGCGTTCGGAAACTACTATCCGAAAAAGACTGTGCCGCCGCATCGTGAACGATGAACTCATTCGCCCGTTTCTTGGGAAAAGAAAACAAGCTGAGGCTGGATTTCACGACATTATTTTGAACGGCGAATATGCTCTCGTCGGTTGGGTTCTGGCATGGCAGTGCTTCCGAAAGGCAAGATCAAAAAAACCTCTGGATGAGAAATGATTGAGGAGCGATGCGCGCGCTATTGTCCGAGACTGAAGTAAGGCATCAACCCACACCATGCTCCGCTTGACACATCAGTTTACGGACGTATAATTTTTCTTCCGTTGTGGGCCGTTAGCTCAGTTGGTAGAGCAGCTGACTCTTAATCAGCGGGTCGGAGGTTCGAGCCCTCCACGGCTCACCATATTTTCAAGCAGATCAATGAATTAGTGGGGGCGCTCGCGATGGCGCCCCTGCTCATTTTTATCAGCAGGTCGCAAAGCGGGCGTCTTCCTCAGTTGACCAATAGAATCAATAAGTAAATGACAGCCTATCCTCACTGCCCCTTCTCTTGTGTGCGTACAGTGTGACAACTTTTCTGGCGCGCACCTATCAGGGGCGATCGGTTGGCAAGAAGAATGCACTCTACTCGTCTAGCGCTTCTCTGAAACTGCTCGCTGCGTTGACGCTGGAACGTGCGAATGAGCTTCGTGTGTCTTCAGCGCGCTCGGAACCGAACCCGACAACGAAATCAGACGCCGGCTCTTTGAGGTCTTCGGTTCCGTGAATACCCAGCCGCCTTTCGATGATGAGGGACGGCAAGGAGAAGCAAATGCGTAAGCGACAACTGCCGCGCTGGCGTTTGCTAATAGAAGCAGAAAACTCGATTTTGGCGTTGTGCTTACTCAGAACAAGACTGCGCGGCATTAAAAGACATACCTGGCAGGACGCAAGCTACTCCGCTTGTTGGAGGTTGAGCGCGATCCGCACGCCGTTGACCATAACGACACTTTGGCTGATCAACTCCTGGTTTGTAATGTCCGCATCTGCAAATTTCCGTATGGCTCTAAGCGGACACACGAACTCCACCGCTTCGGACGAGTGTCCAGCAGTTCCAGTCAAGTCATTCAGAACAGTGATGTCGAGACCGCCAAGTTCTGCATCATCCGGAATGCGCTCAAGAATTGACTTCAGTTGCGGCGCCAGAAAAAGATCAAAACTACGCGCTGCTCGCTTGTAGATCGACGTAGCTTCCTTGTCGAAAGTATTTGGATTGCGGAGCGTCAACTGAAGAACTATCTGGTTGCGGAAAACTATCAATGACGGTGGCGCATACGGCACAAAATGATAGGTGGACTGCCCTGCAGTGGCCAGGGCATCGAGTTGGGACTTGTATTTGGTTTCGAGACGTTCGGCGTCGGCTCGAGTACGCACGACCGTCGCTATCCCGGGCATCTGCATGCTGGCGGTTTCAGAAGTAGCACTCTCGTCCTGCCCCGTTCGCGCAAAATTGTCAGGGTCAGACGAAGGTGCAGGAGCACCTTGCTTTTGGTTTGCGGCCGTTGCCGGTTGCTTCACCGATCGTTGAAGTGTGGCAACGTCTAAGGGCTCACTTCCGCTAAACGCCAAACCAAATGGCTTTCCGTTGAGGAATATCTCTGAACGGTTCAGCAGTTCCTGTCGCTCTGAGTCGGTTGGTGCGGCGGCATAGTGCAAAGCATCGGCCTTACTTAGAACTGCTACCAGGATTTCCTTCCCTTCGTATTCATAGTGCGCGGCCTTCCTGCGCACGTGGTAACAAATCTCAAAGCCAACCGCGTCAAACTCATCGGCGGCCGAGAAATAACTCGGGACAATCTCCAGGATCTGGTAGATCACGTCATTGAAAACGCGACCGCTCCGCTGATTAGGTGTTAGACGATCGGCATCGAACGCGGCCTGGTAGTTTCCCGTCACCTTTAGGACTATTTGATCGTGGAAGTTAACAAACTCCAAGCCGCGACCATCGACGCCGGTTTGCGATTTAGGGTCCGACCCGACATAGCGGTTTAGCAAAAAAGGAAAGGAATATGTCAGTAACGGGACCGTACGATTAATGGCAATAAGTTTACTCAGGTGTGCCTGCTCGAGGGCCTTGAGTCGAGGATTGAGAATTTCCGTGGGACTAACCTGCGCAAAGCTTCGCGCCGGCCCAAAGAGCAGTAAGAGTGTGCAGGTTGCAACGAACGCGACCGTTGATTGGCTATTTGATTTCATGGCTATTTCTCCGGGTATTGTGACGCAGGCCGAGCTGAGGCTTTGTACGGCGGCTGAGCGACCGCGCGAGCGTAAGCTAGAACGGCTCGGATCTCGTCTTGCGTTAGCGTTTGACCCCAGGGTGGCATGATGGCGGATTTTCCCATTGCGCTGCCGCCAAGCGTGATAGTGTTCCGCATAAAGTCATCACTCAGCAAATTGAACGTTTCTCCGTCAGTAAAGAGCGGGGGAGTGGGAGTCAAGTTAGATCGGTTGGACGGTCCGGCTGGAGTAGCGTCGGCATGGCACCAGACGCAGTTGTTGTTGAATACGCGCTTGCCTTGCGCTTGCTGGTAACTAAGTGGGATCAGGCGTTGTGGATCATTTGCATTTTGCTCCACATCGTAGGCGTTTAGGAACCGATTGGCCGGTGAGACCGCCAGCTTGCGTTGACACGATGAGAGGATGATGAGTGCCGGGAGGATCAGGAACAGGATAAGATCTCGCCACTTCATTGCGCTCCTCCTGCCTTGGTCCCAGCACTGCTCGTCGTCAGCGGCGGGGCTTTCTGTTTGAGCGTCAACACATACGCGGTTAAGGCTTGCACCTCTTGATCGGTCAAGCTGCGACGTGGTTCGATTGTTCCTGGGACAAGCGCCTGAGGATCCCTAAGCCACTCTTCAATCCACGCGGCATTCAACCAATTCCCTGCGTTGCTCAAGTTAGGCCCGACATACCCGCCCGCAGAACCGATCGTATGACACGCATTGCATTGATACTTCACTTCGTAGAGTTGCTTTCCCATTTCAGCCATCTGAGGCGTGAACTGCTTCTGGTCAACAGCCGACAGCTTCACGGAAGGGCTCTGCGTGACCATGCCTAAGTAATCAGCAATTACGGATGCCTCTTGGTCTGTTATATTGAATTGCGGCATCCGAAAGATGAGTGTCGGCCGGAGGGTTTCGGGGTTTTTGAGAAAACCTGCGATCCACTGAAGTTGTGCTCTGCTGCCTTCAAACGACAGATCGGGCGCGAGATTTCCGCCATCGCCATTGAAGCGATGACAGACGGCACATTTGTAACGATCGTAAAGTTCGCCAAAGGCGCCAGCGGGACGAAACGCGCTTTCAGGTCGCGGCACTACGAGTCGCGCGAGGCTGCTGTTAGCGGGACTACCTGTCATACTTAGCAATGCCGTTGTAATCGCGTCCAAGTCTGTTGGGGTCAGACGATATTGCGGCATGCGTGCCGCTGGATTGACCGACAGCGGATCGGTAATCTTGGCCTGAATGTAGGAAATAAGATTCCGCGGAATATTCGAATTGCCGAATTCGAGTTGTGAAACGTTCTTGCTGCCGAGAATCGCCAGGTCAGGGCCGAAATCCTTTTGTGGGCTGACACCCTGAATCACGTGGCAACTGGCACAGCCCTTTTCCAGGAATAAACGCTGGCCCAAGCGGATCTCTTCTTGCGTCGGCTCCTCCAGCGGTGGGACGTTGCTCAAGAGGTCGGGGTCAGTCAATCTCGTATTGATATACTGCGTGACCTTGTAAAGGTCTTGATCCGACCAGCGATAACGTGGCATCAGGGCGTGCGACAAGTAGCTTTGCGGATCGCGCAACCAGGCAACTAACCAATCGGGATTAACCTTGCTACCGACCTTTGTTAGTTCTGGTCCAATGTCTCCGCCAATCAATTTGGTCTCGTCGCCTTGTGTGACGGCGAGAGAGTGGCAAGTCGTGCAGAACATCTGACGAAAACGAACTTCACCTTGGTCTGCCAGGTCGGCGCTCTTTTGCAAACTCGCCACTACACTCTGATCGAATTTGAATGGCTCTATAGGCTGACCTTTGAGTGTCGTCAGATAGGCTGACAGGGCCTTGATTTCTTGATCAGTCAGACGGAACTGAGGCATCCGCGGCTCTTCTTCCATCTCGTAACCGTCAACGACTGTGTTGCCTGAACTATCCACAACCGTATGCGGCTCTTTCAGCCACTTATAAATCCACTGGCGCATCAGTTTATTGCCGACGTTGCTCAAGTCCGGCCCAAGCATTGCTGACCGCTCGATGTCTTGCAGGTGATGGCAGCCCCCGCAGTTCAGTTGAGACAAAAGCTCCCGGCCTCGATTGAGCTTAGGGGTTTGTGGCAGGTCCGCACGATGGCACATGCCGCACGACGCCTGGATAAATCTGATCGGCAAGAGTGGTTGCTCCCAAGCCAGCGTTGTTTCGTGCGCCTCCGATGTCTCTGTCGCTGGCCCCTGGCCGCGGTGACAGATTACGCAGCCCCATTTTTTGACATCGTGTGGGATGGCTGGATGAGCTCGAAAGGGTTGTGGCACTGATGCGTCGCGGAGACTGGCTTGCGAAATGCCCTGATGGCATGTAGTGCAACGATCAAGCACTCGCATTTCAGGCAGCCAGATTTGATCGATGCCGGGATGAAAATCTGCCAGCAGGCGTTTAGTGTCTGGCCGGGTCTGCGCGTAGCTAACGTAGTCCTTCTCATATCGCTTCCAGGACTGGAAGAAATCCTTAACCGGTGATACCGCGAGGACTGCCACAAAGGCTACGCTTGCCAGCGCGAATATCGCTCGCAGCCGCGTTGAAATCTCTCCCATCTTCTCCGCCGTCATGTCATCTCCACGGCCAAACCCAGGACCAACCTGGCCCTCGGAAAAAAGTTCCCACCACGGTTAAAGTCAGCGAGACAGCAATAAACCAGGTCATCACCCACCAGGACAGAGGCCGCGTTTGCAGGAAGCTGATCAAACGGTACGGCCTTTTCAATTGGAAGAAAGAGACAATGGTCAGCCCGGCGATGGCTACTGTGGGCACGAGAACAGTCCAGGCTCGGTAAAGACCTAAAAAAACAAGCAACAATCCAACTGACACTATGAAGATCAGAAATCGTCGCGAACGATATGCCGCCCAAAGCGGCTCACCTTTGATATTCACGTTGAAGTATGGAATTACCACCAGAGCCACCACCACCAAGGTGGGAATCACGATGCCGGCTACTAAGGGTGGAAAGTAGTGAAGCAATTCTTGCAAGCCCAAAAAGTACCAAGGAGCTTTGGCGGGATTCGGCGTTAGCAGTGGGTTTGCCAACTGTTCAAGCGGCGCATCCCAAGCAAGCGCGACGATCACCAGCACGATTGTTAGCACTTCAAAGGCAATCACCTCGCGCAGGATGAGCTGCGGATAGGACATTAATTGCCTGTCCGCTCTTTCTTTGACTTGGGCGGAAGTCTTCGAAGTAATGAAGACCACACGCTCGGGAGTCTTGAGCGCGTTTGATCCGACTCCCGCTTCAAAACTATTTTTTGTCTCGCTCATAATCCTCTCTCAGAGTCAGACCGCCATCCTTCCGAATGCGCCAGAAGTGGACTCCGATCAACAGAGCGGCCACCAACGGAAGGATCACGCAGTGCAGAACATAGAACCGCAGGAGGGCGTTCTCGCCCACAAGATTTCCGCCCAGCAGCAGGTAGCGGAGCTGCGATCCAAAAAAAGGTGCTGCCGAGAGGATGTTGGTACCAACCGTAATAGCCCAGAAGGCCAGTTGGTCCCAGGGTAGCAAGTAGCCCGTGTAGCTCAACAAGAGTGTGAGCAGCAACAGCATTACGCCGACAGCCCAGTTGAATTCATGTGGTGGCCTGTATCCGCCGCGATAAAAAACGTGGAACATATGCCAGAAAACGGCGATTACCATCACGTGTGCCGCCACCCGATGCAAGTTGCGCAAAAAGACTCCATTTGAGACGACGAACCTGAGGTCCTTCATGTCGAGGTATGCCTGCGGCACGGCAGGGTGGTAATAGAACATCAGCAGAATCCCCGTCAGCGTCAGCACGACGAACATAAAAAAACTAATTGTGCCAAGGTAGTAGGTGGCGCGTACACGCAGCGATTGCTCGCGAACCTTAACTGGCAGCAGATGCAGGAAGACATTACCAAAGATCGCCAGGCTGCGCGTCCGGTTAGTGCGAGCTGGACCACGACGGAAAATGGATCTCCAGGCCCGCGTAGCGCGCAAGCGATTCAGGATTTCCTCGAAAGTCATCGTATTCATAGTCAGCTCTCAGACTCTCAACGCCTGTCCGGGCTTTATTGTTTCGAGCTTGTCCACCAAGAGTTCACCGTCTGGCGTTAGCGTGATGCTGAAGTGAGGGAGCGATCGCGGCGCCGGACCTTCAACCTTGGTGCCATCACTTTTGAATTTGCTACCATGGCACGGACAAGCGATTAAACCCGCCTCCGGCTTCCACTGTGTATTGCAACCTAAATGGGTGCATATCGCTGATACTGCATAAAAGCCATCTCCTGTGCGCACGATATAGACCTGCTGGTCTGGCATATAGGTAACCGAATCGAGTGGATAGAGATCTGGAGTACCGGCGCGAAAATTCATGGACGGCTCGAACAAAGCATTCGGCAAGAGGTACCGATAGGTCACAACCAGGGAGCCGAGTCCGGCAATACCAAACGCGCCCGCCGCAATCGCATTGAAGAAATCACGGCGTCCGATTTCTCCACGCTCAGATTCCTCTGGCCTTCCGGCTATGGCTGTCGCCAAGACGTCAGTCATGCCGATTGCACCTCCAGCTCCGATTGGTTTGGGTCTTGATCGAACACCTGAAACGCTTCCATCGTAATTGTGTGGGCGGGACAGCGAGCGGCGCAGAGTCCACAACGGATGCAAATCGTTTCGTCCTTTAACATCATCGAGCCATGAGTGGCCGGCAGGTCTGTCGGGTGCAGGTGCTGCAAACTCGTCTCATGAAATTGAGCCTCACTAACAAGTTGCGCCTTTACTTCTTCCGAAATTGTCAATTGGCTGAGAGGTATCAGTTGCAAGCAATTCTCCGGACAGACATCCACACACCCGCCGCACAAAATACATTCCGTACCCGCCGCCTCATTACCTTCAAAGATCGTGTTGATCCAACATTGCAGGCAGCGTCTAGCCTCGCGACGCGCTTCGTCTTCCGTGTAGCCTGCTTCCACTTCTACCACTCCAGTCCGCCGGTCAAGTGGAATCACGGGAACTGCAAGGCGAGAGTACTCATCGTAGGATTCGGCCATTTGGTGATGATCAAGAACTGTGATTTGCACATACCGTGGACGGGGTTTCCATTCTCCTCCTCGCAGATAGTGATCGATGTTTTCTGCCGCCTTCTTGCCGTCGGCAACTGCACTGATGATCAGACGCGGACCAAAGGCAATATCCCCGGCGGCGAAGACTCCGGGCGCGCTGCTCATCAGCGTGTCTTCATCTATCTTGATAGTGCCTTGGCGAGTAATCTCAATCTCATCAGCCTGAGTGAGAAAGGAAAGATCGGATGCCTGACCGATGGCTAGAATGACGGTGTCGCAGTCGATCACCGCTTCTGTACCCTGCTCGAACGTAGGATTGAAACGGCGCGCCGAGTCGAAAACCGAGGTGCAACGAATTGTCTCGACTCCGATGACTTTGCCGTTTCTGCCGAGGAACCTTTGCGGGCCCAGCGAAGGATGCAGCTTCAACCCTTCAAGCTGGCCCTCCTCGATTTCTTCCGCGAAAGCCGGCATTTCTGCGCGCGATTCCAGACAGATCAGGTGGACTTCGCGCGCGCCCAGGCGCAAGGCAGCGCGCGAAACATCCATCATCTCTTTCATTGCCACCTGTTGTTCGCCGGCGCTTAAGCTCTCTGGCAATTCGTGGGTGGTAGGGTCTTCGAGCATCAAGCGCTGCTGCTCACGCAGGGCAGAGCGCGCAACATCGATGGCTACGTTGCCACCGCCGATCACAACTACTTTTTGACCGATCGAAAAGCGATAGCCAAGATTGACGTTTAACAGAAAATCTATGCCTTTGATTACGCCATCAAGCTCGTGGCCCGGTACCGTCAGGTCACGACTCCGATGCAGACCGAGCGCAAGCAGAACGGCCTTGAATCCTTGAGCGCGGAGATCGGCTAACGAAAAATCCCGTCCCATCCGGGCATTCAGCTTCAGCACGATACCCAAGTCCAGAATTTCGCGAATCTGTGCGTTCAGCACATCGCGCGGCAAACGATATTCAGGAATACCCAGACACAGCATGCCACCCGGAATCGGCGCTGCATCAAAAATCGTTACTGGGTAACCCAGCAAAGCCAGGTCGTGTGCGGCGGCGAGTCCGGCCGGTCCGGAACCAATTACCGCTACTTGGTCCGGGCGTGAAACTGAAGGTTTGTCGGGGAATACATCGATGGGGTTACGCGACTCTGGTCCGTAACGCTCTGTCAGAAAGCGTTTGAGGGCGCGAATGGAGATTGGCGCGTCAAGTTTGCCGCGCCGACAGTCGGTCTCACACGGATGCCCGCAAACCCGACCACAGATAGAAGCCAGTGGGTTGGGCCGGCGGGCATAGCGGTATGCCTCTTCATAACGCCCTTCTGCGATCAAGGCGACGTAGCGTCCGGCTTCCGTGTGCACAGGGCATGCCTGCATACACGGGAAGTTAGACTCCAGCCATTCGAGATCGACGAGTTTTGAATGTGATCGATCCACATGCTGCTCGCTTTCTTACAGGCAGACGAATACCGTTGCTTAGGTCCCAACGCGAACAAGTTAGCCGAACGCTTAACGATGCACGGTCACAACTCGACGTTTGTAATTCCAGCCCCGACATCAACCTGTTTCGATTTGGACGCGCCCCCACCCATGGTCTTTAGCGTAAGGTGGCCCTGCGGGACACCTTTGATGTCAAAACTCCCATCAGCTTTGGTTAGAGCGTAATAAGGTGTCGGTACGACAAATATGTAACCTGACATTTCTGTATGGACGTTGCAGAGTAATGGCACCGCTCCCGCGTCCCAAAAGACGAAAGATTTCGTCTGCCCTTGTGGCCAAGTGCCCATATTGTTTCCCTTAGACTTGTCGCCGCCTACGGATTTCCAGTAAACGTTGTGGCCGACGGCATCGCTGTTTAGGAAATCGACGGTGGTCCCCCTTAGCACCACGAGTGAGTGGGGTCTGAAAGTCATCCCCTTCTGATCCATCGTGACATGCTTGCCTTGGCCCTTAAAGTCTTTGCCAGAGATCCAATCGACGTAAACGACGGTCCCAGCGCGTGCGCCGCTTACCTTACCCTGGATCTCCTGGGCCATAATGGCGCTGGCTAACGCCGCCACGATCACCAGGAATTCAAGGATGGATACGGCCGAAAGTAGTGGTTTATGGAGTAACGATTTCATTGCGATGATTCTCCTTTCAAGAAAGCACATGTTTAGTTTCCGGGGAGCGACGTTAGTCACAAATCAGAAGACGTAGTCGATCCCGAATACGAAGCCGTTGGCCCGGAAACGTCCCGACGTATCCGCCTGTTGCTGCCAGCGCCGCTGATACTCGAACACCGTTTTGATATTGCCGCGAACAAGAATCTGAATGCCTGGTGAAAAACGGTTGCGCGTGTTGTGAACAGAAGCGCCGTTCAGAAAATCTGTCGGTGAGTTTACGACATCGTATCTCATGATTCCGATCACCCACGGATAAAACCAGTATTGCGCCTGTGCGAACCCACCGGTGAACGTGACCGGGGGCCCTTTCTCCACCACCTCAGTCTCGGTGTTAGGAATCAGGTTTTGGTCATGCCCGTGCATCCCGAGCCCATAGACTTCGAACTTTCGATATTTGAAACGAAAATCGGCGCCGGCGCGGTAGAAGCGCTCGCGGATCGTCCCGAAATCTGGAAACAGCTCACGGTCGAGATTGAGTTCATTTCGACCGTAGTAGTAGAACGCTCCGAGGCGAAGTGAGGTATGATCGCGCGGCCCTGTCTTACTTGCAGCCTGCACTTCTTTGCGGGCTTTTGCGTCGCGCTCAAGGTTGAACCGCTGAGAGACACGCGCATAGATGTCCTTTGAGTTGCGCGAGGTTGGCGTGTCATTCGTCCCATTGACCAAAGCAACAGACCAACTGAAGTTTCCGTCGTTGGGATAGCCTCCGATTTCAATACCACGCTGCGGCGCGCTAAACATGAAAGGGTTGTTGGTCGTGCCCAGCCCACCGGCGACGCTGGCCTGATCGTAGATGTCGTAACTGGTCGGATTTATGCTCCGCGCTTGCGTGAAAGGCAGATCCAATTCGAACTGTCCAAAGCGGAGGTTGAGAGCATCCTTCGGCAAGCCAATGTGGTGGCCCAGATCGTTCACCTTTAGATAGCCATCGCCCAATCCGCCATCGGCGCCTGACCCGCCCACCGAGACGTCGTCATCTACCCAGAAGGAGAGATTTTGGCCGAAGCTGCCGGCGCCAATGATCGTGAACGTGTCGGGTGTAAACAGATCTGTCCGCGGGACAACGCCTGCCGACAATGGCCGTTTGTTGTTGTAGGCAGCGAATCCCACAAACCGGAAGGATATGGGAATCGTTCCCGGGATTTCGCCTGGGTAAATGACTTTGGGAAAGTTCTCGCGTTGGGCTTCAGCTCCCAACAGCACTGGAGGCTCTTTGACAAAAGTCTCGTCGTCCTTTGGAAACTTGAAGCCGTTCTTCTTGAACGCCTCGCCAAAATCATTCAGCTCGGGAAAATTGCTGTGACAAGTCGAGCAAGAAGTTTGGTACTTGCGAGCAAATGCAGGAATAGCAAACGCCTTTGGTGCCGGCTTCAGCACCAAAAAAAGGAGCAATGGAGCACCGGTGAGGATGAGGGCCTTAACCAAACTGACGCTTAGCCGATATCGTTCACGAAACATATGAAAGCCTCCTTTCGTCACTTGCCGACTGAAACATTGGCCGCCTCTGCGTCCGCTCTTGCGCGCATCAGAAATTTAGTTGAACGAAGCGCAGTTAAAGCGACTGACGGCTGAGTACTAGTCAAGTTGCGCGCCGAAAGGCGTTTGGCAAGCGTGGCGTCGGCTTAATTATCAGTGAAACAACAGGTTAGGGGGGCTGTTGACCATTCAGGAGAAGAACTTAAGATAGGGCAATCTGTTTACCTGGGTATACAGCGAGAGACTAAGGTCAACGAGATCGCTTAGAAAATCTAAGAAAATGCCGGTGTGCGCAATGGAAACAGTGGGACTAAGTGCCTCGACTTACCGAAACCGGCTGAGATCGAAGCTGAACCTTTTGGCGAGACGATAGATGGTCTTGCGAGAGAGCTTGGCCTCGGCGGCGGCCTTAGAGATATTGCCGCGGTGTTTTCTCAGCAAGTCCTCCAGAAAAGGCTTCTCGACGGTTTCGGCCTCTTTATCACGGACCTCAAGAAATGATAGTTCCGCGCGAGAACCAGTCTGCATGTATTCCGGGAGATCACAAAGCCCAATAGATTTACTCTCCGCCATCAAGACAGCATGTTGGATGACATTCTGAAGCTCTCGAACATTTCCTGGCCACTCATAGCCCGCGAAAAGCTTCCTTACCTCAGAACAAACTTCGGGCGGCGTGAGTTGATACTCTTGGCAGTAGTGACTCAAGAAGTGGTTGGCCAAGATTGGAATGTCATTCTGGCGATCTCGGAGCGGAGGCAAACTCACGGTTACTGCGTTCAACCGATAGTATAGTTCCTGGCGAAATTTCCTTGCGACAATCTCATTCCGCAGATCGCGGCTCGTAGCTGAGATCACTCGGATGTCCACCAGGATCTGACGTTCGCCCCCCAGCCTTCGAAATTCGCGCTCTTGCAATACCCGCAGAAGCTTGGCCTGAAGCGCAAAGGAGAGTTCGCCGATTTCATCCAGGAAGAGCGTTCCGGTATGAGCCAACTCCAACTGGCCCCGTTTAAGCCGATCGGCGCCTGTGAATGCGCCTTTTTCGTGCCCGAAGAGTTCACTCTCCAGCAAATTCTCCGGTAAAGCGGCACAATCGACTGCCAGGAATGGCTTATCTCGGCGAAAACTGTGCGCATGAATAGTACGCGCTACTAAATCCTTGCCAGTACCGGTCTCACCCTGGATCAAAATATTCGCATTGGTACGAACGACTTTTTGCAGCGTACCGAATAGTTTTTGCATTGCTTCACTCGTTCCCAGGATCTTGTCAAACCCAAGGTCGGTAGCTAGCTGTCCGGGGAGATTGAAGTTTTCTTCCAGCAATTGTTTTTGTCGCAAACTTTGCTCAACCGCGGAACGAAGCTGATCGGCAGTGAAGGGCTTGGCCAGGTAGTCAAAGACACCGCGCTTGACGGCTTCAACTGCCGTTTGAATCGTCGCGTAGGCGGTGAACATAAGGATCATCAGCGTGGGATCAACTTGCCGCGCCAAAGTTACCGTTTCCAAGCCGCTGAGGCCGGGCATTAGCATGTCCACCAGGAACAGATCATAGTGGGTCGATTTCAACAGACTCAACGCCGAGTCACCATCGGGTGCTGTCGTGACTTCATAACCGGCATGCTCGAGGATTTTTCGGCACGTGCGCAGGATAGCCTGGTCGTCGTCCGCTATTAGAATTCGTGTCGCGTGCATTTCAATTCTCAGTCGGTAGGACAATTGCGAACTTGGTGCCCCGGCCAAGCTGACTCTCTATGGTAATCGTTCCTTGATGCTCTTTGACAATGCCGTGGACGAGCGACAGCCCTAACCCCGTACCTTTGCCTACTTCCTTGGTGGTGAAAAACGGATCGAAGACTCGATCTATGTGGTCTTCCTGAACACCTGATCCCGTATCAGCAATCTCCAGTCGTATCCTTTTGCGCATTCGGTCTTCCCAGAAAACACCTAAGCTCAATACTCCGCCTTCCGGCATTGCATCGATGGCATTGCGATAGAGATTTTCGAGGGCGCGGACCAGGCTATCTTCATCGCCCCGCACGCGTATTATCTCTCGCGGGAGGTTCTTTTCCACTGAGATCCTGTTGGCAGTCAGCAAATCATCGACTAACCGCAAGCTAAGACTAATAACGCGATCAAGCGGAACTGGCTTCATCTCTAATATCTGTGGACGAGAGAACTCGAGCAACGAGGTAGTGATTCGGGCGATACGGTGGGCCTGAGTCATCACCTCCCTCAAATCTTCCGGGTCGACCGCAACCGGCTTTCCGCTGTTTTGCGAAACCCAAAAACTCGACAAGCTAAGGATCGTGGTCGCTGGGTTGTTGATCTCGTGGGCCACGCCCGCTGCCAGTTCCCCAACCGCTGCAAGCTTGGAAGATTGATAGAGTTGCTTCTGGGCCTTTTCGATCTCTCTGGCTTGTCCTCGAATCTTCGCGCTCGCGCCCCGCACCACCAATCCAATCATCAGGGTAGAAAGAGCAACCGTCGCCGTAAAGAGCGAAAAGATGAGAACAATCCGTCGGCGTATATGCTGGTCAAGAACCTCGCGACTGCCATAAAACGCAACTTCCCCAGTCGCAGTTGTTTTCAGAGGAAGCGCATGAATGAGGAAGTACTCTTCAGGATCGAGTCGGATTGGCGGTGAGACCGACTGCCGGCTACTGGGCTCGGAAACTTCTCCGTTGTCCGCAATTTCTAAGGTGATGATCTGGTTATCAGCGGAAATGCGAACGATCTTCAATTCAGGCAGATTGTCAAACTCACGGATTGCCTTTGGAAGATCCTCTCGAGCAACAATGGCAGACAAAGGTTCGTTTTGTTGTCTAAGGTTGTCTACATGTTGGCGCACAAGCTCCGCAAGTTGATCGGCGCGACCACTAATGCTCGCGAAGTAGTCCGCCTTTTCGCTCTGGGTGATCACCAGCAGCATAAGACTGGCCAAGAGGATAAACGTGATCTGTAGCCGCACAAACACCTTGTCGAATAAATCCCGACTAGTTTCACCAATCGCCAACGCGCAGGTAAATAGGGAGAACGACCACGCAAATTGTTCCAAATTCCAGAAGATGAGGGACGCCTTATCTCCCCAATTCAACGAAGAGACAAAGTGAAGCGACGCAGCCACGAAGACTAGAGCCAGCGCGCCTGCAGCATAGCGCCGGCCGCCGAGGGGGCTGCGATAAACATGAACAAAAGTGAAAGCTATCAGAATTATGTTCGCCAAATCCGAAAACATCATCAGTTTCGGAGTGAGATTGCCGAGCGAACCGAACAGAAAGAGCAAAACGGGAAGCGAGAGCAGCAAAAAAAAGAGAAACAATTGACCCGGTATTGGTGCTCTTGACTGGCGAACCCTTGGAGATGGATATGCGCTGGCCGCCAACAGTAGCCAGGCACTGGCTTGGAACACATGAAACACTGATTCGAATGGCGCTACTGGTAAGCGGTACCGAAAGAAAATAAAGGCACCGGAAGAAAGTGCCTTCGTGGCGAAAGATGCGCCCAAGGAGGAAAATGCAAGAAGCAGGAGGAGCTGATTTCGGACGGGAATGGTTTTCGTCTGCGCACGCCATGCCCTCAAGATCACCAGGACGATAATCCCGCACAAGAGCACATCGAACAGATTGAATATGAACCTGTTTTCGAACGTTCGCGAGAAAAGCTCTAGTTTTTCCAGAGGCTCCATGTGGCTCCCTGACTAGTGGGCTCCGCATCCATCGAAATCTAATGGAGCACTCACGACGAGGAGGGCAAGCGCCGCCATCGCTTCGTTCTGAAGCTAGCGAAGCAAGTTGACGACGTAATCCAAGCCGCTCCTAATAGGCTGGGCGAAGCCCTTGCTGAGATGCTGTTGCTCCTGTCAGTTGGTTCCAAATCCCGAGTAACTCGCGCTCTCCCCTCGCGTATTAAGGCAGGAACCGGGGTGGTATTCCGGACCGTCTGATCCTCAGCTCAACCTCCAACCGAGCAACGAAATTGAAAATTGAATTCGATTCCCGGTGCCGATCCGCGCAAATTTCACGCCAGGACGCATTGCGACATAAATCCCCTGGGGACAGCGGGGCGAAACGCTGGTTTTTTTTGGAGGATTTCGCAGGTGCCACTGGGCTGCTAGCCCGTCTTGTCCAAGTGTAGCCCGCCAATGGGATATGTCCGGATCTTCGCTGACTCGCCGGCTCTTTTTGCGGACTTCTCCGCATTCTCTGATCATATTGCGCAATCTTCCTGATTTGAAGCCAAGAGATTTCCCGTTCTGCTCCCAGCACCAAAGCTGCTCGAATAGCCAAATCTCTGACCGCTTGCTTTGCGGCCGGGAGGCTTTTGTAAGGCCTTCACGAATTGCCCCAATTACACCTGATCGACTTGCTTTGCACTATACGCCCGGAGCAAGGCCAAGCCGAGATTGCGAATAGCGCAGAGTGTTCTCATGTGACTGAGCCCCGCGAGATTTCCCTCACCCAACTCAAGCGACCGCGTTCCGAGAGATGACCTCGCGATAGAAGGCGGCGCTCAGTTTTGGCGTTCTCTTCTGCGATGCGTAATCGACGTAGTGCA
>DIYZ01000266.1 GCA_002427845.1 Chloracidobacterium sp. UBA6041 | reverse complement strand
GACCACCGACCACCGACCACTACTGACTACTGACCACTGACTACTGCCCATTTCCAATGATCCGCAACATACTAATCTGCACGACCCAAGTTCCCTTCACAACCGGCGGCGCGGAGTCGCACGTCGAGGGACTCAGGCGTGCACTACTTAGCACTGGTTACAACGCGGAAGTTGTGGCGCTCCCCTTCAAGTGGTATCCGCCTGCGGAGATTATGCGAAGCGCGCTGGCCTGGCGTCTGCTTGATTTAAGCGAAGCGAATGGGAAACCAGTGGACCTGGTGATCGGGATGAAGTTTCCCGCATACCTCGTCGCACATGAAAAAAAGGTCTTGTGGATTATTCATCAACATCGCGCCGCCTATAATCTTTGGGGAACACCTTTCGACGACCTCTCCACGTATACCGACGGCGCGCAGGTGCGCGAGTGGATACAACATTGCGACAAACGTTTCATCCCGGAAGCAAGGAAGGTTTTCGCAAACTCACAGACCGTCGCCGAGCGACTGCGTAGTTACAACGGCATTAATAGCGAGCCCCTTTATCATCCGCCGCCGCGGGCAGACCGCTTGCGCTGCGGCGAGCAGGGCGACTACATCTTTTACCCAAGCCGGCTGGAACCACAGAAGCGGCAGGAGTTGTTAATCGCCGCAATGCAATTCGTCCGAACGCCGGTGAAGGTTGTTTTTGCAGGCGGTTCGCGCGATCCGAAGCATTATGAATCCATGGTCAAAAGTCTTGGCGTGGGCGATCGCGTCTGCCTGCGCGGGTTTGTCGATGACGCGGAGATGATTGATTTGTATGCTGACGCGCTCGGCGTGTGCTACCTGCCCTTTGACGAAGACTACGGTTACGTCACGCTCGAGGGAATGCTTTCAAGTAAACCGATCATAGTGGCTCGCGACGGCGGCGGCGCTACTGAGTTCATCGAACACGAGCGGGACGGTTTTATTGCCAACGCGGAGCCACGCGCAATCGCAGAATGTCTCGACAAGCTTTATACCGATCGCGCGCGCGCGCGCCGCATGGGCCAGCACGGACAAGAGAAATTGCGGGCGATGAATCTCTCCTGGGACCATGTAGTCCAAAGTTTGATCGACGGCGCTGGATGATTAGAATGTTCAGAGTCACACTCAATACTGAACCGCTCGCGGTAGCGAGCGGATACTGGCATCCAACTGGCTAGGATAACGGGACTTAATCATCGCTAATTTCCACTCGTCTACGCATTCACCTGATTCACTGAAAACTCGAATAAGGAAGCCGCGTAGCGGCGTTTTCCCCCGGCGAAGTCTAATTTACCGGCCAAGTCTAAGATGAAACCTGCGCAATTGAATCGCATCGAAGTGCTACTGCTCGCCATCAGTCTGCTGGTGGTAGTTGCCTATTTTGCGGAGGTGCCGCGGAACCCGCCGGGCTTCTTCGTTGACGAAGCTTCCATCGCCTACAACGCTCACACCATCGCCACTCACGGCGTAGATGAGTATGGGCAGTCCTTCCCTCTCTATTTCCGAGCCTTTGGCGAATATAAGAGTCCGGTCTACATCTACGCGCTGGCTGCGCTTTATTGGTTTACCGGGCCCAGCATCCTGGTGGCTCGAATGCTGAGCGCGTTCGCAGGTCTAACAGTAGCCGTGCTGCTCGGTTTACTGGCCGCGCGAATAACCGGACAACGCCTTGCGGGTCTTATCGTCTTTATTGCGGCAGGCCTGACGCCATGGTTTTTTGAAATTAGTCGTCTGGTGTTCGAGGTCGCTCTGCTTCCGGTCAGTCTTTCGCTCTTCCTGTTGCTGCTGTACCGCGCCTCGAAGCGCGAGGAATGGTCGTGGTCCATCGCAATGGGTCTCGGCACGCTGCTCGGTCTGATGGTTTACACGTATTCAGTTGGCAGGTTGCTGGCGCCGTTATTCGCGCTGGGTCTGGTCTTTTTCTTCACGCGGCGGCGCTGGCGTGGCGTAGTTCTGACGTGGATTATTTTTGTTATCACACTGCTGCCGCTCTTCGTTTTCACCTTGCGTAATCCCGGCGCGCTTGGCGAGCGCTTCAAATATGTCACTTACGTTAAGCCCGAAGATACGCGCGCCACGATTACATTTCGTTTCGTGCGAAACTACTTGTGGAACTTCAGTCCTCGCGGTTGGCTCATCGCGGGAGACCCGGAGCCCCGCCACCACTTGCCAGGGAGCGGCAGCCTGCTGGTGGGAATCGTTGTCCTGGCGGTGTTGGGATTGGTAATCGTTCTGTTACGCCATAGACGCGACCCGTGGTGGCGCTTCGTGGTCTACGGCATTGTAGTCTCACCTATTCCGGCATCTCTGACACTCGATCATTTTCACACCCTGCGACTCATAGGGCTGCCGGTTTTTCTGCTTGTGCTCGCAGTGCCAGCTATCGAGTTTCTCTATGGAGAAGGCGGGAAACCCAGGGTGGGGGCCACAACGGAAAGAGGCACGGACGAAAGGCTGCGGCAAAGCGAAAGGCGGACAGTGCTCGCCGCACTGATCACGTTGACGATTGTGCAGGGCGCAATCTTTCAGTGGCAGTTTCACACGGCGCCGCCACGGGTTGACGCCTTTGATAGTTATTACCCGCAAGTTCTCGACGCGGCGCTGGCTCGATCTGAGCGTCCCATTTATCTGCTCGACAAAACTCCCGCGGCTTATATGTACGCGTTCTGGTATGCAACGCTCCGCGGCGTGGACTTGAATAACTTCCAGCTCACCACCAAAGACACCCCCCCGCCGCCCGGCGCTGTGGTCATCGGCCACGAGTCAAGGTGCACGAATTGCGAAATGATCTTTGAGCGAGGCCAGTTCAGAGTCTACCGGCAGAAGTGATGTAA
>DIYZ01000227.1 GCA_002427845.1 Chloracidobacterium sp. UBA6041 | reverse complement strand
AGGCGAGATAAAGATCGAACGATATTGGCAACCGGACTTCTCAAGGAAAGTGGATATTAGCGAACAGGAGGCAGGCGAGCGCGCCATTGAAATTCTTCGTGATGCCGTAAGAGTCCGGTTGATGTCGGAAGTCCCGCTAGGGGCTTTTCTCTCCGGGGGTATTGACTCGAGTGCAGTAGTTGCGCTCATGAGCGAGGAATCGAGCGCGCCGGTCAAAACCTTTTCAATCGGATTTGAAGAGCAGGACTTTAGCGAGCTGCATCACGCGCGTCGGGTTGCGGAACATGTCGGCGCCGACCATCACGAATTCATTGTGCGTCCGGATGCGCTGGAAGTTTTGCCGCTACTGGTTGAGCATTACGGCGAACCCTATGCTGACTCCTCCGCAATACCAACCTATTACGTCGCGCGCGAGACGCGCAAACACGTGACCGTCGCCTTAAACGGAGACGGCGGGGATGAATCTTTTGCAGGTTACGAGCGCTATGCGGCAATGCGGTTGGCGGAGACTTATCATCGACTCCCGTCGCTTCTGCGGGATTCCGTGGTAAAGCGGGCTATTGGATTGATTCCCTCATCGGAGACAAAGCGGAGTCGCGTCAGGGATCTGAAGCGCTTTCTGCAAGCAGCTTCATTGCCGAGGCTCGAGCGCTATCTTCGCTGGGTCAGTGTCTTTGATGATGAAGCGAAGCAAAACTTGTATTCGGAAAATTTTCAGCGTGAAACACAGAGAATCTCTGCAGCCAATATGCTGGATCCCTGGTTTGCGCGGGCAAATGGTTCGGGAATTGTTGACGCGAGCTTGTTGACGGATATGATGACTTACCTGCCAAACGACCTGCTGGTTAAGGTGGACATTGCGACGATGGCCGTTTCACTAGAGGCGCGCTCGCCTTTTCTGGACCATAAAGTCATCGAGTTTGCCGCCAGCCTGCCGGAGAAATTCAAGTTGCGCGGGCTGACGACCAAGTATTTATTGAAAAGGATTCTGAAGAAAATTTTACCGGCGGAAAATTTGGACCGCCGGAAAATGGGATTTGGCGTGCCGGTTGGTCACTGGCTTCGCGGAAAGCTTCAGCCATTTCTGCGCGAAACACTGCTTTCAGAAAAAGCGCTCAAGCGCGGCCTCTTCAAACCCGAGGCGGTAAAGCAACTGGTAGAGCTTCATACGCGCGGCGAGCGAGACTATTCCCATCAACTCTGGACACTGTTGATGCTGGAGCTATGGTTTGAAAGATTCATCGACTAACTTCGCTGGTCTTTGGCCTTGTTAGCAAGGTTGCGGCGTTGGCAGCGACAAAAAAGGAAACGATATTCAAAGACCAAAGACCTAAGGCCAAAGATATCGACAACTGGCCACTAAGAACTGAATCACGGAGGTAAGTAGAATGAAGGGCGTGGTTTTAGCAGGTGGATTGGGCACGCGACTGCGGCCGCTGACTGCCGTTACAAATAAGCATCTGCTTCCTGTTTACGATCGGCCGATGATCTATTATCCGATTCAAACACTTGTGAACGCAGGTATCATAGATATCATGATCGTTACCGGTGGTAATTCAGCAGGCGACTTTCTTAAATTGCTCGGCAACGGCAAAGCGTTTGGTCTCAAACATCTCAATTATACCTATCAGGAAGGCGAAGGCGGGATAGCCGAAGCTCTCTCGCTCGTCGAACATTTTGCTGCCAAAGAGCCAGTCTGCGTTGTGTTAGGTGACAATATCATTGAAGGCAACATCACCGTCGCGGTGCGCTCCTATCGTCATCAGGGTGGGGGAGCCAAGATCATACTTAAGAAAGTTCCAGACCCTCACCGCTTTGGCGTTCCTGAACTTGATGGCCCAAAGGTGCTCCGTATTGAGGAGAAACCCGAATCGCCAAAATCAGAATATGCCGTGATCGGAATCTACATGTACGACGGCGACGTGTATGACATTATTCGGACCCTGGAGCCATCGGGCCGTGGCGAGTTGGAAATTACAGACGTTAATAACGCGTACATCAAGCGGGACGATATGAGCTGGGAGGAACTCGAAGGCTGGTGGACAGACGCCGGAACCTTTGAAAGCCTTCTACGCGCTTCCAACCTTGTCGCCGAAACAGGCGCAAATAAAATAGAGTTGAAACATGCAGCCGAAATCAGCGCAAATGTCTAATGTCTTCAAAGTCGGCGCAATCAAAGGAGTGGTTGTTCGGGAGTTGCGTCAGTTTACCGATTCCCGCGGTTGGTTGGCCGAGCTTTTTCGCCACGACCAGCTTGATCCTGACTTTTACCCGGTGATGGCCTATACGTCTGCGACGAAGCCTGGTATAACCCGGGGACCTCACGAACATGTAGACCAGGCGGACTTGTTCTGTTTTCTTGGGCCATCCAATTTCAAGCTGCGCCTGTGGGACAATCGCCCAGACTCTGAAACTTTTAATAACGTCGCCACGCTGCTTGTGGGCGAGGAAAATCCGCAGTCGGTGCTGATTCCAGCGGGCGTGGTCCATGCATATCAGAACGTTGGCGAAATCCCGGGAATCGTTTTCAATTGTCCTAACCGGCTGTACATGGGCGCAGGTAAAAAAGCAGCGATAGACGAGATTCGCCACGAGGATGACCCGCAGACGATATATAGAATGGAAGACTCTTGAAGATCGTTCGCGTAATAGCTCGCCTAAATGTTGGGGGGCCGGCGAAACATGTCGTTTGGCTTACAAAGGGACTGCAAACGGCGGAATATGAGTCGCTGCTTGTGGCTGGAGCAGTTCCTTCCGGTGAAGACGACATGGGTTACTTCGCAACTGAGATGGGCGTTGCACCCGTCTTCGTTCCCGAAATGAGCCGTGAGATTTCGCTGAAAGACGCAGTTACGATTTGGAAACTCTATAAATTGTTCCTGCGCGAACGACCGGATATTGTTCACACTCACACCGCAAAGGCGGGCACCGTCGGTAGAGCAGCAGGCTTGCTCTATCGTTGGCTAACTCCACGCGTATTTCTTGGTCATCCACGACCCTGCGTTTTCGTCCACACTTATCACGGACATATTTTTCACAGCTACTATGGCCCACTAAAGACACGCCTTTTTCTAACAATTGAAAAAGTCCTGGCGCGGTTGGCGACCGACCGCATTGTCGTCGTGAGCGAGCAACAACGGCGCGAGATAAACGAACAGTTTGGCGTGGGGCGCGCTGATCGATTTGCTGTAATACCCCTGGGGTTGGACACGACAACATTTACTGACTGGGCCAGTCGCGGAGCGTCCTTTCGCGCTGAGCTCGCGGTGAAACCTGACGACATTCTCGTTGGTATCGTTGGCAGGCTGACCGAGATCAAGAATCATCAGCTCTTTCTTCGCGCGGCTGCTGAATTCAAAACCCGTTTTCTGTCAGCCACGGGGGAATCTGTGCGGTTTGTAGTTATCGGTGATGGTGCCCTGCGAAACGAGCTCGAGCAACAGGCACGGTCGCTTAGTTTGGTTCCGGACATAACATTCGTTGGCAGCCGTCGGGACCTGGAGAATTTCTATCCGGCGCTGGACATTGTTGCCTTGACTTCTTTGAATGAAGGAACCCCCTTAACGCTAATCGAGGCCATGGCAAATGCTCGCCCGGTTATTTCCACGGCGGTAGGGGGAGTAGTCGATCTGTTGGGAGATCCGATTTCGCGAAATTCTGACGCTTCGTTTGTTATATGCGAGCGAGGCGTAAGCGTTCCCGCAAACGATCCTTCTGCTTTCGCTGCCGGCCTGGCGCGACTGGTAGCTGATGAGCAGCTACGTCGCGAAATCGGTGTGCGTGGTTTACAATTCGTCGCCGGCCATTATTCCACGGAGCGGCTGGTAAAGGATATCAAGAGTCTTTACGCGGATTTGTTGAAACGGAAAAGTATTTCGAAGCAGGCCAGCGGGGGCAAGCCCACCTTCCGGACCGCGAGCTGATCAGAGTTGAGTTCTGATTCTGGATTGAAAGGCTTTCAAGGCGGGATCCGAGCAAATCAGCGAGTCTCTCAGGTTGGGAAGGTGGGCTTGCCCCCGCTGATTGGCTAACTAAAGTCTTGAAGATTGCTAACGATTCCATTTGATCAGAGTTTTCTAAAATCTATCGAATAAAGGAGCGCTAATTTTGCGCGTACTCATAACAGGCGGTGCTGGTTTCATAGGTTCTCATCTGGCCGATGCCTATTTGCAGCGCGGCGACGAAGTGTCGGTTATTGACGATCTATCGACCGGCACGATTGAAAACATTCGACATCTCAAGGACCATCCGCGATTTCATTACACGATTGATTCGGTGCGCAACCAGCCGGTTACTGCTGAGCTTGTAGACCAGAGTGATGTCGTTTTTCATCTGGCGGCGGCGGTAGGTGTAAAGCTGATTGTCGAGAGTCCGGTTCGCACAATTGAAACAAACGTGCGCGGTACGGAAGTGGTGTTGGCCCTCGCGAACAAGAAAAACAAAAGAGTGCTCATAGCTTCGACTTCCGAAGTCTATGGCTTGAGCACCGATGTCCCGTTTCGCGAAGACGGCAATCTTGTTATGGGAGCGACCACGAAAGGCCGCTGGAGCTACGCCTGTTCAAAAGCGATTGACGAATTTCTGGCCCTTGCTTACTGGCGCGAGAAAAAACTGCCGACAACCATTGTGCGACTCTTTAACACAGTCGGCCCGCGTCAAACCGGACGCTACGGCATGGTTATTCCTACTTTCGTTAAGCAAGCTCTGGCGGGCAGACCAATTACGGTTTACGGCAATGGTAAGCAGACACGCTGTTTTGGTTATGTCGGCGACGTCGTCGGCGCATTGATCAAACTGATGGACCATTCAGACTCCGTGGGTCACGTCTACAACATTGGCTCAACTGAAGAGATTTCAATCCTCAAACTCGCGGAAAAGGTCAAGGAGCTGACCAGTTCAGATTCGGAAATTGTTTTCGTGCCTTATGATGAGGCGTATGAGGAGGGTTTCGAGGATATGCCCCGCCGCGTCCCAGACATCTCAAAAATCAACCAGCTCGTTGGCTATCGTCCGGAGATGTCTCTTGAAGGCATATTGCAAGGCGTAATCAACTTTCACAACGGCCGACCTTCTTCTCTTGACGATTAAACCCCTCGCCACTACGCCTCCTGACTTGATTTGGCACGGGCTATCTATTAGCTTTCGTTTTACGCTGCCAAAGTCCAATAGTTCCAATCTCGCTTTCAGTGATGCCGTTTAGCTCGCTCAATCTTCTGGCTGTTGCCGCGTCATCGGGTTTGGCGCTAACGCTTACGCCGATCGTCCGAATACTGGCGAGACGCATTGGCATGGTCGCCACGCCCAAGACGGACCGGTGGCATAAGAAACCAACCGCCATGCTGGGCGGAGTTGCAATCTGGTTGTCGGTGATAATCAGCTACCTGGCGTTTGTTCCGCATAGTCCTTACGGCTGGGTCGTGATTGGCGCCAGCACTTTCCTATTCCTCGTTGGCCTGGTGGACGACATTCTTCACACCAAGCCCTACCAAAAACTGATCGGGCAAGTGATGGGCTCGGCCTTCGTAATTTATTACGGCTTAAGTTTGCCCTGGACCAGTTCATCGTCTGTGAACATGGTGCTGACGATCTTTTGGTTGATCGGAATTACAAACGCAGTAAATCTCATGGACAACATGGACGGCCTGGCGGCGGGGATTGCAGTGATTGGATCGGGCTTTCTGGCACTCAGCTTCGTCAGTACCGGACAGTTTACGGAAGCTCTAATGCTTCTCACCTTTGCCGGCGCCCTGCTTGGGTTTCTGGTTTACAACTCTAACCCCGCCTCCATTTTTATGGGTGATTGCGGTTCGATGTTCATTGGATTCTTTCTCGCGAGCGCGGCCCTGGTAAATGTATCGGGCGGCCGCTCCAGAAGTCTTTTACCGGTTCTCGCGGTACCAATTCTCGTTTTGTTTATCCCTATTTTTGACACCACTTTCGTCACGATTCTCAGAAAGCTTTCGGGTCGCGCGGCGTCGCAGGGCGGGCGGGATCACACGTCACACCGGCTTGTGGCCCTTGGCATGTCAGAGAGTCATGCCGTTAGGATGCTTTATGGATTTGCAGCCCTCTCCGGTGTGCTGGCGCTTCTGGTCCAGCGCGTGAAGCTTGACGTGAGCCTGGCTGCGATTGCCGGCTTCACCGTACTGCTGACGTTGATGGGCGTTTACCTGGCAGGCGTTAAAGTTTACGACGAAACTGAGGAGGCCTTGGCGCTCAGAGACAATTCTCCTTATGCATTTCTGGTCGACCTGTCATATAAGCGGCGCATTTTCGAAGTGTTGCTCGATGTAATTCTCATTCTGCTGGCTTACTGGTGCGCTTACGCCGTAAAGTTTGGAGCGCTTTCAGGAAGCACCGCGTGGAAACTTTTCCTGCGGACATTGCCTGTTCTCGTCTTTGTGAAAATGGCGACGTTCCTGGTGATGGGTGTTTACCGGGGCATCTGGCGTTACACCAGCCTCGACGATCTGATTGTTTTTGCCAGGGCTGTTTTCCTTAGCTCCGTGTTGAGCGTGCTGGCGGTGCTTTTTGCTTTCCGCTTCGAAGGATTTTCGCGGACGATTTTCATTATCGATGGCTTGTTGATGTTTATGTTTCTGGCCGGGAGTCGCATGGCGTTTCGTTTGTTTCGCCAGGTGCTTCCTGTCGCCAGGAGCGGCGAAGGGCGGCGCGTGCTAATTTACGGCGCCGGCGATGCAGGCGAACTGTTGTTAAGAGAACTAATCAACAATCGCGCCCTAAAGTATCTGCCAGTCGGCTTTCTTGATGACGACCCGGCCAAGAGCGGCAAAGTGATTCACGGCCTCAAAGTGTTCGGAGGAAATGGTGATCTAAATCTGGTTTGCAGGCAGCAGGAGGTAGATGAAGTTCTGATCTCAAGTTCCAGGATGTCTGAGGAACGGCTTCAGGAAATTTTGGCTTCTTGCGGGGCCCAGGACATCGCCGTCAAGCGAATGCGAATAACCATTGAAGATTTGACCAGGCAGTGAAGGTACCGATTACTAAGGTTTGAAGAGCTCACCAGTTTTTATGCCAGATCAGTTAATGCAGGTTAAGGCTAGCGCGCCGGCGAAAATAATAATGGTCTTCACGGTTTCGCTGGCGTTGTTTGCCTCATGGTTTGTGGTTCGCTGGTATTTGGGCAACACCATCGCCGAATACTTTCATCCTGACGAGCGCCGACTCGAAACCGCACAAGTTGCGGTGTCGCTTGCGCCCAGTGACCCTTTTCCCCATTGGAGACTCGGCAATCTCATACAGACTGAGCTCCCTCCCGATCAAATTCCGCTCGTCGTCGCCGAGTATGAGAAAGCGGTCAGCTTATCGCCTAACGACTACAGATTCTGGATGGACCTCGGTCACGCGCTGGAGCAGGAGGGCGAGTTTGAAAAGGCAGAAAAGGCATTGCGCGAAGCGGTAAAGCTCGCACCTTCGTATGCCTATCCGCGTTGGTTACTGGGAAACCTGCTGCTGCGCGCCGGCCGTTACACAGAAGGGTTTGCCGAATTGCAGCGAGCGAGTGATGCAGATGGGGAATTCCAATCCCAGTTGTTCAACCTCGCGTGGCAGATAAATAAGGACGACTTCGATGCTCTGCGAGCGGCCATTGGAAATGCGCCGGAAAGTCGCGCTGAATTTTCGAAATACCTGGTGGCCCGCGGACGCTTTGACGAGGGTCTGCGATTTTGGAACACACTGACTGAAACCGAGAAGAGGGCGAACCGCGCTGCGGCGGATTCAGTGATCGGCAGTCTGGTCGCCGCCAATCGTTATAATAATGCGGTCGAGATTTGGAATGAGATAGCTCCCGGGCCTGCTTACCGCGCCGAGTCGGGACATATTATCGATGGTGGCTTTGAAAGTAATTTAGCCCACGGACCGGGGGCGGTTTTTGGCTGGCAAGTACAATCGGTCTCGCAAGTGCAGATCGGCATTGACCCGGCTCAGGGACACAGTGGCAGCCGCAGTCTGCGAATATTTTTTCAAGTCCGCTCACACCTTGATGCAGTAAATGTCTCCCAGCTCGTCCCAGTTAAGCCTGATACGCAATATGATTTTGAGTGTTACATAAAAACGGAAAACCTTGAGAGCGCAGCTACGCCCGTTGTTGTAATCACCAACCCACATGCCCAGGAGTCAATCTATGTTGCTTCGGCGGCGGCGCCGAATGGCAATAACAATTGGCAAAAGGTTTCTTTGTCCTTTAAGACGGCCCCAAAAAGTGAAGCAGTTAGAGTAAGGATCGGCCGCTCTTCGTGTGAAGACAACCCGGTCTGTCCGATCTTTGGTACTGTTTGGTATGACGACTTTGATCTCAAGCCCCGAAAGTAGCGCTATCGCTACTCAGCAAACGGCAGTTCCTGCTGTGGCCAGGCGAGCGACGTATGTTACCTATCGAATCAGGCATACGCTTGCGAGCCGGTTCGCATTCCTGATCATTTGCCTGGCAATCATACTTTCAGCTCTTGCGTATGGCACTGTCCATTATTGGGCTCTCGCGCTGTTCTTCCTCGGTGGGATAGTGATCCTGATTTTATGGTTGGCTGATAGCTGGATCCTGGGTTCGTTGCGCTTGAGCCGAAATGTCTTGCAGTTACCACTGGTCGGAATGTTTGTGCTTGGCGTGGTCCAACTCCTACCCTTCAGAGACCCTGGCAATATTGGCACTCCTTCAATTCCTTTGGTCAAGAGCTTATCGTTCGATCCATATGCGACTCGGCTTGTTCTTATTGAGGTAGCGGCACTGCTGATCTATTTCGCCGCCACCCTGGTTTTCACCGACACGCCCAAGCGTCTCAGGTTGCTCGTTAGGACAATCACGATGTTTGGTTTTTTCCTGGCAATCTTCGGTCTAACCCAGTCGTTCACTAGCCCAAACAAAGTTTACTGGGTTAGAGAGATGCCGCAGAGCCAGGCGTTTGGTCCTTTTATCAATCGCCATCATTTTGCCGGCTACATGGAGTTAGCTCTAGCTGTGCCACTCGGATTGTTGTTCTCCGGATCAGTGGAGAAGGAAAAGAGATTTATCTATCTCTTCGCAGCAGTTCTGATGGGCGTCGCACTAATAATTACAAACTCGCGTGGCGGCATTATCAGTCTTGGTGCGGAAATTCTTTTCCTTGTTGCGACATTGGGGTTGGGGAGCCGGCACAAGAAAAGAGCGTCTGCGAAAAAGATACCACGTATTAAGAGCGCGGCAACAAAAGCCGGTCTGGCATTAGCGTTGATTGTAGCGCTGCTGGGTGGCGTTGTTTTGCTGGGTGGGGAAGAGGCACTCACTCGAGTGGTCGGCTCGGTGAATACGGATGACCCAACTACGGGGCGAGCGCATTTTTGGAGTGTCACTGCTGACATAATCAAGACCCACCCAATAATCGGCACGGGCCTGGGAGCGTTTGCCGTGGTATATACCGGCTACGACTCTCGTAACGGCCTTTACCGATTGGAACAAGCCCACAACGATTACTTGCAAGTTTTATCTGATGGCGGAATCGTAGGAGCTGCGATTGGCCTATTTTTTCTTGTCAGTCTATTTCGTATGGGGTTTGCAAGACGAGAATCGCACGATGACTTCAGGCGGGGGGTGGCGACCGGCGCGCTGGCTGGATGCTTTGCGGTGTTGGTTCATAGCTTTTTTGATTTCACGTTGCACACGCCATCCAACGCGCTTCTTTTTCTTATTCTAGCGGCACTGGCAACAATGAACGGACGGGTTGAGGACGTACAATCGCGTCGAAAAAGGCGTAGTCGTCCGGAATCCGAAACCAGTACGGCAATGCTGTAGATGTGTGGGCCTTACTCTGTTGCTCCTATCTTCGATATTAAATTTCTTAACAATAGTTTGGCTGCACTAATCCGATCGGGAGGCGAGGTACTTGGCATCAATCGCTGCCGCTAAAGAAGAATTGGGCAAGAACCGAGAAAAGGCAATCGCTTCCTCGGTACCAGGGCTGTGCCTTGCCGCCGCTTTGAAACATGGGAAGGGTGATGCCCTAAACCACAAGATGGGCAGCGAGTGGTTAAATATTTCCGCTGATGCTTTTGTGGACCGCGTGCGAAATGTTGCGCTGGGGTTGGCGGAGTTTGGAGTGAAACCCGGAGATCGAATAGCACTGGTGTCAGAGAACCGTCCCGAATGGTCCATCGCTGATCTTGCCATACTTAGCCTCGGCGCCATCAACGTTCCCATTTACACAACCCAGGCAGTCGATCAAATTCGCTACATACTCACTGACTCGGGAGCGCGCGCGATTTTCGTTTCAAATAGAAAATTGTTTAAGCACGCGCAAAAGGCGCTGGAAGGTCTGGACTTCCTGGAGCGCCTCATTTTCTTCGAGGGACAAGGAGTTGAGCAGATTGAGAGATCAACCACACTTGAGTCGTTGGAGAAAAGTGGCCAGGAGCGAGCTCGTCATAAGCCCGCAGCTTTCGATGCTTATCTAAAAGCAATCAGGCCCGATGACCTTGCAACGATCATTTATACGTCGGGCACGACGGGCGAGCCCAAAGGCGTGATGTTAACGCATGCGAATTTCGTGTCGAATGTGCTGGCCGTAAGCGGCGGTCTGCCGATCTCCGCGACGGACGTAGCTTTGTCAGTTCTTCCTCTTTCACACATCTTTGAGCGGACCGGCTTTTATATTTTCTGTTACAACGGTGTCTCGGTCTATTACACAGCCTCCTTCGACCAGGTCGGGGAAAACCTCCGTGAAGTCAGACCTACAGTTATGACCGCCGTGCCGCGGTTGTTCGAAAAGGTTTATCACCGCATTGTAAAAAAAGGGTTGTCGCAGAAAGGCTGGAAGCGCCGAGTTTTTGTGAAATCGCTTGAAGTTGGTCAGCGTTACGCCGAGACGAAGGATAAAGGGGGCCGTGTGTGGCCTGTGCTATCGCTGCAACAGAAAATGGCCAACCATTTAGTGTTTTCGAAATGGCGTGAGGGCGTCGGAGGTCGGTTGCGGTATTTCGTATCAGGGGGAGCGCCGCTATCACCAGTATTGTCCTACGCCTTTCTTGCTGCGGGGATTCCAATCTTGCAAGGTTACGGTGCCACGGAGACCTGCATCGTCTCGGCGAATCGCCCTGAGAATAATCAAGTAGGGTCGGTGGGTCTGCCTTTTGCAGGTATCGAAGTTGCCATCGCCGAAGATGGTGAAATTCTGCTGCGCGGGCCAAATGTCATGCGCGGCTACTACGGCCATCCCGAGGAGACTGCTGCCGTTTTGAGCAATGAGTGGTTTGCTACCGGCGATGTTGGCCACCTGGACAAAGGGGGCCGACTCTATATCACCGACCGTAAGAAGGACCTGTTCAAGCTTTCAAACGGGAAGTATGTAGCGCCACAGCAAATTGAGAGCTTGCTTAAGCAGAGCGAGTTTGTGAGTCAGGTAGTGGTCGTAGGTGCTGGGCGAAAGCAACCGGCCGCGCTTATTGTTCCGGAATGGGAAGCGGTCAGGCAAGCGCTATCGGCCAGCGGCGAAGAGTATCCAACCGGTCGCAATGAACTCGCCAGTTTTGCTCCTGCGATTAAGCTAGTACAAAGTGATGTTGCGCTCCTGACACGAGAACTTGCTGACTACGAGCGCATTCGTCGAATCTGGTTGTTGCCTCAAGAATTTTCGATTGACGGCGGAGAACTGACACCAACACTCAAGGTGAAAAGACGCGTTATCGATCAGAAATTTGGCAACATAATTGACGAACTTTATTCGTAACAGTCGCTCTTAAGATGTTTGGCAAGGATTTGAACTAATAGAGAAAAGAAATCGCGTCTCAACAACCGCTCGATAATAACTGTGAGCCTCTTACCTCTGGAAGTGTGGCTCAGGGACCTCCTCTGAGTTGTCTTTTCCCAGAATCGATTCCGCTAGAACTCTCAGATTTATTGGCAGGTCTGGCGTGCGGCATTCTCCCCTGAGGGGTAATGCGTAAAAAGCGAGAAGCGGAACCTCACAATAGCAGAAGTCACAACCTGCTAAGTGATGCTTTACCAGTAGGTTTATCTCAGGCGCGAGTGCCCGACGTTGGAAGGAAAGAAGTAAATTGGAAGAGGGGCAAGCCAGTTTCTTATTAAACGACTTTGCGGTTGAGGCTTTCATGTTTTTGCCACTAGTTTTGCACCGGTGACTGGGTCGTCAGTCAAATTTAGAAATAACGCCGCATCAGAGGAATTGAGGAAGAGCAAGGGGGCAAATTCGCTTGTCGGCCTCAAACAAAAAAAATCGGCACAGCTTCCACTTTGTTCAACAACTTAATAGACCTAATTGTGTAGCATTTCCACAACTTTCTCTCCTCGATCCTGTCCTTTTGTAGTCTGGAATCAATAACTTGCCCAAACTGTAAAAAGATGTTGCTCATTTTTGGTAATGTTGCTAAGATGCTCAGCGTCCAGTCAGAGAGACTCCTGCTCTTTGACGTTCCGCCCAAAGGCAGCCCACCTGTTACGCAGGTTTCACACGGGCAAATTCACACTGACTATAAACGACGGCTCAATCAGTTAATCCAAGTGGTTTCTGCTTGAAGACCCTCTACTGATTGCCTTACCAGAATGCTCGTCTTGCTTGCGTAGTCTGATATCAAGAGACCTGTTTACACAACGGCGTTACACTACTCATCAAGCTTTCCCCGCCAAGAGTGAATCCCAAACACGTCCTTCCCGGACCAACAATCCTGTGAAATCTCTAAGCAACCAAGTAAAAAAAGACGTTCAGCCAGGCACTGTCAGCGACCAGCCACAGACCGCCCGCACAAAACGCTCTGCGGAGCGAATTGCAAAAAGCGGCAAGTGGATTGATAGCCTGCGATGTTCAAATGTCAATCGCCTTTGGTCGGAATTGCACCGCATTGTGTCTCACCATCCGCTGGTGAGAGCCTCGCGGAGCGCGGGTCTCCTCGTGGAGGAAGGGGCCAGCAGTGCTTACACCGACCTGACACAAGAACTATTCGTTCAACTGCTGAGCAAGAACCGTTTCGAGCATTATCTCGATTCGGAGATGACCGATTACGAAATCGAATGTGAGATTGGCCAAATAGAATTGACTAATCTCCTTACTGCCGAATTACGAAAACGCCATCCTGAAAGCTATCGGCTTGCTCGCCGCATTTCTACACTCATCCAATCGAGTTCCAACTTCCGTCGCTTCGACTCGAGCGGGACTGGAGACGAACCTCATCGCAGGCTAGCGGATAGGATTTATGGTCTCAGTGAATGGGCAGACGGCAAACGCCGTCGCGATTCGCACGATGTGGAACAGCGTGTTCACATGATTCCCGTTCGTGCGCGCGATACTCGTATGGTTGGCTGCACCGGCGATTCTCAAGTTGTTATTAGTAACTCCGATCTCGAGGATCTCATTGTTTCTGTCTTGGACGCGATTGATTCACCCGTTGATGTACGCGCTCTTCGCAGTCTCGTTATGTCGCGTCTGCCAGTCATGGATATATACCTGGTTCCGTTGGATAGCGATGATAACGACGGTGAGGGAAACCATTTCCAACCGGTAGACAAGGGAGAAGATCCGGAGCAGGGTCTGCTCAGGCGGGAGTCGGAAGATGAAGCAGCCGGCTTTGTCGACCACTTTCTTAGCCACCTTCACGAGACGGTGCGCGGAAAGGTCAAACAATACAACCGAATTCTCGGCGTGTTGTGGCACTGTTATTTGAGCCCTCAGCATTCCACCCAACTCGAAGTAGCGGCTGTTTTGGGAGTTTCTGATTCGCTGGTGTCGGATTATCGACGGCGAATTGAACAGGAACTACGGGCTCTTTCGTTCTCTGAGGTAGAGGAGGCCAGGAGATTCGAAGGCGCATTACGTGAGCGCGTTAGAGAGCTTGTTTTAGTCGGCGACCAAAACGAAGTAGCGGTTTAATTTCCGGGCGGGCTGCTCCAGGCCTTTTATTAAACTGCAATTCGAGGCTGCGGCGCGTTGAGCGTAGCAGCTTCTTTTGATTTTCGGGGAGAGCTTAATAGGGATCCATTGTCGTTTGAAGAAGTGAAGTCTTCGCGCCAGCTACTTCCAAACTGCAACATACGGCAACAAACGCCCCAACAAACACACATGCCGAAAAAGTCCGAATAACGGCCCTTCGGGCTAACCGCCGGAAGGCGGCACGTTTCGATTCGCAACGAGCTTTTGTTGAAGGAATGAAGAACTTGAGGTCATGAACAGTTGTGGGTTACACAATGCGCTCGATACTGATTCTGTTAGAACCGTTAAGACTCTCGAAAAACCCTCAAAGCTCTTTGAGCAGTACTCAGCATTTCGTCCTCAGAGTCTCCAAATAGCCGTCTTTGGTGCGCTGGGGAGTCTGGCCGTGAAGCCCACATCCTGAATCTCTCAACGAGTAATCCAGCTTGCTGCATTTCCGTAAGCTCAAACCAATTAGGTAATGAAGCCAGCTCCTCGTACATCCATTTCAGCCACGAGAATTGATGTAAGCGTTCGGGACGCATGTGTGGAAACAGAATTACATCACGAATCGATTGCCGGTTGGTGACTAGCATGACGAAGCGATCGATACCGATGCCGATTCCCGCCGCCGGCGGCATGCCATACGAAAGCGCGCGGATGTAGTCTTCGTCCATCACCATCGCTTCTTCATCACCGCGGTCGCGCTGCGTCATTTGATCCTGGAAACGTTGATACTGTTCAGCCGGATCATTCAGCTCCGAAAACCCGTTGGCACATTCCATGCCCGCAATGAAAAGTTCGAAACGTTCCGCAATAGAAGGATTTCCTGGCGAGGCTTTCGACAGTGGCGAGATAGCCTTGGGAAAATCGGTAATCAGCGTCGGCTGAATAAGATTTTGTTCTACGTGTGCTTCAAACAACTCTAATAGATTTTCATCGGTAATTCTTTCCTCGCCAACAAAGCGAGCGACACTCTCCCTCATCGTCAACCGCTCAAACGGCTGCGAAAAATCAATGTCAAGTTCGCCGAAGCGCACGTGCGTGTGTCCAAGGACTTTGAAAACCGTCGCGCACAACATCTGCTCGCAGAAATCCATCATTTCATTCACGTCGGCATAGGCCCAGTAAAACTCGAGCATAGTGAATTCAGGATTATGGCGGCTTGAGATGCCTTCGTTGCGAAAGTTGCGATTCAGCTCGTAAACCTTTTCAAACCCACCCACTAATAGCCGCTTCAGGTATAGTTCGGGAGCGATGCGCGCGTAAAGATCGATATCAAGTGCGTTGTGATGCGTCTTGAAAGGCTTAGCGGCAGCTCCGGTTGCCAGCGGTGTCAGCATGGGCGTCTCAACTTCGATGTAGCCATGGTCGTCCAGGATGCGGCGCATCTCGCGAACTACTCCCGAACGACGTTCAAAGACTTCGCGCGGGGTCAGCTCCTCCTGCTCGTGTTCAAGCTTCAAACTGCCGGCAATTAAATCCGCATAACGCTGGCGCTGACGTATTTCCGGATCGTGTATGCCATGCATCTTGTTGGGCAGAGGCAGCAGTGCCTTTGCCAAAAACTGGAGCTTCTGCACGTGGACGGAGAGCTCGCCTGTTTTTGTTATGAACAGATAGCCTTCGACACCAATGAAGTCGCCGTGGTCCAACAGGTTGAACAACTCCCAGCCATCAACCTCTGCGCCACCCGCGTCGTTGCATATACCTTTCACGTCCGCGCGCTTCACATAAATCTGTAGGCGCGTAACGCCATCGGACAAATGCACAAACGCAGCCTTCCCCATTACGCGCGGCGGCGAAGCAATGCGACCAGCGAGTCGGACGGTGACTTTGTTCAACTGCTGGTTGGCAAGTTCAATCGCTTCCGCGGGAGGACGTTCACCGTGAGGCGCCTGGGGCTCAAACGCGCGAAACTTTTCGACGATCGCCGTAATCGTGTCTTCGCGTCCGGCCTCTGCAATCTGACTGCGTTCGAATTTGTTGGGATAGACATTCCCGACCAGTCGGCGCAGAGCTTCCAAATGCTCTTGCCGCGCTCGAGTTTGATCGTTCTCTTCGATGAATGGTACAGACATAAGAAGCATCGTAAATCGTAAATGGTAAATCGTAAATAGACCATGCGGATCAATTAGAAGCAAGAGCGGGGGCAAGTCCACCTTCCCAACCTCGAGCTGCTGCAATTCGAAGCAAGCCATCCTGATCGAAAGCCATTCAAGTTATAAGTAGCGAATCGTAGAATACCTCTCAGGTCAGGAAGGTGGGCTTGCCCCCCGCTCTTTTCTTTTGCATTAGCGACCATTGGGGCCTCATGCTAAATTGTTATTTACAGATGACAGGAAAGATTCTGAGCCCGGAGAAACTGCTCGGTGTGCGCGAAGGTCTGCGCGCTGAGCGCAAACGACTCGTGTTTACTAATGGAGTTTTTGATCTGCTGCACGTTGGTCATGTGCGCTATCTTGCCGCGGCGCGCGCGCTGGGGGACGCGCTGGTGGTGGCAATTAATAGCGATAGAAGTGTACGCGAGCTCAAAGGTGATGGCCGGCCGGTAATAAACGAAAATGAACGCGCTGAAATCCTGGCCGCGTTGCGGCAGGTCAATTACGTGACGATTTTCGATAACGTTTCCCCACGCTCCTTAATCGCCGAAGTATTGCCGGATGTGCTGGTCAAGGGCGGAGACTACGGCCTCGATGAAATTCATGGACGCGCAGAAGTGGAAGCGGCCGGTGGGAAGGTTGTTTCGTTGCCGTTTGTTGAAGGAGCATCGACGAGCGAGATCATCGAACGAATGAAGGGAAGCCGACCGAAGACCGAAGACCGATGACCGTGGTCATCTTTACACCGTCATCCGTCGTCGGTCTTCGGTCGCCCGTCAGTCATCACTTATGACTTATGACTCGGGATATGAGCAGTACGATTCAAACAACCAGCGCCTTACAAAGCACGCTACGGCGTATTACTGAAACGCCGGAATTCAAACGCGTGCTCGCCGAAATCGCTCGCGGCGGGCGCGTTGTTTCCGTAAGCGGTCTCGTCGCCGGGTCGGCTCGCGCGCTGGCGCTCGCTGCCCTCCAACGCGAAACGGGAAAACTCTTCGCCATCGTCACTCAATCGAACCGCGAGCTGGAACCGTGGGAAGGCGACTTGCGCTTCTGGTATTGCGCCCTGGCGGGAAAAAAAGATTGTGAAAATGAAGTCTTGACTCTGCCCGCTTCCGAGAGTGATCCGTACGCTGGATCGTCACCGCACGCTGACACTCTCGAACGGCGCGCTTTAACACTCTGGCGACTGGCGCGACAAAAACAGGATTTCGTTTTGCTGACCGCACGTGCATTATCACGTCGCACCGTGAATCCCCATGAAATCAGGCGCGCTGGAGCGGTGTTGGCACGCAGCGATATGCAATCGCTGGACGCTTTGGTTGATCAACTCGTGGCGGCCGGCTACTTGCGCGAGGATCCGGTAGGCGCAGTAGGAGAATTCTCAATGCGCGGCGGCATTCTCGATGTCTGGTCGCCAGGACAGGAACGACCCGTCCGCATCGAGTTTTTCGGTGACGAAATAGATTCAATCAGGGCGTTTGATCAGGAGACGCAACTTTCCACCAGTCAGTTAAGCGCGATTGAAATTGTTCCAATGCGCGAAGTGCTGGTTCGGCCGACCGATTTTGTGGAATGGTCCAAAGCGGCTCGCGCGCGCTGGAACGATGATCGTTACGCAAGAGCGCTTCGCGATCGCACGGTTTTTGCCGACGAAGGAGAACACTTTGCCGGGTGGGAATGGTTACTACCGCTCGTTCGCGAAAGAAACGGCAGTGTATTTGATTACTTGGAAGATGCCGTGTTGATAGTCGATGAACCATCATCCATCGAGTCTTATCTCGGTGAAGTTTACCAGACGCTTGCCGAGCGTTACGAAGAAACCGATGCGGCGGATGACATTGCGTTACAACCCGAAGAGCTTTACCTGTCGCCGTCAGAGTTGCGCGCGAAGATTGATGAACGGCAAAGACTCGAGCTGCGCCTACTCGGTCGTGCCGCCGCGGAGATCGACCAGGCTGTGGCTTTGGATGCCGAAGCGCCAAAGATTCAGCTCGGCCGGGTGCGCAATGTGCGCTCGCCACTGTTTCTTTTCCCCGTAGCCGAGCAAGCGCTCGAAGTTGAATGGAAGACGCAGTCAGCTTTGAAGTATCACGGCCGGTTGGCGAATCTCGCAACGAATTTGGTTAACGCTCGTGAGAAGAGGACAACAACATTATTTGTGATGCCGAGCCTGGGAGTTGCTGAACGAGTCGCGGAAATTCTTGCGGAGTACGACATCGAAGCCAGGCTGTCATTGGTAGATGAAGCTAACGAAACATCGAATGTTTCTGCTCAAACGATTGTTACAGTCGGACGCCTTAGCAGTGGTTTCGAGATGAGCGCAGCGCGGCTGTTGACCCACGTCGAAGCCGATTTGTTTGACGAGGCGGGCACGCAGGCGCTCGAGCGCCGCGCCCCCGGGCCGGAAGGCAGAAGGCAGAAGGCAGAAGGCCGGAAGAGAAAGTCAAAAACAGCGGCGTTTCTTTCCGACTTTCGCGACCTGAAACCCGGCGATTTTGTGGTGCACGTGGACCACGGAATCGGGCGTTTCGGCGGCTTGCAAACGCTGGATCTGGGGACTCGAAGCAGCGAATTCATGCTGCTTTTCTACGACGAGGACGCGAAGCTTTACGTGCCTGTCGAGCGGCTGGACCTGGTGCAACGTTACTCGAGCGCCGAGGGATATCAACCGCAGCTCGATCGACTTGGCGGACTGGGCTGGCAAAAGACGAAGGCCAAAGCCAAGCGCGCCATGCGCGATATGGCGGACGAGTTGTTGCGCTTGTATGCCGAACGCAAGCTTGTCGGTGGTTACTCCTTTGCCGCCGACACGCCGTGGCAGCGCGAGTTTGAAGATGGCTTTGAATACGTCTTAACTCCGGACCAGGAAACTGCGATCGAAGACGTGAAACACGACATGGAAGAAGCGACGCCGATGGACCGTCTGCTTTGCGGCGACGTCGGTTACGGCAAAACCGAAGTGGCCATGCGCGCCGCGTTCAAAGCCGTCATGGAAGGCAAGCAGGCGGCAGTGTTAACGCCGACGACCGTGCTCGCTTACCAGCACTACGACACATTTCGCAGCCGCTTCGCGCCTTTCCCGGTGAAGATTGAATTACTGTCGCGCTTTCGTTCCGCGAAAGAACAGAAGGAAGTAGCCAAGCGGGTTGAGGCGGGCGACGTAGACGTGGTTATTGGCACTCACCGGCTGCTTTCAAAAGACGTTCGCTTTAAAGAGCTGGGGTTGGTTGTCGTCGACGAGGAGCAGCGTTTTGGCGTGGCCCATAAAGAAAGACTGAAACACTTGAAGAAGCGCGTCGATGTTTTGACGCTTTCAGCGACGCCCATACCGCGGACGCTAAATATGTCGCTTAGCGGGCTGCGCGATATGTCATTGATTGAAACGCCGCCGCGCGATCGCCTTGCTATTCAAACTCAGGTTGTCCAGTTTTCTGAAAACGTCATCAAGTCGGCGATTGAGCTCGAGCTCGGCCGCGGCGGGCAGGTTTTCTTCATACACAATCGCGTGGAGACTATCGAGACGATTGCAGCCCTGGTCCAGCGCCTGGTGCCGCAGGCGCGCCTGGTGGTCGGACACGGGCAGATGAATGAAAAGGAGATGGAGCGAGTAATGCTCGACTTCATTGAATTCAAGTACGATGTGCTGGTTGCTACGACCATCATTGAGAACGGTATAGACATCCCCCGCGCCAACACAATCATCATAAATCGCGCCGATCAATACGGTCTTTCTCAGTTATATCAACTGCGGGGGCGTGTCGGACGGTCAAATCGCCGTGCTTACGCCTATCTTTTGATACCCGGAGAACAGGAGCTTTCGCCGACTGCGAGGCGGCGGTTGGCCGCGATTCGGGAGTTTTCAGACTTGGGAGCAGGGTTTCGCATAGCCGCACTCGATCTCGAACTGCGCGGTGCGGGAAATCTTCTGGGCGGCCAGCAATCAGGGCATATGGACGCGCTGGGCTTTGATCTTTACACGCAAATGCTCGAACGCACCGTTTCGGAGTTACGGGGCGAAACAGTTGATGACGAAACCAGCGTCTCGATCAATCTGGGCGTTGACGTTGCCATACCTGATGATTACATCAACGACATGGGCCAGCGCTTGCGCACTTACAAGCGTGTTTCGTCGGCCCGCGACGAAGAGACGCTTGCCAGTATTCGAAATGAGACCCGGGATCGATACGGGCGGTTGCCGGAGTCAGTGGAGCAGCTTTTTGGCTACGCTCTTCTCAGGAGACTTGCGGAGGATATTGGCGTGCTATCAATCGATAAGACGCCGGAGGGTGCGGCGCTAAAGTTTAGTGAAAAAGCGCGTATATCACCGGAAAAACTGGCTGCTTTTGTAAACGACCGCGAGGGCACGGTTTTCACCCCGACCGGCGTCTTGCGGATTACTCTGAGCGAAGCTGAACAAGATCAGGTGCTTGACACGGTGCGTGGCGCGTTGCTGGAACTTCGTCAGTAGTCAGTTGTCCGTGGTCCTCGTTTTCAAATGAGCTCTTGGCCGATACTTGTAGGCCGTTTGTGATTAGTAATATCTTTGTGGTCAAATCAAGTGCGAAAATGCAACCACCAACTACAAACTACGCACTACGGACCACCAACAACTGACAATTCTTTAGGAGCAGTATTGTGAAATCTAAATTTATTTCGCTCGTAATAGTGGGCCTCTTTCTAGTGGCGATATTGGCTTTGATCCCGGCGACCACCATGGCGCAGGAGAGCGAGCTACAGGTAGTTGACGAGGTTATCGCGCAGGTAAACGACGATGTGATCACGCTATCTATGTTGAAGCGAGAATCCAAGGAGCGCATCGAGACGTTGAAGCAATCGGGAATGTCCGAGCAGCAAGCCGTCGAAGAGGTAAACAAGCGACAAGCGGAGTTAATTGCCACGCTGGTTAATGAACAACTGCTCCTGCAAAAGGGTAAGGAACTCGATCTCGCGTCGGAAGTGGAAGCCGAAGTTAACCGCAGGATGCTCGAGGTGGCAAAAGAACAGGGCATCACGACCATTGAAAAGCTCGATGCGGCAATGAGAGAGAGTGGCGTCGATCCGGTTGCAACTCGACAGACGCTGCGCGTCGAGATGATGAAACAAGCTGTGATTCAACAGGAAGTGGATCGTAAAATTTTCTTGGGAGCGACTGTTCCGGAGCTGAAAAAATATTTCGACGCTCATCCGGACAAGTTCCGCAAACCTGAAAGCGTAACGCTGTCAGAAATCTTTTTGAGTTCCGCCGGCAAGAATGAAGCGGAAGTAAAAGCCAGGGCCCTGGATTTGGTGAGACAGTTACGCTCAGGCGCGGACTTTGGTGCGTTGGCCGCGGCAAACTCTGAGCGAGAGACGAACGGCGTACGCACGGCGCCGCAAAATAAAGGCAAAGTGGGCGCCTTTGAAGTTCCCAATCTGCGACAGGACATTGCCGCCGCCGTCAAAGATGTAAAAGTGGGGGAAGTCAGCGAACCTCTTCGCACCAACGATGGTTACCAGATCCTGCGCGTTGACGAGCGTACGCCGGCGAGCACCACCGCCTCTTTCAATGAAAACCAGGTGCGCGAGGCGATCACGATGGAGCAGTCAGATAAGCAACGGGAAGAATACATGCAGGGTCTGCGTAATGACGCTTACATCAAAATCTCCGAAAGCTATCGCGCTGCGGTCGCGCCGATCTTGAAACTCGCGCCGGAGAAGACGGCGGAAAATACGGGCGCCTCCGGTGAGAAACCCGCAGAGAAGAAGAAAGGCAAGTTGCTCGGTATCTTTCCGAAACCATAGAGCCAGGAGCAGGCACCAGGGGCAGGAGGCAGGGAGATTTTATTCCTGCCGTCTGCTCCTGCCGACTGCCTCCTTACCTGGACTATTATTTGAGTACGCGTAATGCGTCTCGATGTTTTCCTTAAAGCGAGCCGTCTTTGTTCCGGACGGAGTCTAGCCCAAAAATTTTGTGAAGCCGGCCGCGTTTCGATCAACGGAAGTACGGCCAAGTCTTCACACGCTGTCAAACCCGGTGACGAAATCCTCGTCCGTCGCCGCAACACGTTAACGAAAGTCCGCGTTCTGTCAGTTCCAACCCTTCGGCAGGTATCCCGAAAAGACGCCGGCACTCTGTATGAAATTTTGAGCGAAGAAACTTTAGACTCGGGCGAGCTTTGATCTAACAATGAACTGTTCGATAAGCTTCACGCTTCTGAAACAATTAGTTCGGGAATAATGGCAACGGCGGCCAAGCCACCGCAATACACCGCGTTGGGTGGACTGATCTACATTCACGGAAACGGAGCGAAGAGCGATTGGACATGGGGATACGTCGCGTTGGAGAATGAAGACATGCGGGAGTTGTTTGACGCTGTAGCAGTGGGAACACCCGTTACCATAAGACCCTGACTAAGTTATGACCCTGGAAATCAAACCATTCAAGATTCGTGACATTGAGATCGATCCGCCATTGATTCTTTCGCCGATGGCAGGCGTGACCGATGTTTCGTTTCGTCGTTTGCTTAAGCGGTGCGGTGGGGTTGGTTTGAGTGTGTCTGAGTTTATTTCGGTTGAAGGTTTGACACGCAGCAATCCGAAGTCTAAGAGGCAAATGCGTTTTTATCCTGACGAGCGGCCGTTTGCAGTGCAGATTTTCGGCGGCCAACCGGAACGCATGCGCATGGCGGCGGAGATGGCGGAAGAAATCGGTGCTGACATTCTTGATATCAACTGTGGCTGTCCGGCGCCAAAGGTTGTGAAACACGGCGGCGGGTCAGGTCTTTTGAAGGACCATGAACGCCTCGAGACAATTCTCAAAGAGATCAAAAAAGCGGTTACAATTCCGCTGACGATTAAGATTCGCGCGGGCTTTTACGATCACACTATCAATGCCGTTGAGACTGCCAGGCTCGCTGAAGCCTGCGGCGTCGAACACATTGCGCTGCACGGCCGCACAAAGGAGCAGGGCTATCGCGGTCTCGCCAATTGGGACCTCGTCAAACAGATAAAGGAAACTGTAAAAATTCCGGTATCGGGTAGCGGTGATGTGACTACCATCGAAGTCGCGTTCGCACGTTTTCGTGAAACTGGTTGTGATGGGGTCTTGATTGGACGCGGCGCGATGGCCAATCCGTGGATCTTTCGGCAGATTGAAGACGTGATGCACGGTCGCGATGTTTTTGAGCCGACGCTTGCCGACAAGCGTGCGATCTTGCATGAGTACTTCGACATGCTGCGTGAAGACATGCCTGAGACGCCGGCCATCAATCGTATGAAACAACTGGCGGGACAATTTACACGCGGCTTGCAAGGCGGCGCGCTCTTCCGCACGTCGCTCTACCATTCCCACTCGGTGGAAGAAATCCTGAACCGCATCGAGGAGTACTTCGAAGCGATTGAAGCGGGCCGGCCTTACTTCGGAGAAGCCGGCGCCGAAATAGAAGAGGCGCCTTTACTAGACTCCTGCGAAGCCGCGAGTACGGCTTGATTCATCCACCGACCTGAGAAATTCCAACCATGCGCAAAGTGACGTTTGGTGGCGCTAATAGTCTCGACAACTATTTTGCTCGCAAAGATGACGCCGTGGATTGGCTCATGTGGAGTGATGAAGCTGCAGCGTACATGGCAGAGTTCTGGAAGACGATCGACACGGTCGTGATGGGACGCAAGACTTAACGAAGTTGCCTTGCGAATGGGCGACGGCGGTGGGACATATCCGGGTGTGAAGAATTACGTCTTTTCGCGAACGATAAAGGAAAAGCCTGACAGCAAAGTGAAAATTATTTCAGAGGATGCCGCGAAGTTTGTTCGCAAATTGAAAAATGAGCCAGGCAAAGACATCTGCGTGATGGGTGGGGGGCTCTTGGCTAAATCGCTCTTCGAGGCAAACTTGATTGATGAAATCGGTTTCAATATTCATCCCGTCTTGCTCGGTTCCGGTATACCGGTTTTTCATGAAATGAAGCGCCAGATCGATTTGGAACTACTTGAGTGTAGAACTTTCAAGAACGGTTGCGTGCTGGTCTCATATCGGGTGAAGCATTGAAGCAGATCTCACTTCATTCGTGTTAAGGAACGAGCGGGGGCGACCTGGAGACTCTCTGAGTAAACCATCTGCTCCGTCTTGAAAGCCTTCTAATCTATATGAATCGCCTGATCTCGCCTTGAAAGCCTTTCAACAATCAATCAATACTCCGCTGCGAGCAGCTCTGGGTGGGGAAGGGGGCATGCCCCCGCTGCTTATCGGCACCCGAGCTTGAATGTTTATCGGACCAACCAGCTTCATTGGCCTAGAGATTTCTAAAGTCTGTTGCCCTCGGAGCCTGATTTCTAGTCAGTAGACTTCACTACAACCGGAGGGGCAGGTTTTCCCGCCCCGGTATCCAGATTCACGGCCGCCGGATAACCTTTCCCCTTCAGCGCCGCTAGCTCAATGACAAGTTCTTTCTGATTCTTGCCGACTGGTTTCTTAACGCGCGCTGCGACTTTTTTCTCTGCTTTGTCAGCGGTCGCGTTTGCCGCGGCTAAGGGCGAAGCAGAGGGGTTTACATTCCCAGCAGCTTTACCCGGCGCACTGACCGCAGCCTTACTTGTCGCGGTTTCGTTCAGCGGGTGACGCGACATCGCATTAAGTGCATCCAGCACCTGCGTGCGTTGCTCTTCGCTTAAGTCTTCGAGCTTGATGCCGTTTGCCTCCAAAACTGCGCGCAAGTTTGCTTCGGTGTTTGTATCTTGATCGTAGACGTCGCGATAAATGTGTAGCTTTCCATCTTCAACCACGATCGTTTCGTAGCGCAGTTCTACCGGCACTACGTGGTCCAATTTCACTACTTGCGTCTTGGTCTTGTCTTTCAGGTACGACTGGAACGCAGTATTGGAAATCTCGCCGCCGGCAACCTGGGCCAGCAGTTTGGCAAAGTCCTGCACCTGCGCCGTCGTTAAACCGACGCAGCCATGCGAGGCAAACGTGCCCAACTTCGCGGGTGATTTTCCGCCGTGGATGAGCGAGGGGAGACCGATAGGAATCTTGATCGGTCCCAGCGGATTCAATTTGCTGCCCGCCTCCACCTTTTCGCCGACGCTGACATTTTTCATTTTTGCGACCCACGGTTCGTCGGGCGGCGTCCAGGTGGGATTGAAAATAATTGTTTGGGCTTTTCTTAAGCCAGTGGGTAACGGAAACTCCGGATAACCGATACCGATTTTGTAAGACTTAACTAGTGAGCCCGCGCTGAAGACATCCATGCGAAATGCCGGAATGTTTACGACCACGCGCGTGTCTTTCGGCACCGCATTCGGAAGATTTGAAGTTGTGCTGTCCGGCGCGGCGGCCTTATCCGTTTTGTTCGGATCAGTTGCTTCGCTACCTTTGACCCAGTATTCGCGGGCCATCGCGAAGAGGTCCTGGGCTTTTTGTTCGCCGATGACGCCGCGAATTGCTTCCGCAGCGTGCTGGCGGGATTGCTCGGCCTGACTCAGTTGCTCGGCACTTTGTTCTTCCGTATTCGACTGCCGCAACCTTGCAACTTCGTCACCCGCGATCTTTTGTAGCTGCGCGATCTGATCGTCGGTGAGTTCAATTTTGGATTTCAACCTCGATTTAAACGCTTCATCCGAAAACATTGCATCCAGTACGGGCAATGTAACCGGAATTGCGTTGGCCTGGCTGACTTCGCTGGACGGTGAAGGCGACGTAGATGGTGATGGACTTGCCGGGCTGTTGGAGTTGCTGCCGGGCTCCACCGTGCATGCTGCGGCCGCCACAAGCGAGAAGGCTACGATTAGCCAGAGAGCTGTATGTCTGATTTTATTCATTTGAGTTCCTCAGTTGCCTATATTTTCGACATTTTGTCGGTATGTTCAAAGCGAGATGATTATTGCTCGATCGACTGTGTGTAGCAATGGGTGTTCCCACAGAAGTTTCAACGGAATCTCCGCTCGGTCTGCACCGAAACCCTCGTTTTCGAAAAAGGCTTGCACGATTAGCGAACGCGGGTGAGTGGAAACTTCAACCTTGCGAGAGGGCTTTTCACAAGTCCGACAAACTTCAGTTTGTCGCGTTCCCTCCAAGGCAGGCCACTCGTAAACCCCAACGACAAACTTTAGGAAACTCTAAACAAGTTGTTGAAGAGTTTGCATTGAGCCCGCGAAGCGCGACTTCCACCCGCTGCGCGGGTTTTGGAAAGGCAAGCCCGCTTTAACTTGTTCAGAGCTTCCTTTAGTTTGTCGGACTATTTAGTAGGGCTGTGAAGCAGTGGATAGGGATTGATGTTGATGCCTTCCCAGTAACGCTTGGGATCAGAGACGACGGAGATCGAAAAATGGAGATGGAAATTTCCAGCGCCCGCGTTGCCGGTGTCGCCCACATACCCGATAACTTCCCCCTGGCGAACAAACTTACCCGCCACCAGGCCATCAACGTAACGTTGGAGATGCGCGTAGTAAAATACCAGCTTCTTATCGGGGCTCAGTTGGTAGATGGTTGTGCCACCCCGGTCGCTTTGAAAAAGTTTGACGATCTGGCCATCGGCAGCGGCTACGACCGGAGTTCCTGCGGGAGCAGGGATATCGATTGCGTCATGGGTGCGACCTTCGGAGCGCGCATCCGAAAACGTGTCGACCAGTTGGTCAGGCGTTACTCCCAGGACGGGAATAATAAGTTTCAGAGTGCCGACAAACCTACCCGCGGTAAGATCTTTCCGATCATTATTCTGTGAAGGTGTAACTTCGGTATCCGGGTTAACCGGAACCTGAGTTGCAGATGTAGTTGGCGACTGGGTCGTGGCCGCAGACGGAACGGGGGCGAGCGTGGGGGATGCGGAAGGGGATGAAGCTGGCGAAGATTCAGCAATACGTCCATTAGTCAGTTCGTTTCGATCGGGCCCGCGTTTTGTTCGCGCCCATGAATAAAACGCGACCACCGAGATGGTGACCGCAACGATAATAAGGAGTCGTACGCGCGCAGACCGAGTCACTGGATTCGCCTCAAACAGTTATCTTTGAATGCCCAGCGGCAAAAGGGGGCGAGGGGAAGTTCCTTCAAAAAACCAACTCGCGCCTACCCGTAAGCGATGATGCCAGGTGGGTAGCCTTGAAGTGTAAAGCGCGAACCTTGCCTGGCGCGCGAGTGGTCCACCAAACGCTTTTCCTCCCGCGAGTACCGCAGCGCGTTCGGTTCCCAGGCTGACTGCTTCTCCTAATTCTTCAAAGTGTTTTGTTTGTAGCTCAGCGCCGGAAAGAAAAGCCTTTACGTTGCGTGCAACGAGTGAGGCTTCCTGAAATGCAAGTTGGGCCGTGCCCGCCAGAGTGGGAGTAGCGTCTTTATAAAAGGCGACATCGCCGAGCGCGAAAACATTCTTGTGGGCAGGAATTTGCAAAGTCGGTTCGACAAGAATCAATCCGCGGTTAGTCTTTTCCACTTTCAGCTCTTCGATTAACGGATTCATGCGCACTCCGCCTGCCCAGACTACTGCCGCCGTTTCGATCTCTGTCAGCCCTCCGTTGTGTTCAAAAGTCAGCGACTTCGCGGTGACGCGCACGACACGAGTCAAAGTATGAACTTCAACACGCGATTCGCGCAGCGCGTCTTCGACAAACTCGCGGATTTCTCCTCCCATTCCGGGCACAACTTTGTCGCCCATCTCAATGACTAACACGCGCGGTTCGCCCCGCAGCGCGCGTCGTTTAAAAGCATCGCGCAGCAGGTCGGCCATCTTCGTCGAAAGTTCTACGCCACTGGCGCCGGCGCCAACGACCGCGAAAGTCAGGGCCCGCTGGGTATCTTGCGGCGGCAGATCCGGCGGCACCTGGTCGAGAGCTTCAACCATTCTCAACCGGAGTGAATCCGCATGCGCGATCTTGCGAAAGGGAAACGAAAATTCGGCGGCACCTTCCACTCCCGCGAAATTAGTGACCCCGCCGACCGCAACGACCAGCGCGTCATACTCGGAAATTTTACGACCACTCTTGAGTGTTATTGAGCGCGCGTCCAGATCCATGTCGGTAACGTCATCGCGAATGAAGTTGGTGCTTTCGTCGAGTAGTTCTTTGTGGTTTGGCGCAATGTGCCATTCTTCAACTTCGCCGCTCAGGTATTCGTAGAGCATCGGCGTAAACAGAAAATGGTCCTGATCGCTAATTAGAGTCACATCGCCCGAGCCGGCAAGATCGAGGGCGGTGAATAGTCCGCCAAAGCCGCCGCCAATGATGACCGTGTGAGCCGCTTTGTTTGACATAGTTTTCGTTACCTGGCGCCGATGTTAGCAGAGACGCCGCCAATCTCGAATGCAGCGCGCTAATCGGATATTTCGCTGGCCGAAAAATTTCGTCAGCCAACCCTGCGTCGTTTGAAATCCTCATTAGCGCCACACTTCAGTGCGGCGGTCAGGCGGGTTACGGTGGTTTCAAGGCCAGACTAACGAACCACGTCCTCCAGCAGGTAGTGGGTCAGTTTAATATTCGAAGGGCAACTTTTCGCTGTGAGCGCGGGCGCCCTCGCCCGCAACACGCCGCAGCGCAGTTTCTTCGTGGCAGTTGTTTGGCCAATTCTTGTTCGCGCTTCGCGCTCATTGCGGGCGAGGCGCCCGCGCTCCCGGTAAACCGGTCATGTTTAGCCTAAGTTTCCAAACTGACCCATACCCCTCCAGCACGCTCGCTGGACAGTCACCGAGGCGCGTGTTAACTTACTTCGACACTTAATCTTAGCGGTTGCCGTGTTTAGACGGATTTACTGCTGTCCAGGAGGATCATCTTAGCAGTGCCTTTAGCCAAAGAAACGAAAGAACAGATTCTTAACGACTTCCGCAGCCATGATGCGGATACCGGTTCGCCTCAGGTGCAGGTGGCTTTACTCAGCAAGAGAATCAACGAGCTTACCGAACACTTCAAGATCCATAAGAAAGACAACCACTCGCGACGCGGTCTGCTCAAGATGGTCTCGCAGCGCAGGAGTTTGCTGGATTATTTAAAGCGCACAGATATTGAGCGCTACCACGAGGTAGTGACTCGACTGGGCCTTCGTCGTTAAGTCAGTAGGCGGTAGTGTAAACGAGACAACTTCGAGTCTCAGATCCCTGTAAAGCCCGCGTCTATCGAAGAGTTTGCCGAAGGTGCCGAACGTGACGGCTATACTCCCAGGCAAGCAGACGCGTTCGGCCTTAGCGTAACGCATAAAAGGCGACATGAGCTTCACGGTTAAGAGGCTTGTGCCGCCTTTATTATTGTTGCGGCTCAAGAAATTCCAAGACGCTTCACGTGGCGTCGGCGAAGAGAAATCAAACAAAAGCGACGCGCACGAGACGCTCGCGGCCTGACCAGGTTCAGGTAATTGTCCGAAGGAGACAAAAGAAGATGACAGTTAAGAAATACCTAAAAGAATCAATAAAGTTAGGCGACAAAGATTTGACGGTTGAAACCGGACGAGTCGCCAAGCAGGCAGATGGTTCTGTGATTATCCAATATGGCGACACGATGTTGCTGGTCGCCGCGATCGGCGCTGCAAACGTTAGGGAAGGAATAGATTTTTTCCCGCTGACGGTTGAGTATCGTGAGGCAAACTATGCCGCCGGACGCATTCCCGGTAACTACTTCCGGCGCGAAGGACGTCCCACTGAAAAAGAAGTCCTCACCAGCCGCTTGATCGATCGTCCTTGCAGGCCACTGTTTGCGGAAGGATATCGAAACGAAACGCAGGTAATCGCCAGTGTGATTTCCGCGGACCCGGACAACAATCCTGACGTGATCGCCATCACCGGCGCATCGTGTGCTCTTTACCTTTCTGATATTCCCTTTATGAATCCGATCGCCGGCGTGCGGATCGGATTGATTGAAGGACGTTACATTGTTAATCCGACCTATGACGAAGTCCGCGAGTCGCGTTTGAACCTGATAGTCGCCGGCACGGAAGAGGCCATCGTCATGGTCGAGGCCGGCGCCTCGGAAGTGTCGGAAGAAATCATGGTCGAAGCGCTGATGCTCGCGCACAAGGAGATAAATCGCCTGTGCCGCTGGCAGAAAGAGTTATACAAAGCGCTCGATGTAAAGAAACGCGAAGTGGTTGAAACTCCCCTGAATGAGGAGATGCTCGGCGAAATTCAAAGAAACTTTAGCGACCGTTTGCGCGCCGCTCTGGACACCACGAACCAGGAAAAACGCGACAGTTATGCCGCGGTCGATGCCTTGAAGAAAGAAGTGGTCGAGTCGTATCCAGAGGACCAGCCGGAGATAAGACAGATGGCGAAAAAAGTCTTCGACCATTTGAAGGAAACCATCTTCCGAGACGACATTCTCAATAATCGGCGCCGGCCCGATGGCCGCCGGTTCTCAGAAATACGGCCGATAAGCTGCGAAGTTGGTTGGCTGCCGCGCGTCCATGGTTCTGCGCTTTTCACCCGTGGCGAAACTCAGGCCATTGTTACGACCACACTGGGCACTAAAGAAGACGAGCAGTTTATGGACGACCTCGAAAAGGGTGAGGTCAAACGCCGCTTCCTGCTCCACTACAACTTCCCGCATTACTCGGTCGGCGAAGTGGGCCGTTTTGGCTCGTCGAGCCGGCGCGAGATCGGACACGGTGCGCTTGCGCGTCGAGCAATAGAATCAGTCCTGCCGGACGAGTCGGTGTTTCCCTACACGCTTCGCATTGTTTCCGACATCACTGAGTCGAACGGATCGTCATCGATGGCCAGCGTCTGTGGAGGCATCCTTTCATTGATGGATGCGGGTGTGCCATTGAAAGCACCGGTAGCGGGTGTCGCCATGGGTCTGGTTATGGAAGGTAATAAGTATGCCATTCTCACGGACATCGCCGGAGCGGAAGACCATTACGGCGACATGGACTTCAAAGTCACTGGAACAAAGGACGGCATCACGGCGCTACAAATGGATATTAAGATCGGCGGCATTAACGCGCAGATCATGGCCGAAGCGCTGGAGCAGGCAAGGAAGGGTCGTTTGTACATCCTGAGCGTGATGGAGAAAGCTATCGCTGAGCCACGCCAGGATATTTCCGCGCATGCGCCACGAATCATCCAGATCAAAATCAACCCGGATAAGATTCGCGACGTCATTGGACCAGGCGGCAAGATGATTCGCGCCCTGGTCGAAGAGACAGGCGCGAAGATTGACGTGTCTGACGACGGTACAATCTCAATCGCCACTGCCAGCGGCGAGGCTGCTGAAGCGGCGGTAAACCGGATTCGCGGTATAACTGCAGAAGCCGAAGTGGGCCAGACTTACATGGGCACGGTTTCCCGCATTGTTGACTTTGGTGCTTTCGTTGAAATCTTTCCGGGCACGGACGGATTGCTTCACATCTCGGAAATCGCTGACCGCCGGGTCAAGGATGTCAGAGATGAATTGAAGGAGGGCCAGCAGATCCTAGTGAAGTGCATCGGCAAGGAAGGCAACAAGATTAAGCTTTCGCGCAAAGCTGTTTTGCGCGATGAAGGCCGCAAGGCTGAAGCCGCGAGCGCCACCGATTCTGAGTAACGCCGGCGGGTTTGATGTGATCGATCTGAGGAGGTTTGCGTACGCGCAAACCTCCTTTTTTATTCAGGTTACACCGCGCTGATCCCTCAATGAAAAATGGATGACTGGTCCTAAAGCTTTTCCGCAATTGCAATTGACGCTGGCCGGTTCCTTGTGTTAACAATCTTTGCCATCCCTCTAACTAATCGATTTGAGTCCCCCCCTACAACAGGAGGAGTCGTTTCATGGGAGATAATGGTGACGGTGGCGGCAGCACAGGCGTTGTCGCGGTTCTGGTGATCTTCGTGATCATCGTGCTCGTGGCGCTATTCGCATTCAGAGGACGGCTGTTTGGTGGCGGCGGCACACAGAAGATCGATGTCAACATCCAAACGCCGAGTAAGTAGAAAGCAACTTCGCGAGTCTTTACAGTTTTGAGTGAATCGAGGAGCGCTGACCTTGGTGCTCCTCTTTTCTTTGGTAAATAGTAAATAGTGAATAGTGAATGGTCGTGGATGAGCCTTCGAGTAGGGCCATTTCACGTTTTAGCCGGTTACCATTTACTATTCACCATTTACGATTCACGCTCTTATGTCAGCTCCTAACATCGAAACAATAGTTTCCCTTGCCAAGCGGCGTGGGTTTGTCTTTCCCTCTTCCGAAATCTACGGTGGTCTGGGCAGCGCCTGGGACTACGGCCAACTTGGCGTAGAACTCTGCAATAACGTCAAGCAGGCGTGGTGGCGTTGGATGGTCTATGAACGCGATGACATGGAAGGACTCGACTCATCAATAATTTTGAATCGGCTGGTTTGGAAATATTCAGGACATGAAGACACATTTAGTGATCCGCTGGTGGACTGTCGTGAATGCAAAACTCGTCTGCGCGCTGATAAGTTGACTGATGGCAAATGTCCCAACTGCGGTTCCAAAGAGCTGACCGAGCCCCGGCCTTTTAACTTGATGTTTCGCACCCACGTCGGCGCGACGGCGGAAGATGATGAATCTTCTTTGGTTTATTTGCGTCCTGAAACAGCGCAAGGCATCTTCATAAACTTTGCCAACGTGTTGACAACCAGCCGGCGCAAGCTTCCTTTCGGTGTCGCGCAAATCGGCAAATCGTTTCGCAACGAAGTGACGCCGGGCAACTTCATCTTTCGCACGCGCGAGTTTGAGCAGATGGAGATGGAATACTTTGTCCGTCCCGGCGAGGATGAACAGGCACATCAGGAATGGATTGATAATTGTTTCGGGTGGTTTACCGATCTCGGCATTTCTAAAGAGAACCTGCGTCTTTACGAGCAGCCAAAAGAAGAGTTGGCCCACTATGCGAAACGCACCGTCGATATCCAGTACCGGTTTTTTCCTGAGCGCGAAGAAGAGGCACGGCAATGGGATGAATTGATGGGTATCGCGAATCGCACCGATTTTGATTTGCGTACGCATTCGAAGAAACCGGAGGACGCGGAAGGGAAGCGCCTCAATCCGGATTCGACCGAGGACCTTTCGTATTTCGACGAGGCCACGAAGGAACGTTTCTATCCTTATGTCATAGAACCGGCGGCCGGAGTTAATCGAACGGTACTGGCTGTGCTCATGGATGCCTACACGGAGAAGACAAACGACAAGGGCGAGAAGCGCGTCATCTTGAAATTGCATCCGGACCTTGCGCCCATCAAAGTTGCCGTTTTGCCGCTGGCCAAAAACAAACCGGAGATCGTAGCGCTGGCGAAGACGATTAAGCATTTGCTGCAACCGGCCATGCGTGCGGTCTATGACGACACGGGAGGCATCGGGAAACTCTATGCGCGCCAGGATGAAATTGGCACGCCCTTTTGCGTAACAGTGGACCATCAATCCCTCGAAGATGAAGCAGTGACAGTTCGCGATCGAGATACGTGGGCACAGGAACGCGTGAAGGTTGCTGATCTGCAGGAGCACTTGTTGAAGAGACTGGGAGAATAGTTTCGAGTTTCAAGTTTCGAGTTCCGAGTTTCAAGTTCGCGTGGCCGTGGCTTGAGATCGTTACTCGCACATAGCAGGTAGAACCAGAACTGTCGCAGGCCTATCCTGAAACTCGAAACTCGGAACTCGAAACTCGAAACTGCTTTGAATCATGCCTATAGTCAAAAAGCGAAACCTGCAAACTGAAACCCGTCTGTTGCTTGAAGCCGACGAGCCGGTAGAGTTGCCGCCCGCGGAAATTGAAGATCGTGACGTGCTGGTGCAATTCGATCAGTTTAAGCCCTTTATTTCAGAGCTTCTCGAGGAATTGCGCGCGGGCACTACCGCCGAGCCTGTCGCCGTCATGAACGACGGCTCGACGTTTGCCATTCACGGCGAAACGCGAACCTTCTGGGTGAAGCTCTGGCACGCCGCGGGAAGCGAGATGACAAAGATCGATCGTGCGCAAATAATCAGTTGTTTGCCCTCAACGCAGGGCGTTCAAGTTGTTGTCGAAGATTACAGTGATGAACAATTAGAAGAGGATTAGCATGCGCCGAGTTGCCGCTGCCAAGGCGCGGGGGCAAGGCGGGGTCCCAGCGGGGCAGCCCCGCTGGGGTGCTAATCCCACCTTCCTGACCGCGAGCTGATCACAGTTGCGCAATACTAATCGTCGGAGAGGCTTCAAGGCGAGATCAAGCGAGCGTCCCAGAAGTCTCTCAGGTTAGGAAGGTGGGCTTGCCCCCGTTCATTACTAACGCACATCTCAATGATGGGGCACATCATGCTGTGTTCTTTAAATAATGGGCGATGTCACCTTCGATTCCAGAAAATCTCGTACCCGAAAAAGTCCTGGCGCTCGCGCAGGCGATTCGCGATGAAGGCGGGCGGGCACTGCTGGTGGGGGGCTGCGTTCGCGATCTGCTGATGGGCGGAGAGCCCAAGGATTGGGATCTGGAGGTTTACGGTATTGAACCAGCAAAACTACGCGGCCTGCTCGATCTATCTGGTCCGGTAAACGTCGTCGGTGAAGCGTTCACTGTCTACAAGCTGGGTTCTGATCTCGATGTATCCATACCCCGCCGCGAGCGAAAGTCGGGCCGCGGCCATCGCGCTTTTGTTATTGAAGGCGATCCGGCAATGACAATCGAAGAAGCGACGCGCCGGCGCGATTTCACCATTAACGCTATCTTGCAAGATCCGTTGACGGGCGAACTCATCGATCCTTTTGGCGGCCAGGAAGACATCCGCAACAGGATCCTGCGCGCTGTCTCGGCCGACACGTTTGCTGAAGACAGCCTGCGCATATTGCGGGCAGCGCAATTTGCCGCGCGCTTTGAGTTTGAGATTGATGGAGAAACCGTTGCGCTCTGCGGCGGTATCGATTTATCTGACCTGCCGGCGGAGAGGATCTGGAGTGAACTGGAGAAGCTATTGCTGCAAGCCCGACGCCCGGCCATCGGACTGGAGTGGCTGCGCAAGTTGAGAGCGATCGATCAACTGTTTCCCGAGATAAAGAGTCTAAGCGACGTCCCCCAGGATCCCGAGTGGCACCCGGAGGGCGACGTCTTTGTTCACACGCTGCTTGTTACGGATCGCGCACGGGAGTTAATTGAGGACCTGCCTTACGCGAAACAAGTGACGGTTATGCTTGCTGCTTTAGCTCACGATTTTGGCAAGCCTGCAACCACTGAGTTTCTCGAAGGCCGCTGGCGCTCGCGTGGACACGAAGAGGCAGGAGTTGCGCCGACCAAAAGTTTTCTTGATCGCCTCAGCATTCATACGTTGGATGGTTACGACGTACGGGGGCAGGTGATTGCGCTTGTACGTGAACACTTGAAGCCCGGCGAGTTTTTTAAGAAACGAGATGAGGTTGGCGATGGTGCGTTTCGACGTCTCGCCAGGAAGTGCGAGTTGAATCTCCTTTATCGTGTTGCCAAAGCAGATTCGCTTGGTCGCAATGCTGCCTGGGTTCCGCGAGAGAAGTGGTACGACGCTGAAGCTCAGGAGTGGTTTATTCAACGGGCCCAGGAATTAGCAGTCGAGCAACATCCACCCGCGCCGATTTTGTTAGGGCGCCATTTGTTGGAGATGGGCCTCAAACCGGGGCCGCGAGTTGGCGAAATCACTAAGGCGATTTACGAAATGCAGCTAGACGACCGCGTGCGCACACTGGACGATGCAAAAAACGTTGTTAAGAAGATACTATCCGCAGATTACACAGATTACATAGACAAGAAATAATGACTGATAAGATCTCAGGGTGCACAAGAATCTCACCGAAAACGATCCTAGAACATACTCAATCATTGGAGCGGCAATGGAAGTCCATCGGCAACTAGGCTGCGGTTTCCTGGAGCCAGTTTACCAGGAAGCTTTGGCCAGCGAGTTTACGAATCGAGATATTCCCTTCATAAGAGAAGTTAAAATGCCTCTAGCGTACAAAGCCCAACCTCTCCACACGGGTTATTGTGCGGACTTCGTTTGTTTCAATTCCGTGGTCGTTGAGTTGAAGGCCCTCGCTCGCTTGAGCGGAACCGAAGAGGCGCAGGTAATAAACTATCTGAAAGCGACCGGTCACGAAGTCGGGCTACTCCTTAATTTCGGCACGCGAAGCTTGGAACATCGACGTTTTGTTCTTACTAAATCTGTGAAATCTGTGTAATCGGCGGATAGCACTTCTGTGGTAACTGCGGCTAATTGACTTGTGGTTGTTGCTGAGTAACGCAGTGAATCGTTCCCATGCCCCAAACCAGCGGCTCGCAATTGATTCCGACTACCTGGCGATCGGGAAAGAGTCGCTGAATAGTATTTAAAGCCCGCGAATCGTTTTCGTGTCCGAAGCCGGGAACAAGTACTACGTCGTTCGCGATGTAGAAATTTGCGTAAGACGCAGGCAGGCGCTCCAACTCGCGCGCTTGCGTGCTGATTCCGCCAACGACACCGGGCATGGGTAAGGTGACGATCTCAAACGGACGGCCCTTCACATCAGTCATGGCCTGCAACCTCCGCAGGTTATCTTGCAGCAATTTGTAGTTCGCATCTTCGGGATCGTCTTCGACGGCACAAACTATAAGGTCCGGTGCCACAAAGCGCGCGATGTCGTCAATGTGTCCGTCTGTATCGTCGCCAACAATTCCTTCTCCGAGCCACAAGACTTTCTCGACGCCGAGATAATTTTTCAGATACCGTTCAATATCGCCCTTACTTAGTTGTGGGTTGCGGTTTGGATTTAACAGACATTGCTCGGTTGTCAGCACGCAGCCGGCGCCGTTCACTTCAATCGAACCGCCCTCCATCACGATGCCCGGTTCGAAGCGTCGAACTTTCAACAAACTTTCCAGGCGCGCGGGGATTGAATCGTCCCTCTTCAATTCTTCGTATTTGTTTCCCCAGGCGTTGAATATCCAATCGTTATAAGCGAGCCTCTGTTCGAGTTGACGTCCGACAAACTCCAGTTTGTCGTTGGCCTGCGCGAGCGGCTCTTTCTCTGAGTCAGCGACAAACTGAAGTTTGTCGGACACGATAAAGTTTGGACCGTAATCACGGATCCAGGAATCGACTGTAGGAATTTGATGAAAACGGATGTTTTCCGCGGCCGGGAAAACGCACCGCCGGCGCACCGCCGTTTCGGTTGCGGCATCGTCAACCAGAAGATTAACGGTCTCGTGGGGCGCGAGAGCCGCCATCATCTGCAAAAAAATCTCCTCAACTTGTGGGACGCGATCGGGCCAGGTTTCCGGATCCTTGGGCCAGGTTAGCCAGGTCGCGCTGTGACGAAGCCATTCGGCAGGCATGCGATAACCGAGTTCGGCGGGCGTGGGCATCTGGGATTATTTGAGCGGAGAGGAATCCAAAAATCGGGATGAGAGGGGCGTGTAGAAATCGATCCGGCGGTCACGAAGGAATGGCCAGTTTTGGCGCGTCTCATCAATCTTATCGAGATCGCAATCGGCGACGAGGACCTCTTCTTTGTCCGCTGAAGCTTTAGCAATGATGCGGCCAAAGGGATCGGCAACGAACGACTGGCCCCAGAAGTTAAGTTTGCCTTCGCGCCCCACGCGATTAACGACCACGACGTAAACTCCATTCGCGATCGCATGCGCGCGCTGAATTGTTTCCCAGGCGGAATGCTGGGCCTGGTTCATCTCTTCCTCTTCGTTCGGAAGCCAGCCGATCGCGGTGGGGTAAAAAAGGAACTGTGAGCCGCTCAAAGCCGTCAGGCGTGCAGCCTCGGGAAACCATTGATCCCAACAGATCAGCGCTCCCACCTTTCCATATTTTGTATCGTGCGTTTGAAAACCGAGGTCTCCCGGCGTGAAATAAAATTTTTCGTAATAAAGCGGATCGTCCGGAATGTGCATCTTGCGATACTTGCCCGCAATTTGTCCGGAAGCGTCGATGACTACGGCCGTGTTGTGATAGACGCCGGCGGCGCGCTTTTCAAAAAGCGAGACAAGGATGACGACGTTCTTCTGCCGCGCTACTTTGCTCATTGCTTCGGTAGTTGGACCAGGAATGGTTTCGGCAAGCTTGAACAGCTCGATGTCTTCAGTCTGACAAAAGTATTGAGAACGGAAAAGCTCCTGCAGACAAACGATCTGCGCGCCTTTCTTTGCCGCTTCACCGATGCGAGCTATGGCTTTCTTGAAATTGACTTCCGGCTTTTGGTCGCAGCTCATCTGGACCAAACCAACTTTAATGATGTTCGACTTCACCTTCTTCGCCATCGAGCGAAGTATAGCAAAGGCTTTACGGCTTCGCCGCCTTCCGTGCGGAAAGGCTTTGCCTTTCCGGACTCGATTAATAAATCCAGGGAGGCTGTGCCCCCATAGTCCAATAGTTCGAGGCGAAGCCTCAAATTCATCAAGGAGAACTTGCCGGAAAGGCCGAGCCTTTC
>DIYZ01000178.1 GCA_002427845.1 Chloracidobacterium sp. UBA6041 | reverse complement strand
GAGCGCATTCGATGGGAATTCCGGTAGTGTCCTAAAGTTGTGTTGCTGACTGGAAGGGAAATTATAGGCAGAAGCTGAAGTGGCCGTCGAACCCTAGATTGAGCACTCCCCTACAGATGATGTCCCGGCCAATAATCACTTGAAAGGTACTTCCGGCAGGCGGCGCGAATTCCATTACTTGAATACCTGATAAAGCAAAGGTCGTTCCTCCAAAGGGGATGACGATGTCAATCAGATACATGTTCATTGGCACTGTGTGCGTAGCAGAGACCATTGGGTACATTCCAATAGGGGACACTCCCAGGCTTTGAGCAACGGCGGGCGCAATGCAGCTTCCCGACGCGCCGGTGTCAATAAGCGCAGGGAATCCCTTAGCGCCTTTTGGCGGTTTAGTTGGACGTAGAGTCCCGCCTATCAGAAGTCCGACGTTGATGAGAGGGCCGATCTGCGGATTGTATTTGCCACTAAGACAGGGCATGAGATAAGAAGCCAAGGTTTACGGGTGCGTTAGCTACTTCTTGGATCGAAAACTCTTGATCTGGGTACAGTTTGTTGCCGCTTACGTAAGCATCTCGGGCGGTGTCGAACATTTCAACAATTTCCCCGTCGTGCATCAAAACAAACTTGCCAGCATGTAGCGGGAGGAGTTCTAGCAGCTTGCGCTGGAACGCTTCGTAATTCTTCTTTAGTTCCGTTTCTGATGCCATAAGGGACTCAAGAGAATGATATAGGATGGGCAGCCTATACTGCAAACACGGCATAGAGTCAAGACTTTTTGGGGTTAAATCTGGCTTGCCGCCATTAGTAAATCTTTCAACGTCCAAACATGCTTTGTGATTCCAGCGGCCATCGCTGGCGTACATCTTAACGATTTGTGCATCCGGCAGAAGTTATAATAAGCGAAATAAAGAGCGAGCGCCGCGTGATGCTTTTCCCACTTCTTGCTGAACGCATTTGTTAAGCGCGTGAACCTTCGGGTTTCCATTCTCACTGACAAGTTGTGGCGTTCAATGCGCGACGTGCCAACGCGATCCATATCAGGGCGTCCATGAATCACTTTCTTTTTGCATCCGGTACATTGCGCCGGGGAATAGCGGGTTTCCGATTCAGGGTTGTTGGCGTAGATTTTAATAAGCTGCGCGAAGTCTGTACGACCGCCAAGAATGAAGCCCACGGCATCGCGGTAGGGCGCAAAGCCATCGGTTGTGATCTGGAAATCGCCCTTCGTCGCTCTGTCAATCTTCTCTGTGAAGATAGCCGTGTTCGTATAGTCTCGCTGCCCTAGATGCCAAGCCAGAATCAATTTGCTATGGCGTTCAATCGCGGTAAATGTCCAAGCGTCTCCGATTGAATCATCATTCTGCGCTGTGAGCTTCTTAGCCTTTGTGCGGGCCTTCATGCCGATATAGGCCCACATCTCGTCACACTCTACATCTTGAACCGGAATGTCTTTGATCTTCGCTTCCATAAGGGCTTCACACTTCCGGCCAGCCAATGTAAGCAAGTCGAGGATCGTATCGCGGTGGACGCCAGTTAGCCGCTCAGTGCTTCGGACGCTGCAACCCTCGACTAGATGCGACAAGACGGACAGAGCCTTACCTTCGGCAAGGATCATGTTATCGAGCATCTTGATCTTTGGCTCGGTAAACGTCTTACCGCAGGACAAGCAACGATAACGCTGATTACCCTTCCGGTCTTTGCCGAACTTCTTAGCTGGTGATTTACAGGTTGGACAAGTCATTTTAGCCGCCTTCTTTCTAGCAACACAATAATGCTTAGGCGGCTAAATGTCAAGTTATTTTTCGACTAAAACCCATAGGTTTTTGCCAAGGTTTTTGAACCTCTTTTTAGGGTCTTGAGGAAGTGTCCCGGCTATACTCTTAGCACTGGTCTCTTTCCCCATTTCTCGAAGTTTCTCGACTATTACATTAGCGTGCAGAGGCTTGCCAACCTCGCGCAGTACACGTTCTGTTGCGTCTACGACCGTTAAACCTTCGCGTTTGGGGGGTGCCTTAGCCTCTTGAGGCTCAGCCGAGACAGTCTTGCTCTTAACCTTGCGTTTCAGGCTAGGACTCGTCGCATACCATTCAGACAGACCCCAGTTACCATCCGGCAGCTTAACAACGTCGCCAACCTGATTCTCGCGCCGAAACAGAGCGTTGTAGACAGCGTTATATTTCGTATGCGTCAGACCGCCTTGCTTCATTGCTTCCCAAATCTGAGCAACAGATTGGGCGCTACGAACCATTCCCAAAAACTTTATTGCGGCTTCTGGAATGGTCAGCGTGAGAAACGCATCGGCAGGCAAGTCTTGGGTGCCCCGTATTTTGGCCGAACCTGGCGTTAGACCTAGTTGCACAATGATACCTTCAACCGTTTTTATCGCGGCATCAATACCTTCGCGGCGCTCTTTCAGATCGGCTAAAACAGCGTGATAATCAGCATCTCCGTTCATTTTCTTTGCCCTCCAATTCGTTAATGTGTTATAAAGACAGAACGAGGGTTTCACCGTCGGGCCGGTTCATAACTCCGACCCTGATCCGGTGCCTCGGAAAATGAGGTTAGTCGCCTCTTTCAATCAAACTAGGCTCTGGTCTTCTCCGTCCCCAAGATGGTTTGAAGCTGGAGCCTTTTTGATTGTCTGAGAAGATACAGGAAACCGCTTGGACGTGCAAGCGAAAAGTTAAGAATTCTTTACAGGTGGGAAGGTGAATACAGGGGAGAGAGTGAACGGCCCTGTAAGTTGATGTTGGCCGCTTCCCTGAAACCGAGCCCTGTACCTCTCAGCACTTTAATTCGCTTTGACAAATGCGGGGTGAATTAGTAGTATCTGAGCGCCCCCGTAGCTCAATGGATTAGAGCAACTGTCTTCCGAATAGTGGGTTGCGGGTTCGAGTCCCGTCGGGGGTTTTCTAACGGTTTTACTGGGTCGCCAGTACGCTGGTTAGCTTGACAGCGGATTGGCGGCCCATTAGCATTGGAGACTGGAAGACAGTTGTTTTCGATCTCCATTGAGTTACTCGGAATCGAAAAACCTGCGAAGGGCCGACAAGCCGGAGCAAGGCCACAGAGACTTGCAAGGCGAATCGGCCCTTTTTCTTCCCACCCACTAAAAGAATTCTTGCATAAGTCGCGGATTAAGGTTGCGGTGGAAGTCCTTGCGATTTCCAGCGCGGTGTGAGTATAAGAATCGCGCCACGTTCACCCGAGAGGGCGTTACTGTTCATGAGGCGGTAGCGCCCTTTACTCGCCTTGATCTTCGTCGCTTCCCGTACCGTTGGCCTGTTGCTCGCGCTCTTCCGCTTCTCTTTTCCATCGTGCCTTTAGCAGCAACTTAAACATCCGCTGAATCCGTGCGTGCTGTCTGGGCGTGCGTCCATTAGGCATTCGATCTTCTTCAGCATCCGAGTAGGATTCCATCGGTCGGCTTGGATCGTCCCAGTATCCCATTTGGATCTAAGCCAGCTTTGAAGCTAGTTCCTCGTCAAGAATGTCACGCACTGTCAGCGGAATGATCACACGGGATTCACGGCGAAAGAAGGCGTCAATCTCGGTTAGGGCGTCACGACTAAAAGCAAACGAAACAAAGAATCCCTTAGTCCTGTTTTCGCGCATCATGGCCGCTTCAAAAGAGTCTATGTCCGGCCTTCCCGCTTTGTCCTTCTGCTTTACCTGAATCGGATACCAAACGTCCATAAACGCAAGCGCGTCCTTTTTCTGAGTGGGCGCAGAGTGGGCAGGATAGATTTTGCCGTCGATCCCCATATCGCCAACTTGGGCTTTGTTCTTAATGCCACCTAGCGCGATCACTGCCCAGTTCTCAAATTCAAACGGCGGCATCACTCGAAGCTGCTTCTCTGTACGTGGTAAATCACGAACGACAAAATGTTTCCCCTCGATCAGTTTGCAATCTTTGCGAAGCCGATCAGCAATTACGCGGCAAGCTGTAGGCGAGATGTCTATACCGATCCAGCGACGTTTTAGCATCTGGGCGGAAACGATAGCAGTACCGCATCCGCAGAAAGCATCAAGCACAACATCACTTTCATCGCTGCTTGCTTTGACGATGCGGTCAAGTAAAGCAAGTGGCTTCTGTGTGGGATACCCGAGTCTCTCATCTGACTGCGCTTGTACAGGCGGAATATCTTCCCAGACCGTATCAATGGGCTGTCCCTGCATTTCATCCAGATACCGCTTTTGTGCCGCTAGTCCAGTCGATGAATAATGAATGATACCTTTCCGGTCGGCCTCTTCCATTCTTTCTTTAGTCCAACGCCATACGCGCGTATGGCCCTTCCATTCATACGTCAAATTCGGACGATCGCGATTTGGATTTGTTAGGTCACTGAGGCGATAACGTCGCCCCGTGCCGGGTTCTGTAAAGCGGTAGAATTTGGCAATGTATTCAGGATCGTACTCAGTAAACGGACGGTTCCACGTGAAGTCCCCACTCGCGGTGTAGTAGAAGATCGTGTCGTGATTATTTGGAAAGCCCTTGGACGCGAGTCCCTTTGCGTTTGTGCGTCGCCAAATAATCTCACTACGGAATGCGTTCTCACCAAAGATTTGATCAAGCATTACTTTGACATAGTGGGATGCGTGCCAATCGCAATGATAATAAAAGCTGCCTGTCCGCTTGAGCACTCGGGCTAACTCGACTACGCGAGGGCGCATGAAGTCTATGTACGCGGCTGTAGAAGCGTGGCGATCCTCGAAGGATCGTTTTTCTTTGGTTTCTCCCCAAAAGACTTCGTAATTGCGATTTGAGTTAAACGGAGGGTCAATGTAGATGAGGTCTACGCAAGCATCTGGCAACCGCTGGAGTTGCTGTAAGCAATCGCCGCAGTAAATGATCTGGGTATCCATGGAACACCGCGAATTGTAATTCGGGGTTAAGAGCGAGAGCAAGGCAGATTATTTGCCCCAACGGGCTTTTGCCGCCTTCTTCGCTATCTGTGACCGCTTCTTGGCTGTGAGTGTCTTAGCGCGGGCGTGGCCGCCCTTGGAGCCACCGCGTAAGCCGGAGGCTACCTTCTTCGCATCCTTGCCGGTGATAGACTCTGGATCATGCTTGGCAATGATCGTATCGAGGATCGAACGGGCAAACTCGTTTGGGTCTTTCGCCATGCGAAGATCATAGCACGGTAGATTTAGGCGGTAGAAAAATCTTCGGAGTCAGCAACACAAGAATAGGACACTACCGGAATTCCGCACTTTAGAGTGAT
>DIYZ01000229.1 GCA_002427845.1 Chloracidobacterium sp. UBA6041 | reverse complement strand
AGAAGAAGGTGAATCATGACTACACCCGCACGGATGAGTGAATCTGCAGAGCATGAAGGTGGTCACACAAACCTAATGAGTGCGGCACTCGAAGGACAAACCGAGACGGTGAAAACATTACTCGAGAGCGGAGCGGACGTGAATGAAAGAGACGATGAAGGCCGCACAGCTCTGATGTTTGCGGTTATCAACATGCAGACCGACTCCGCGAAAGCATTGCTGGAGCATGGGGCAGATGTGAATGTGACAGCTAATGATGGTTCCACAGCACTGATGCTGGCGGCATCGTCTGGTGACCGCGAAATTGTGCAAAGGTGCTTACGTATCAGGGAAATTCACTGAGACCGGAAAGACGGCCTTGATGCTTGCAAGAGAGAAAGATTACACCGAGATCGCCAAATTACTTCAGGCAGCCGGAGCTGAACAATAACGAGTAAAGCTGAATTCGCGAGAACGCGAATGACAGAAAACAACCGCTTTGACGTATTGATTATGGGCGCAGGACAGGCGGGCATTCCTCTGGCACACGATCTTGCCAAAGCTGGCAAGCGCGTCGCACTGGTCGAAGAGAAGCATCTCGGTGGCTCCTGCGTGAACTTTGGCTGTACGCCCACCAAAGCTGTAATCGCTTCCGCTCACGTTGCCCACCTTGCGCGTCGAGGCATTGAGTTTGGCCTAAGGATTCCTGCTGTTGAAATCGATTTTCCCGCCGTCTTGGCGCGCGCCAAGCGAATACTGATGGAGTCGCGTAATGGTCTGCAAAGAGACTTGGAGAATACTGATAATCCAAAGCTGCTATTCGGGTCTGCTCGCTTCGAGGGCAGAGATGATGGCGCGTTTCGCGTAGCGGTCGGCAACCGCGTAGTAGTAGCTGGACAAGTAGTTCTCGATACGGGCACGCGTAGCACGATTCCGCCAATTGACGGCCTGGATGAGTTGAATTTCATTTGCGCCGAAAACTGGCTCGAATCTACGGAGCTTCCCCAACATCTTGCGATCATAGGAGGGGGCTACATCGGACTTGAAATGAGCCAGTTCTACCGCCGCATGGGCAGTCGTGTGACTGTGATTGAGGAGGGGGGTCAAGTCGCAGGGCATGAAGATGAGGATGTAGCTCGCGCGTTGCAGAGGCTGCTCGAAACTGAGAGCATCGAATTTCACCTGAATGCGACAGTGAAGCGGGTTAAGACTAATGATGGGAGCGCAACACTGATGCTTGAGGGTGGCAATGGATTGTCTGAGATTAAAGCATCCCACGTATTCGTAGCCACGGGTCGGACGCCTAATACCGACGACCTCGGCCTTGATACCGTTGGCGTCAAAGTTTCCGAGCGCGGAATCGTCGAAACGAACTGGCGGCTAGCGACCAGTGTTAAAGGCATCTGGGTCGCGGGCGACATTCGCGGCGGCCCGATGTTCACCCACACGTCCTGGGATGACTATCGGATCCTGTTGTCACAGATCACAGGTGATGGCTCGCGCACGACAAATCGAGTTGTGCCCTATGCGATCTTCACCGATCCGCAACTCGGTCGCGTTGGAATGACTGAGAGTGAGGCGCAGAAAACGAGCACCGAAATCAAGGTCTCGCGCTATGACATGAAGAGTAACGGTAGAGCAAGGGAGTTTGGCGAGACCGAAGGCTTTATCAAGGTGGTAGTTGATGCTGAGACTGATCGCATCCTCGGAGCCGCAGTGTTGGCAACTGAGGGTGCAGAGCTGGTCCATATATACGTAGACCTGATGAACGCTGATGCGCCGTACACGGTGATTCGCGATGCGATCCATATTCATCCGACCCTGGCCGAAGCGGTTCAGAGCGTATTGACGTCGTTTGAGTGAGCAGGGCGCTGCTTGACGTTTTTTAAGGAATGGAAGCACAGATCAAGCTCGGCCGTATCTTCGGGGTGAAGATAGGGCTGCATTACAGTTGGTTGATCATAGCTCTGCTGAAGATACTTGCCGTCATCGGCGTGTTGGCTGTTGCCACTATTCTCGGGGTGTGGCTGGTACGCGCCTTAATGATGGGCGGGATGTGGTTGGCGTGGATATTTGGTGGAAGCAGATCGGTGATGGTTGGGTGCTCCCTCGCGGGAATTCTCATCCTTGCCGCGATCATAGTCGGGCTTGTTTTGCTTCTCCGGACGAAGAAAGTTTCGCCCAGCGGATAGTTTTGCCGCAGGGAGAAAGTAACCTTGAGCATTAGTCAATTGCAAGAGGAGTTAAGAAAATGAGCACGACACAAAATAAGTGGATGTTGGCCGGTGGCATAGTGTTGGCTGGCATCATAGGCTTTTGGCTGGGCGTGCCGCCGACCACCCTGTTGCTTGTAGGGGTTTTGCTGCTATGCCCGGCTGCAATGTACTTCGGCATGCGCGGCAGGAACAATGGTTCAAAGCGTGACAGGATGGAGGAGCGTAAAGATATGCCCGATGCAGATCGTCAGCGGAAGGATCATGAAAACCGAAAGGTCTGAAGCAACCGCCAGCTGGCACCTAGAGGCGCGCCGAGCTTCGGCCCGCCTGGTCATCCGTTGCTGGAGCGCGTCCTGCTGCGGAGGCACCCGCGCGCTTAAACAAGGGAGCAGCTATGCAAGCACAGATTAAGCTTGGGCGCATCTTCGGCATCGAGATCGGGCTGCACTACAGTTGGCTCCTGATCGCGCTGCTGATCACACTCTCGCTCGTGGGTCATTTCCGGATGATGAACCCGAAGTGGGGCACGAGCACCGTCTGGGGGACGGCCCTGGTCACGGGGCTACTCTTCTTCGCGGCGATCGTTGTGCACGAATTGTCTCACGCGGCAGTGGCCAAGGCGCGCGGGCTACCCGTCCGCTCCATTACGCTGTTTGCACTTGGCGGCGTGGCGCAGATCGAGAAAGAAGCGACTGACGCAAAGACCGAATTCTGGATGGGAATCGTCGGTCCCATCACGAGCATCGTCATTGGCGCCGCTTGTCTCGCGCTCGCGTATGCGCTCGGCTGGGCGCCCGAGATAGGGATGATGAGGGCTTCGACGCCGCTTCTGGCTCTGCTGGTGTGGCTTGGTTACATCAACATCGCGCTTGCCATCTTCAACATGATCCCCGGCTTTCCCCTCGATGGCGGTCGCGTGCTGCGCGCCATCGTCTGGTGGTTGACTGGTGACGCCAACCGCTCAACCCGCATAGCCGCGCGGGTGGGCCAGTTCGTTGCCTTCGGCTTCATCGTTTGGGGCATTCTCCGTTTTTTCGGCGGCGCAGGCTTCGGTGGGTTGTGGCTAACTTTAATCGGATGGTTCCTGCTGGAGGCAGCGCGAGCCAGTTACGCTCAGGTTGAGATCACCGAAAATCTGCGCGGTGTGAAAGTTAGTGAGGTGATGGCAAACGACTGGCCTGTGATTGACGGTCGCATGAATTTGCAGACCTTTGTGGACGAGCACCTACTGAAGACCGGGCAGCGGTGCTTCGTTATTGAGGACGAGGGACGCGTGAGCGGACTCGTCACGCCGCACGAGGTGAAAACGGTCGAGCGCGCGAGATGGCCCCAAACCACAGTGGAAGAGGTAATGCGACCACTGAGAAGCTTACACACCGTTGTGCCTCAAACATCCATCACAAAAGCGCTCGAGGTGATGGGTCGAGAAGACCTCAACCAGTTGCCTGTTGTTCACGATGGTCGTCTCAAAGGAATAATCTCGCGCAGCCATATTCTGCGCCTGCTCCAGACGCGAGCTGAACTGCAAACATGAGTAGTTATGGCCTGCGCAGAGAACAAAATTTCTACGTCACCTGCATCAGCCGTCACCGGTGATCGGACCGGGGAGGTGACAGCGGCAGATGCCGGTGTCTTTGAAATGGACCAGCAGGAGCAAGCGATTCCTGCTGTCGAGTTCCGTGACGTGTCTTTCTCGTTTGACGACGAGAAAGTTCTGGACCGGCTCAGCTTCAAAGTGATGAAGGGCGAGATCAAGATCATCCTGAGTGGTTCGGGTGGCGGCAAGTCCACGATCCTCAAACTTATTCTCGGGTTTCTCAAGCCGGATGAGGGACAGGT
>DIYZ01000120.1:10772-12375 GCA_002427845.1 Chloracidobacterium sp. UBA6041 | reverse complement strand
CTCAATCTGAATGTTGTGTTCGACCGGCAGTCGTTTGTGCAACCGCGCACCATCGATATCAATTTGCGTGACGTCACTACTTCACAGGCTCTCGACTACATCTTCTTGCAGGAAGGTTTGTTCTTCCAGAAACTGAGCCGCCGAACGATTCTCGTTGCGGACCAGTCGCGCCGAGCGCAATATCAACAATTGGTTTTGCGCACTTTCTTTCTCGCAAACACGGATCCCGATAAAGCGAAGAGCCTGGTGAGCCAGGCAATACCTCCCTCGGTTGGCCGGCCGCAAACAATCGTGGTTCCGGATAAAGACACCAACAGCTTGACCGTGCGCGATACGGCAGAAAACGTTCGCCTGATTGGAGAACTGCTACAGAGCATCGACAAGGATCGCGCCGAAGTCGTAATGGACGTGAATATCTACGAAGTCTCGAAATCTGATCTGTTGCAGTTTGGCAACCAGATAGGCGACTCCACCAGTTTGACCACACTGGGCGGCTTTCGTTCAGCAGCTGCTACCTTCAATGGACTTTCGCAGGCAGTGGCAGGAGTCGGCACAGCCGCCGTCGGCTTACCCAGTTCGTTTGGCGCTGCTCTCATTCTTCCTAGTTCAGCCATCTCGGCGCTGCAAGAGAAGAACCGCACCAAGCTAATAGCCTCGACGCAAGTTCACGCTTTTAACGGGGAAGAGTCGACGGCCCGAATCGGACAGCGCGTTCCCGTGCAAACTGCGCAGGCCTATCCTTTTGGGATTCAAACCGGCACGTCAAACAACAATACTAACGGACAGTTTAATTTTCCTACAGGCGGTTTTCCCGTAATTAATTATGAGCCCACTGGCCTGACGTTAAAATTTACGCCGCAGGTCTTTCCCAACCAGGACGTGCAGGTCAAGATGAGCATTGAGTCGAAAGATGTTCTGGGAGCGCAAAGTCCAACCCCGACTTTCACCGAACGAACCATTACCGGTACGGCGCGCATTCAAAACAATCGCACCATGATGCTGGCCAGCGTCTCCACTAACGTGGAATCGAATGGACGCAAGGGCCTGCCGCTCCTCGGTTTAATTCCAGTACTTGGCCGGATGTTTTCGACGCCGACGAAAGACAGTCGCCAGGTTGACATTGTCATAGCTGTCACGCCGCGCGTGTTGCGCGCGCCGGCGGTCACGCCTCGTGACGAAGAGATGCGTCCGAGCGGCACTTTGCAGTCGCCCACCACCGGGTCACTTGAGGCCATGTTGCGGGAGGCCGATCGCGACGACCAGTTGGCGGAGTTGCGGTTACAGAAACGTAATGCGACCGCCAAAGCGGCTGAGACCGTTGCCAAGCCCAATGTTCCTGCCGCTCCGAAGAACGTGGAGGTTGCGCAAACTGCGACGACCGCTACCGCTAATAACACACCGCCGGCTACGCAGGGTCAGGCCGGCAACACGGCTACCACTAATGCAGGTGTTGCAAATGGGGGCGTGCAGCCAGTAACGAATAGTTCTGCGAAGGCGCAGGCGCCCGTAGAGGAGTTGCCCGCTTTCGTGCCGGCGCCAAAGTCGCTTGTAAGCAATCGCGAGGCTGCGGAAGTTGCGGCAGTTAATCCCAACGTGAATGGGG
>DIYZ01000120.1:0-10499 GCA_002427845.1 Chloracidobacterium sp. UBA6041 | reverse complement strand
GTCGGATGCTTCAATGGCCATGGCTGTATTTGCCCTGCGGTTTGATCCAAAGGTAGTGAAAGTGCGCGCTGTGACCGCCGGCGATCTCTTGGCAAGCGATAAGGCCGGAAAAGGTCCGAGTCTGATGCAGTCAATTGACCCATCCGGTGTTTGTTTGATCTCTCTTTCCAATCTCAATGGCGCCGCAGCAACGAAGGGCTCCGGGACGTTGCTCTTCATCGAAATAGAAGCGCTCGCGGCCGGTGACGCCGGATTCGTGTTCGATAAAAACGCCGTGCATTTAGTGGCCACCGACGCGCGCGATGTGGCGCTTGATGTGATGCCGGTGCGTGTAACTGTGAAGCAGTAAGAAGGTGAGTTACCTGCAACAGCAAAGGGAGAATAAATCAGGCCGGCGAGGATTTACGCTCATTGAACTCGTCATCACGATCACAGTACTGACGATTCTGACGCTCGCCGTTGTTCCCCTGCTAAAACTGTCGGTCAAACGGCAAAGAGAACAAGAACTGCGAGCTGCTTTGCGCGAAATTCGCCTGGCCATTGACGAGTTTCGTCGCGACACTGTCGACATGACCTGCGTTGGAGCGTCAGCAACGGCGAACCCCACTGCAACTCCAAACCCCACCCTCTACATCGACCCGCGCAGCAAAGTGAAAATTTCTGATTGCACAATCTTCGGAGTCGATAATCCGGATAAGTATCCGCCCGATCTGGAGACCCTGGTTAGTGGAGTTAATGTCGTGCCTCGGGCGACGGGTCTCGGTGGCCGTGGGGATATTAATGTGGATGCCACGAAGGTGGGGGAACTAGCAACTAAGAAGAAAATTTATCTTCGCAAGATTCCGATTGATCCGATGACGGGTGAAGCCAAGTGGGAGTTGCGCTCGTGCTACGACGCGGCCGATTCAGATTCATGGGGCGGTGAAAACGTTTTTGACGTGCGCTCAAAATCGAAGGACACAGCGCTGAATGGGGAGAAGTATAGTGACTGGTAAAAGGCAGGAGGCAGGAGCAGTGGGCAGGAAGCAGGAAGTTGGAAACCGTCGTTTCTTGGTCCTGCCGTCTGCCTACTGCCGTCTGCCGCCTGGTTTCACGCTGCTTGAGCTGATGATCGTGATTACAGTCATCATAATTCTGGCTGCCATCGCCCTGCCGCAGTATCAAAAAACGATCCTGCATACCCGCGAGGCGGTGTTGCGCGACGATCTTTACAAGATGCGCTCCCTGCTGGATCAATATGCGGCTGACAAACAAAAACTTCCGCAGTCGCTCGACGATTTGATTGCCGGGGGGTACATGCGCGACCTGCCGCAGGATCCCATCACCGGGCAGAAGGATTGGACGGTGATTACTGGTGACGATCCGAATTCTTCCAGCGGCGAGCAGGGCGTGATTGATGTGCATAGCGCGGCCGCCGATGTTTCATCGGAAGGAACGCCTTACTCCGACTGGTGAGGATAAATTGCGGATTTCGAATTGCGGATTTCGAATGGGCTTTTCCTTATAATTTGATGTTCCAGTCGAACGACGTATAACTGTCTCAGGGCGATAAATTCGCAATCCGAAATTCGCAATCCGAAATTTTCTAATGCCTAACCCTTTAGCCAAACTGATCAATCCCTGGTATCCCGCGACAGCTATCGGGTTCAAAAAGGGACTGGCGTCAATGGTCCAGCTCGAGCGTGGACGAGGGGGTATGTCGAGTTTGCGGCGTGCGGCGACGGTCGCCCTACCGGCGACTTTGATTCAGCCGAGCTTCAACGAACCGAATATCTTAAATCCTGCAGAGTTGACTGCGGCGCTCCGAGACCTGGCAGCGAGTGCCGGGCTGTTGCAACAGCGGCGGTGGTCAGTGGCGTTGCCCGAGGGCGCGAGTCGCAGTTTAATTCTAACTCTGGAGTCGCAGCCCGTTTCCAACGCGGAGCTTGAAGAAGTGCTTACCTGGAAAATGGAGCGCGGCTTTGGCAGTTCGCTTGAAGAACTTTCGATCTCCCGCGAACGCCTGCCGGCTGATCCTCAGGGAAGAGATCGCTACCTGGTGGTAGCAACGCGCACCGCCGTGCTTGATGAATATGAAGGCGCAATGCATTCGCTGGGTTGGCGCGCGGGCTTGATCCTTCCTCGCCACATGGGTGAAGGCCAATGGTTGACTATTAACGGTGCGAAAGGCGACGGGCTGCTGCTGAGTTCTTCTGAGAAGGGACTCACGGCCGTAGTATTTCGCGATAAGCAACCGCTGATAATTCGCACCATCGACTGTGAACCGCATGAGTGTGAAGACGAACTGTATCGCTTGCTGCTTTTCTATCGCGACCGCCGTGGCGGCGAGGCCGAGCAGGCCGGCCAGATGTTGTCACGCGTTCTCGTTCTTGGTGAGATGTTGGGAAAGGATCGTGCGTGCAAGATCGTAAATGAAACTCTGGGCGCAAACCTCTGCGCGCTGGGGGCTGCAGATGTAGGTCTGCAGCTTGCCACACGGGAGTTAAGCTTCGACGCCATTGCAGCGCCGGCCGGATTGGCAACACTAGCGTGGCAATAAACAGTCGGGAGTCGGGAGTCTGGAGTCCCGGCCACCGACTCCCGACTCCCGACTCCCGACTCCAGACTGACTTGAAACATCTTTTGTTTACCAGACGTAATACCCGGGCACTATGAGCACATCTGCAACCCCCATCTTGAGTTTTAGTTCAGCGGCTGATCGCGAACTGGTGGCTAGCGCTGCCAGCGGTTTCGAAGGTGGATTCGAGGAACTCGTCAGACGCTACCAGCGCCCCATTTCCGCCTACGTTTATCGCATGGTGGGCGATTACGAGGCTGCGCTGGATTTGACTCAGGAGATCTTCATCAAGATCTATGGGTCGCTTTCTCGCTATCGTCCTGAGTTTAAGTTTTCTACCTGGATTTACAAGATTGCGCATAACGCCGCTATCGACCACCTGCGCCGCAACACCGGCCGCGAACGCTCCCTCATCAGTGGAACCGAAACCGACAACTATGATCTTCCCATTGAAAGCGATAGTCTGAGCCCGGAACAGCAGAGTGAGCGGGAAGAGCGACGAGTGGAAATTGAAACAGTCGTGCGCACATTGCCGACGGCTTACCGTGAGTTGGTAGTCTTACGCCACTCGCAGGATCTTACTTATGAAGAAATCGTTGAGGTCACCGGCTTGCCGCTGGGAACGGTCAAGAATCGTTTATTTCGCGCTCGCGAAATGATGAGACAGCAATTCTTGAGTAAAGGCATTACCGGAATCTAGTTTTTGTCAGTCATGTCTAACCGCGCTCAAATTTGCGATACGGAAAAGATTGCCGCCTACATTGAAGGCGATCTCGACTCCGCGGTGCGTGAAGATCTGGAAGAGCATTTCCGCCAGTGCGCTCGTTGTGCCGCGGAATTGCAGGAACAGCGACTATTTATGTGTGAGTTGGATTCCGCACTAGCCAGCCCCTTCGATCCCTCGGTTCCGTCAAACTTTGCCCAGGTTGTTGCGGTTAACGCCGAGAGCGACATGCGGGGTGTGCGCGATCGCGTTGAACACCAGAGGGCTTTGCGGTATTGCCTCATTCTGGGCTTGGCGGCCTTTGCATTTCTGGGAGTTACTGCCAGCAAAAACATTATCCTTAATGCGCGCTTATTAGCGGATAAGACATTTGGAGTCCTGGGGTTCTTTGCGAAATCGATTTACGATGCCGCAGCGGGGTTTACGGTAATCTCGCGAGTTCTCGGCCGCGCACTCCTTGTCGATTCACGTCTTGGCGGTTTGGTTGGTCTTCTGCTGGTCGCTCTCGCCGTCGGTCTGCTCTCGCTTTTGATATCACGCTACCACCGAACGCGCCTTATCGAATAAGCGCGCGTTTGCATGAACATATCCACAGCAATGGTGAATGAATCGGTTCTTGAGCGAGGCCACGATCTGCTTTGGTTGCAAACCTCCTGCCGCTTCTGCGGGTTGCTGATTTCTATTGCCTGCATGTTGGGAGCGATTCAAGCGCAATCTGGGTATGAGCCAACACCCGGTGATACTCCTCTTGTGGTAACAGGTGTCAGCGATGCGATGGCTTACAGCGCGGGCCAATCACTGAGAATCAACGGGACAGTCAAAGCTCCCGGCGGTGCGATTGCGTTGGGGGGCGACGTGATCGTGCAGGGGGTGGTCGAAGGCGACGTCGCCGCAATTGGCGGTTCGGTTATCCAGCTCGAGGGTGCGCGCATCGGAGGCGACGTGATGGTCGTCGGAGGCACATACAGGCATGTTGATCCGGTGCCGAACCGCAATCCTGCCGCCGTGACAATCATGTACGCCGGCTACGAACAGGAACTGCGAAACATGATGCGCAATCCGAAGGATCTGCTCGCGCCCCACTGGTCTGCTAGCTATATAGGCTTTCGAGTTCTGGCAATTTTATTTTGGTTCATTGTGTCCCTGGCTTTGACCGCGGCAATGCCCGGCACAATAAGCCGCGGCATCGCGCGCCTGCAACTAAGGCTCGGGCGCGTGGCGATTATCGGCGTCGTCGGCTCTTTGTTAATTGGCCCTGGTGTTATCTTCGGACTCCAATATCTGCCATACATGATTGCCGTCGTTGTTGGGCTTTTGGCCTCGCTGCTGATCTTGGTAGCCTGGCTATTTGGTCGCGTGATTATCTATGCCGCCACAGGACGCTGGTTGCAACGCAAATATCTGAAGCTTGCTAAAAACTCCGAATCGGTGGCGCTGTTATTGGGTACGATCTTTTGGATTGCGCTTTCGTCGCTGCCGTATATCTGGCCGGTTGTGGTGGCGGTCGTTTTAGTAACCAGTCTCGGCCTTGCCCTGACGGCCAGGTACCGGGTTGGTTGGAAAAGGCAGGAACTCTAGCCTCGATTTTCCCTTCCGCAGGCCCTCAAAAACTTAGACGAATCAAACTCTTCGCGCATCCAAAGCTCTTCCGGTGTAATCCGGCAGGGATATTTGTGCAACTTTTTCGAACACCCGGCGTGAATGTGGCAGGATGCGTGCGCTCATCTATCGGTGCGCAGGCAACTTAACTAGAACATTCCTCGGATCTTACGCGTAACAGACTGGGATAGCCCGGAGCGTTTGCCCCAACGGTCCAAAATTTGTAACAAAGCGGCCGCTCACGGTGTCTTAGTAATCAAACAGGAGGAGTAATGAAAGCGCTGTTTCTCGCAATCGCGCTTGTACTTGCTTTAGTACTTGCCGGTTCTAATTCTTATGCCCAAACGACCCCCGCGACATCCGCGTCTCAGCCGGCTGGCGACGCGGGTATCACGCCTAACGGTGTGATCGGCGAAGTCAAAGTAATTGACGCCGCCGGGAAGCAAATAATTATCAAAACAGATGCCGGGTCTCTGGTCACGGTCGCGGTGGGCGATAAGACTATCTACATGCGCCTGGCTCCGGGAGAGAAAACGCTAACGAACGCCACGAAGATCGCGTTTTCTGATGTTGGCGAAGGTGATCGTGTTTGGGCGCGCGGAAAAGTTGCCGATGATCGCAAGTCGGTCCCGGCGGCCGCTTTGATCGTGATGAACAAAGTAGACATCGCGAAGAAGCAGGAGCAGGAACGAGCCGAATGGAAGAGACGAGGAATCCTTGGGATCATTACGGCCCTCAAACCGGAAACCAAAGAGATAACTATTTCCAGCCGCGGCATGGCCGGTATGCAATCCGTAATCATTCCCGTGTCTGACAACGTGGAGGTGCGCCGTTACGCGCCAGACTCGATCAAGTTTGCCGATGCAAAGCAAGCGAAGTTTGAGGAACTCAAGCTGGGCGATCAGCTTCGCGCGTTGGGGGAGCGCAACTCTGATGGCACGAAGTTTACCGCCGAAAAAGTCGTGACTGGATCTTTCCGGACGGTTGCGGGAGTGGTCACTGCTGTCGACGCCGCCACGGGTGAGTTGAAGATCAATGACATGCAAACCAAGCAGCCCTTAACAATTGTTGTTAAGCAGGATGCGGTGCTCAGAAAGTTTCCCTCGGCAGGTGCGATGGGCGGCGGAATGATGATGCGACCCGGAGGTAATGGTGCTCCGGGCGGTCAGGCTCCGGCAAATGGACAGGGGAACAGACAGCCAGGCGGTGCGGGCGGTCAGGGTCCTGGGGGTGGACCTGGCGGCGGCATGCGCACCGGCGGCGGGGGCGGTATGAACGTGCAGGACATGCTCGAACGGCTGCCTACAATTTCCCTGGCCGACGTGAAAGTAGGCGACACGATTATCGTTTCCAGTACCAAAGGTGCTGAGCCGACGCGGTTGACTGCAATCAGTCTTATTTCCGGCGCCGATACGCTCCTCAACCTGATGGCCGCGAGGCAACAACAAGCGGGGCCAGCTACGCCGAATCCAGCGGCGGGCTTGGGTAGCGGCATTCAATTCGGAATTGGTTTGCCGTAACTAAGAAACAAGAATCAACTTTCAGATTTTGGACAGTAAGGCTTAATTATGAATCTTTCCAGAAGTCTTGTGCGTCGCAGTTTAGGCGTCGGCTTGATCGTTTTATTGTCAGCGGTGATTGGGTTGGCGCAACAGGCACGCGGAACATTGCGCGGTGTAATCAATGACGAGCTTGGCGCCACAATTGTCGGCGCCACTGTGACCCTCACCGACCCGAGCGGTGTGGAAAAAACCACGACCACCAATAACGAAGGCGCATACGTCTTCAGCGGGCTGGCGCCAGGAAAGTATTCATTGCGCGCGGCTGCGACAGGCTTTGCTGTTTCGGACCCGACGGAAGTAAATGTCACCGCCGGTCAGAGACAATCACTGGATCTTACTCTCAAAGTTACGATCGAAGAGCAAAAGGTCACCATTGCGGCGGAAACTCCATTAAGTATGGAATCGACAAGTAATGCCAATCAGACGCTGATCACCGGCAAGGATCTCGACGCCTTACCTGATGACCCGGATGAATTAGCGGCGGCATTGCAGGCGCTGGCAGGACCTTCAATGGGGCCAAACGGTGGGCAGATCTTCGTCGACGGTTTTTCCGGCGGCCGCTTGCCTCCCAAGGAGTCTATCCGCGAGATTCGGATCAATCAGAATCCTTTTGCTGCGGAAAACGATCAGCCATCCGGCCGAATTGACATTTTGACGCGCCCGGGCACGGATAAACTCCGGGGCAGCGCGTTTTTCAACTTTCAGGATGAAAGCCTCAACTCTCGCAATCCATTTGCCACCAGCTCGCCCAAGCGCGCGCCATATCAGGTCAGGCAGTATGGCGGTAATCTCGGCGGCCCACTGGTAAAGAAGAAAGCATCATACTTTTTTGATTTCGAGCGGCGCGAAACCGACGACAACGAGCTGGTCCGGGCCACTGTGCTTGATGCAAATTTCAACCCGATCGATCTAGGGTTTGGTGTGGTGGTGCCGAAGCGAAACATTACCTTTAGCCCGCGCGTCGATTATCAGCTCAACGCGAATAACACCCTGATCGCGCGCTACAGCTACAATCATTCGACTACAGCGAACAACGGCGTGGGCGGCTTCTCGTTGCCGGAGCGCGCTTTTACTACTGCTTCTACGCAACAAAACATTCAGCTCACCGAAACGGCAGTGCTGAATGCGACGATGATCAATGAGACGAGATTCCAGTTTACGCGCCAGCGTGTGGAAAATCTCGGCGACATCAGCAGACCAACGATCAACGTCAGCAGTGCTTTCACGCGCGGCGGATCCCAGGTTGGTGACGCCAGAAATACCGACCAGCGTTGGGAACTGCAAAACTTTTTGGCATGGCAGAAGGGAACCCATGCTTTCAAGTTTGGCGGTCGCGTGCGTGGGGTACACATTACGGATATCAATCCCAATAATTTTGGGGGCACGTTTACTTTCACAGGTGGCCTTGTCCCGACTCTCGACGCCAACAACGATCCAATTGTCAGCCAACCGGTATTTGTCAACAGTTTGGAGCGATATCGCAGGACCCTGTTGCTTAGTCAGGATCCGCGTCATCTAACGCCTCTGGAAATTCGGCAACGTGGCGGTGGCGCCTCACAATTCAATATCTCATCCGGCAATCCGGAAGGCTCCGTTTCGCAGGTGGACGTTGGCATCTATGCTCAGGACGATTGGCGCGTGCGGCCTAACCTGACATTCAGTTACGGCTTGCGTTACGAAAACCAAACGAACATCCACAGCATACTTAATTTTGCGCCCCGTCTCGCTGTCGCCTGGTCGCCGGGCGCTGCCAATAGCGCCAAGCCTCCGAAGATGGTGATTCGCGGCGGCGGCGGTGTTTTCTACAATCGCTTCGGCGAAGGCAACACGCTGCAAGCGAATCGCTTCAACGGCGTCAATCAGCAGCAGTTCTTTGTCAGTGAGATTCCGCTGTATAACGCCAATGGCCAGTTTGTTCCGCCGACGGCATCACCGCTTGATACTTTTCCCAATGTGCCGACCTTAAGTAGTCTCGCAAACATCAACCGGCAGATTACGTGGCGAGTGGCTAACGATCTTCAGTCGCCGGTTGTTTATCTCGGCGGCACACAGGTTGAGCGGCAACTGCCTCACCGGTTCACGATGTTTGCCGGCTTGTTCATGATTCGCATCCAGCATGTAATCCGGGCGCGCGATATCAATGCGCCAATACCCGGGACCGGCGGCACTCGACCTTTTGGCGACGTCGGCGAGATTTACCAATACGAGTCGAGCGGCCGGTTCAAACAGAACCAACTGTTTATTGGTTTCAATAACAGATTCAGCCGGTCTCTTACTTTCTTCTCGAGTTATGTGCTGAGCAAGACTACCAACGATACAGACGGGCAAGGCAGTTCGCTTTTCCCGGCGAATTCCTATGATCTAACCGGCGAGTTTGGCCGGGCTTCGTTTGACGTGCGCCACCGATTTACTTTCGCGGGCACAATTAATCTGCCCTGGTGGCAGGTCAGCCTGAACCCATTCATCATTGCGTCTTCGGGCCGGCCTTTCAATATCATCACCGGACAGGATACGAATGGAGATCGGTTGTTTACTGAGCGTCCGTCTTTCGCTCCTTCGGGTGTTGATTGCAATGCGCCGCCGGCAAATATCGTCTGCACCAGGTATGGCAACTTCAACCTGCGTCCGGCGCCGGGCGAGGCGCTGATTCCGCGCAACTTCGGTGCAGGGCCGGGATTCTTCTCCGTCAATATGCGCATTAGCAAGACCTGGAACTTCGGCACAATCCATTCAGCGTCCGCAGCCAATCGGAATAGCCAGGCAGGTCAAAGTCAGGCAGGACAACGTGGCGGTGGCGGCGGAGAAGGCGCAGGCACTCCGCGCATTCCCGGAGCTGGCGGCGGTGGTGGCGGTCGAGGCGGCGGCGGCGGTCGAGGCGGTGGTGGCCTCGGCATTCCTGGCGGTGGTGTAGGTGGACCAGGCGGAGGCAGCGCGGAAGCAAAGCGCTACAGCATGCAGTTTTCGTTGAACTTTCAAAACCTGTTCAATCACGTAAACCTTGCGAATCCAGTCGGCAATCTGTCTTCGCCATTCTTTGGTCAGAGCCTGGCGCTCAATGGCGGCTTCGGCGGGTTCGGTCCGGGCGGCGGTGGCGGCGGAGGCGGTGGCGGTAGCGGGGCCGGCAACAGAAAGGTCACGGCCCAGGTGCGCATTAATTTCTAAGACACGCGCTTCAGCCATTAAGCAGTATCGAGACTGACGCGAATCGGGTTGGCTCATTTCTAAACTTCGGAAAATATCGCGAAGGGATGATCTTATGAAGAAGATTTTTGTGGCGTCACTGTCCTCGCTCATCCTCGTCCTGGGCGTTTCGTTGACGAGCTACGCACAAGCGCAAAGCACCGCGAAAGCCGCGGAAACTCCCAGCGCACCGGCGAATAGTGTCGCGATCACGGCGACTTCTTCGCCCATGGATCTCGCGCGCGCCGCGCTGGCCGCGCAGGGTGGAGAAAAGTTTAAGACGCTCAAAAGTATGGTGCTCAGAGGCTCGGTAGATCTCTATCCGCCAAACTCAACGCAGTCAATCCCTGGTGCTTTCCTTTTGGTCATTGCCGGCGAGAAGGTTCGACTCGAGATCGATGCCCGTCCGGCCGTGAGTTTCAAAACCATTTTCGACGGGCAACGATCGTACAGTTCACTACCCGGCGTCGACCTGCCGCCCGCAAGCAAATTTGGTTTACCGCTGCTGGCGAAATTCGATCAGGCGGGCTACGCAGTGACCGCACTCCCTGACAAGAAAAAGCAACGCGGATTCCGCATCGCAGATTCGGACGGCAATGCAACAGACTTCTACGTTGATGTGCCTAGCGGGCGGGTGATGGAATTTGTGATCCCTTTCAACGGCTATACCTTTGCAACCGAAAACACGAAGCAAAAGGATGTCGACGGCGTGTTGGTATCGTATGCCTTCACGCAACGGCTGGAGATGCCGCAGGGAGCCTTCTTTGCCGAATACAAAGTCAAAGACGTCAAGCTCAATAATCCCATCGGCGACGACGTCTTTGCGATGCCAAACTAATTGGATTCAAAAATCTGGTACTGATGCAGTTTGGCTTGA
>DIYZ01000127.1 GCA_002427845.1 Chloracidobacterium sp. UBA6041 | reverse complement strand
TTTACTCTCTGCGTTAACTCTGCGTTCTCGGCGTCTCTGCGGTGAATCCTGGCCGCGAAAAGCTCACCGCGGAGACGCAGAGGTCGCAAAGGCTGCGCAGAGAAGTGCTGAAACTAAGACACTACCGACCACCGTCCCTGATTTGCTCTGCTGGAATTTTGAACTATGATTCAAAGGTGAACCCAAGGTTGAAACTCGCGGCTGCTTGTCTTCTATTGATCCTCGGAGCGTTCGCTTTACCGTCTTCCGCTCAAAACACAACTGATTTGGTTGCTCAGCCCATCTCCCCGGCCATTTATCGAGTTGGCGAACATCTGACTTTCAACGTCTCCTTCTCAAACTTCATTAGTGCGGCACACATTGAACTCCTGATAGCTGCTCGCGGCACTTTCTTCAACCGCGAAGCTATTCAGTTAAGGGGACATGTTGAAACTACGGGTGTGGTAAATGCCGCGTTGTTTGCCATTAACAACGACTACATCACCTACATTGATGCGGCGACCGGCTTACCGTTTCGCGGTCAACAAATCATTCGCGAAGCTTCGCGCTCGTCGGAGATATCGGCTGACTTCAACCAGGCCGCAGGGACGGCTGCGATTCCACAAAAGAATACCGAGTTTCCCGGCACCTACGATTTCCTGTCCGCAATCTATCGCATCCGGGCACTACCGCTGAGGGACGGCTCAAGCTACTCGATGACCGTGCGCGGCGGGAATGTGAACTACCAGATTGAAGTTAGAGTAACGGGCCGGCAAGCAATCAAGACGAATGTAGGTTCATTCAATACGATTATTTCCCAGGTCCGCGTTAGAAACGATTCACAGGCGAATGGTTACAACACGAAGATTTACTTCAGCGACGACGAAAGGCACGTGCCGGTTTTGATAACTGCAAAGCTCTCTGCCGGCGAGCTACAAGCTGAATTAGCCGGCTCGGAATTTATCGCGACGCCCGCCGTGCCACCGGCGCCGATTGCCACGCCCAACCCGATACCAGCTCCAGTTGCGCTGCCGACGCCGTCTCCAGTTACGGTGCCTGGAGTGAGGCCAGTCGCTACTCCGACGCCATCAGCAAGCGACGATCGATCGTTGGCGGATCTGCCTTTTAAAGTTGGCGAACAGTTAAACTATCGAGTGTATCTTCCCAACATCGCTGCATCCGTCGGCATGGCCACCTTCCAGGTGCGCGCGCATTCGAAGTATTTCGACCATGATGGTTTACTGTTCACCGCGAGTGCGCAAACGACCAACGCCCTGCAACAGCTCTTTACCGCAAACGACATAATGAGTTCCTACGTCGACCCCAAAACACTGCTCCCCTTCCATACGGAATTGAGTTTGACCGAAGGTCGCCATCGCTTTAACAGCAAGCTGGCGATAAATCAGGATTACGGGACAGCAATTTCCGAGAAGGGCGACCGCATCGAGATACCGGTAGGCACTCACGACTATCTTTCGTTTTTCTACGCGCTGCGAACCTTCAGTCTCACGCCACCGAGGCGTAGTGCGATTTCCATCCTCGTAAACAACAAACCGAAGACGCTTTTCATTACGGCGTTGAAGCGAGAGACTGTGCAACTTGGTTCCCAATCGATTCCGGCGATCCAGGTATCTCTTACAACCGATGATCCGCAAACCGACAAGTTTCAATTGCAGGCCTGGATTAGCGACGACAAGCGGCGCCTGCCTCTGCGGTTGACCGCAATGACGCAGTTGGGTCTAATGCGCGCGGATTTGGCAATCATTCCCGTTACCAGCCAATAGCTTCCGGGGGCCGCAAGGGTCGAGGCCCCGCCCCAACTTTGATCGCTGCTTGTCACCACAACGTTTTTGAAATTGAAAACTGTTTTCAATTAGGGTATACTCCTCGCGGTGTCGCAAAGCAGTGGACTTCGCACCGCTTTTCCGACCGTCGCAGCTTTGAATCTTGAAAGACCCTCAATGCTTAATTCCTTCATTATTGTTTTTCGCGAGGGATTCGAATCCTTCCTGCTTGTCGCCGTTATCCTTTCTTACCTGCGCAAGTCCAGTCAAAAGTGGCTAATATCCGCTGTCTACGTCGCGATAGTCGTGGGGCTGTCCGCGAGTGCCGGCCTCGGCTATGTGCTCAGAAATGGGGTCAACGACTCCACTCTGGAAAGAATCTTCGGCTCGGCGGTTGGTTCCTCTGTCAGTAGCTTTCTCGGAAATGAATCGCTGCGCGAAGGCATTCTGGGTGTGGTTGCGATGGTCATGGTCGGGAGTCTCGTGATTTACATGTGGCGCACGGGACCGAAGATTCAGGAAAGAATGCGCACACGTCTCGGCACTGTGTCATCGCGCAGTTCGCGAGTAGCAGCCGTCGCTGGAGTGTTTCTCTTCACGTTTCTGATGATCACAAGAGAAGGAATGGAAACGGCGCTTATGCTCTTGCAGGTGCACGGTTCAGAAATGTTGAGCGGAGCGCTTCTGGGGCTTTGCGCGGCCGGAGGTTTCGCGTGGAGTTGGGCTAAGTTCGGACACCTGATCAATGTCAAAAGGTTCTTCCAGGTCACCGGCATATTCCTTCTGCTGTTTATGGTTCAGGTTGGCATTTACTCTTTCCACGAATTTTCAGAAGCAGGTCTGCTGCCAAACAGCGAGGTGCTGCATGCGGCTACGGAGAAATTCTCGCCGGACGGTTTGTATGGCAAATGGTTTTCGGTACTGATGATTTCAGCGTGCGCGCTGTGGCTATTTGCTGGATGGATGATTGATAGATTTCGGAATGAGAGCAATCGACCTGCAGTAATACCTGAAGTGAGTCGGTGAAAGAGGGGTAGGCTCCACAGCCGGCAGTGTGCAGAAAGCAATCTGTTAAGCTCGCGCAGAATTTATGTTAACGCCCTGGTCCTGTCAATCAAAGGGGAGCACGATGGACCAGGAAGCACCTAAGTGGTCACTCAGACTGAGCAAACTTGTTGGCCAACTCGCGCTTCAGCAGCTTTCCAGTGGGGCCTTTGGGGATCTCTCGAACGATGCGCACAATCTTGGGGCATTTGTAATCGGCGAGACGTTCGCGGCAAAAAGAGATGATCGCTTCTTCGGTCGCTTCCCTTCCTTCTTGCAGCACCACGAAAGCTGCCACGTCTTCGCCGTAAAGTGGGTCGGGGATGCCGATAGCAGCGGCAGCCGCAACGGCCGGGTGTTGATAGAGCACTTCATCAATCTCTCGCGGATAAATGTTTTCGCCCCCGCGGATGATCATGTCGCTCTTGCGATCGACGATGTAGAAGAATCCCTCCGCGTCGCGATAACCAACGTCTCCGGTGTGAAACCAGCCGCTGCGGAAAGCGTTGGCAGTGGCTTCCTCGTTTCTGTAATACCCCTTAAGAATGTTCTCGCCGCGGAGCACAATCTCGCCGAGTGTGCCATCAACCACTTCCCTGTCTTCATCGTCAACTACCTGCATCTCGTTTCCGATTGGCTTGCCACAAGAACCCGGACGGCGTCGTTCGTCGGGCGGGTTGAAAGTTGAGCGACAGGTTGATTCCGACAGCCCGTATCCTTCGATGACCAGGCAATTGAAAGCTTCTTCGAAACGCTGCAACACTTCGGTCGGGACGGGGGCAGAACCGCACATCGCAAAGCGCAACTGCTCGGTCTTCAATCCTGCGGGAACACCATCGGGATAGGTGCTCAGCAGCATCGAGAGCATGGTCGCCACAGAACCGAATGACGTGACTTCATATTCAGAGATAATTTGCCAGAAGCGCGACGCCGAAAATTTAGGGCTGACTACAGTTGAACCTCCTGCATAGAGTGCCGACATCGTAGTAACTGAAACGGCGTTCATGTGGAAGAGCGGCATGATGGTCAATAGCCGATCGTCTTTAGTAAACCCGAGCCATTGGCTGATTTGCCTGGCGTTGGCAATCAGATTTCCGTGCGTTAGCAGGCATCCCTTCGGTTTTCCCGTAGTGCCGGAAGTGTAAATAATGATCGCTTCGCTACCGAGGTCAATGTGCGGCAGGTCCATGTCCGACAAACTTAAGTTTGTCGAACTTGCAGCGCTCGAGTCATCCTTGAACTCGCTTGTGGCCGCCTCCCCATCAGCAAACTCAATAACGGATTGTAACAAGGGCAACTCGTTTCTAATGCCGTCGACGGTCGCGCGGAAATCGCCGTGGACCAGCAGAGCCTTCGCTTCCGAATCGGAAATAACAAAAGAAATTTCATGCGCTTTTAGCAGAGAATTTATCGGCCCCGCGATCGCGCCAATTTTCCAACAGGCGAAATACGCAATGATGTATTCCGCGCTGTTGGGCATTAATAGACTGACCACGTCGCCCCGCCCCACATCGTGGGCCTGCAACATCTGCGCGGCGCTGTTCACTGCCTGATCAAATTCCGCATACGTGAAGCGTCGCCCATCCGCTTCCGAAAAAAGAAAAGTCTTTTCCGGCGTCGCGGCGACGCGTTGTTTCAGCAATTGCGCGAGATTTCTCGGACGCTCTACCGAAAGATTGGCGCTGATTTCGTGACGTTCGGTTGTCATGTTCGGCCTATGGTATATTACGGTCTTGCAAGAGTCATCCGCTTAAACTGTCGGGCAAACTTTGGTTTGTCGTTTTCTAAAACAGTCTGATTCATCATCCTGCTGAGCGGCAAGCTGAAGTTTGTCGGACTAATACATGGATACATATCGTAACTTCATCGACGGCAAGTGGATTGAATCATCTTCGTCGCGCGCCGTTGCAAACATCAATCCGGCAAACACCGAAGACGTAATCGGCACCGTCAAACAGGCAACGCGCGCCGAAGCGAAGCTTGCCGTCGAATCTGCTGCTGAACATTTTCCCGCCTGGCGTGCGACCCCTGCTCCGTCGCGCGGCAAAATTATCGCGCGGGCCGCGCGGTTGCTGGAAGAACACAAGGAAGAGCTGGCGCAAATCCTGACTCGCGAAGAAGGAAAGACGGTGGCGGAATCGCGTGGCGAATTGCAGCGCTCGATCAACGTCGCGGAATTTTGTGCGGGCGAGTCGCGACGAATGAATGGCGAAACAATCCAATCTGAGCTGCCCTCAAATTTTGCGTACACAATTAAGCAGCCGCTCGGCGTCGTTGCCTGCGTGACGCCCTGGAATTTTCCTGTTGCCATTCCTGTTTGGAAAATCGCACCGGCGCTTGTTGCCGGCAACACCGTCGTGTTCAAGCCGGCAACCCTTACGCCGGCCACGGCTGTGCGAATCGTCGAGATATTTGCGGAAGCCGGCGTGCCTCCCGGAGTTCTCAACCTCGTACTCGGATCAGGCTCGGAAGCAGGCGATGAGATCATCAATCACCCGGCAGTGAAAGCAGTTTCCTTCACCGGCTCGAACGAAGTGGGCATCCGTTTATACGAAGAGGTTTCCCGCCGGGGCGCTAAAGTTCAATGCGAAATGGGTGGCAAGAATCCGGTAATAATTCTCGAAGATGCCGATCTCGATCTGGCCGTGGAATCCACGGCACAGGGCGCCTTTGGATCGTCTGGCCAGCGTTGCACAGCGACCAGCCGCGCCGTGGTTGTTAACGACGTCGCCGATGAGTTTGTTGAGCGTATAGCGAAGCGCGCCGGGTCGATGCGTATTGGCGACGGAATGGATCCGCAAACGGAGATTGGGCCGAGCGTGGATGAAAGTCAGTTTAAAACGGTCCTAAAGTATATTGACATTGGACGTGAAGACGGCGCGACGCTCGTCTGCGGCGGCTCGCGTGCAACCGGCAACGGCCTCGACAAAGGCTTCTTTGTAAATCCCACTGTTTTCGATCATGTGACGCCCGATATGCGCGTTGCTCGCGAAGAAATATTTGGCCCCGTGCTCTCGGTCCTGCGCGTGAAAAATTTCGACGAAGCGCTGCAGGTCGCCAACGATACTGACTACGGACTCTCATCGGCGATCTTCACAAACGACGCGGCGCGCATTTTCCGTTTCGTGGACGAGATTGAAACCGGCATGACCCACATTAACTCGCCAACGACTGGCGGCGAGGCGCATATTCCGTTTGGTGGAATCAAAGGAACCGGGATCGGCGATCGCGAACAGGGGTCGACGGCGCTGGATTTCTATACTGAACTGAAAGTCGTCTACGTGGATTACACGGGCCGCAAACGTGAAGGAAACTTGTATTGATATAGAGCGAGACGACTCCTATGAGAAATGTGAAATACACATTCTGGCAGGACGCCGAGTTCTTTCTCGGTTATTTGAATGAATACCCAGATTATTGGACCCAAGGGTATTCAAAAGAAGAACTCTTGGATAACCTGAAGGATCTGCTTGTTGATCTGGAATCCGGCGAAGTTCCCTTCATAAGAAAGGTTGAAGAAATGGCGGTAGCTTAATGAAGCGGCGCGATCTCATCAAGACCTTGACTGATATGGGGTGCGTCTTAGTGTGACACGGAGGAAAACATGACTGGTACATGAATCCCAAAACGAAACGGTCGCAACCGGTCCCGCGCCACACCGAGATAAACGAATTTCTTGCCAAATCAATTATGAGAAAACTAAAAGGTGAAACGAACAAGTCATGAGTACTGTTGAAACCAAGACATCCCAATCCGAAACCGTCCGCAAACACAAAGAGTTTCTCTTCCCCGCCGTGGCCACCTACTACGAGGAGCCGCTGGCGCTCGTGCGCGGCGAAGGCTTTCACGTCTGGGATGATCAGGGCAATAAGTACCTCGACTGTTTTGGCGGTGTGCTGACCGTTAGCGTGGGCCATGCGAATCCCAGGGTCAACGAAGCTCTCATCGAGCAAGTCAAGACTCTACAACACACCTCCACGCTTTATGCCAATAAGCCGCAATCAGACCTCGCGGAGAAGCTTTATCAGATCACGCCGGGCCGTCTGAAGAAATCGTTCTTTACTAACAGTGGTACGGAAGCTGACGACACGGCCATCCATGCGGCCAAACTCGCCACCGGCCGTCACGAGATTGTTGTCCTGCGTCACAGTTACAGCGGCCGCTCCGCGACGTCGCTTTCGGCGATGGGCCATGCACCGTGGCGGCCGCTGCCGCCGCAGGTTGCCGGCTTTGTACATGCGCGCGCGCCTTATTGTTATCGCTGTCCGTTCAAGCTCACTTATCCGGAGTGCGGTCTCGCCTGTGCGAACGACATTGAAGAGTTGATCATGACAACGACGACAGGCGAGATAGCCGCATTTATGGCAGAACCGATCCTGGGCGTAGGCGGCTTCATCGTTCCGCCCCCCGGTTATTTTGAACGCGCCGTCGAAATCACACGCAAACACGGCGGCCTGTTTATCGCCGACGAGGTGCAGACCGCCTGGGGAAGGACCGGCGACAAGTGGTTTGGCATTGAACACTGGGACGTGGAACCAGACATCATCACCTCCGCAAAAGGTCTTGGCAATGGAGTGCCGATCGGCATCACCGTCGCCACGCCGGAAGTTGCCGACAAGTATCCGGGACTGACCTTCTCGACCTTCGGCGGCAATCCCGTTTCGATGACCGCCGCACTGGCAGTGATTCGCGTTATCGAAGAAGATGATTTGAAGACGAACGCGGCGGTTGTGGGCGCTTATCTGCGCCAGCGTCTGGATGAACTGAAGGACAAATACTCAGTCATCGGCGACGTCCGAGGCATGGGACTTATGCAGGGCATTGAGCTGGTGAAGGATCGCGAAAGCAAAGAGCCCGCGCCCCAGGCCGTTGCTCGGGTGTTCGAAGAGACGAAGCGCCAGGGCGTGTTGATTGGCAAAGGTGGCCTCTACGGCAATGTCATCCGCACGGGCATGATGCTCAATTCGTCGAAAGATCACGTTGACCA
>DIYZ01000149.1 GCA_002427845.1 Chloracidobacterium sp. UBA6041 | reverse complement strand
TTGCGCTGCCACTTCGAGAGAGCCGAGGAATCAAGAAATGGCTTACGAATCATTCGAAAACGATGCGAAGCTGCCTGAAGCCGGACAAGTAGTTCGCGTTCGCACGAGGACCCATTTGGTTGAAGGCGTGGAGCGCGATGGCGGTGCGGGGACCGTCGTGCGGCTGGCGTGCTTGGACGACGATGCCCAAGGGCAACAACTCGATGTTATCTGGGAACTCGAACTTGATCGGCAGATCCTCGATAGCGAGGCGTGGCAGTCAATTGGAAAGAAAGGTTTCGATCCACCACGTTACTTCAGCGCGTACATCCACACCCTCCATTGGAATTGTGTCACAGCAACCGATCCGAAACTTTTCCAGTCTCCTTTTCGCGCCGGTATAAAAGTTGACGCGTACCAACTCGAACCACTGCGGAAGGCGCTCCTGTTGCCGCGAGTCAATCTGTTCATTGCTGACGACGTAGGTCTGGGAAAGACAATCGAAGCGGGCCTGATCGCCAGCGAACTATTGCTGCGGCGGCGGGTAAAAGAAGTGGTCGTCGCGTGTCCACCATCGATGATTCAGCAATGGAAAGATGAGATGGAGGCGAGGTTCGGTCTGACCTTTGAAACTCTCGATCGAGCCTATCTCGAGCGCATCCGTCAAGAGCGAGGCTATGGAGTTAACCCGTGGACCACTTTCCCACGCTTCATCGTCTCCCACAAACTTCTCATTGACGAGTCTTACACCAGCCCGCTCCGTGATTGGCTGGACAATCTGCGACCCGGCTCGTTACTGATCTTTGACGAGGCGCATCATGCCGCGCCATCCAGCGGAGGAAAGTACGCCATCGATTCGCGCATCACGAAGGCTATTCGCGAAATCGCTCACCGCTTCGAGCATCGTCTATTTCTTTCAGCAACTCCACACAACGGACACTCCAATAGTTTTAGTGCGTTACTCGAACTGCTTGATGACCAGCGGTTCACCCGCGGCGTCAAAGCGGTCAAGCGGAACCTCGAAGACGTAATGGTTCGACGTCTAAAGGAAGATATCCGTCAGATCGTCGGTGGTTTTCCCGAACGAAAGGTCGTCCAGATAGATTTGAAAGACCTACCATCAGACACTCCAGAACTGAAGCTATCCAAACTGCTCGATCAATATCGCCAAGTTCGTCAATTGCGTATGAGTGGGGCGACGAAGCGAAAACAAGCGGAAGCGGCACTTTTAGTCTCTCACTTACAACAGCGTCTTCTTTCTTCGGTCGAGGCATTTGCGCGCACGCTTGCCGTGCATCGGCGCACCATGGAACGCATTTGGGCTGGTGATCTAGCGGCGGCCAAGCAAGATGAGTCTTTCACCGCGACAAAACGTAAGCGCGATCTGTTTGATTCGTCCGACAGTGATGACGAACGTTCCCAACTCCCAGAAGAGGAACAACAATCCATCAGTGATTACGAGGTGGCGACCGCAACAGCTGCGACTGCCGGAGACACGGCGGCTGCGGACATTGCTCGCGAAAAGGCTGTGCTTGACGAAATGCAGCAAGTTGCCGAGCGGGGTCGAGGGCTGGCGGACGCACGGGTTCGTCATCTACTAAACTGGATTGGTGAGCGTATGTGCTCTGGCGTCCGATTGCCAGGGGAAGCCCGGCCAAACTCGGAGGGGAAATGGAACGATCTGCGGTTGCTGATCTTCACAGAGTATGAGGATACGCGGCGATACTTAGCTGAGATGCTGCGCACGGCGATTGCCGATACGCATCTGGCAGAACACCGAATCGGCGTCTACCACGGTCCTACACCGCCGGACAAACGCGAAGCCATTAAGCGTGCTTTCAATCTACCTCCTCAGGAGCATCCTCTCCGTATCCTTGTTGCCACTGACGCGGCTCGCGAAGGAATCAACCTGCAGGCACACTGTCACAACCTCTTCCACTTCGATGTGCCGTGGAATCCCAGCCGGTTGGAGCAACGCAATGGTCGCATCGACCGCAAGCTTCAGCCCTCGCCGACTGTCTATTGCCATTATTTCGTCTACACACAGCGACCTGAGGACAGAGTGCTGCACGCTCTCGTCCGCAAGACCGAAACGATAAGAACGGAGTTGGGCAGCCTTGCGCAAGTTTTGGAAGCGCGACTAGCTGAAACGCTTCGCACTGGCATCAGCCACGATCAGGTGGAGAAGATTGAAGCCGAGATCACCCAAGCTGATCTCGATTCAGACAAACGGGCTGTGGTTGAAGAAGAACTTGAATCGACCCGGCTACGCCAGGCTGAGCTTCTTAAGCGGGTTGATGTCCTACGGAACCGTGTGAACGAGGCAAAAAAGTGGATCGGTCTCGACATGGATCAATTGCGAGACGCTTTATCTTGCTCTCTCGAACTGCTCGGCGCTGATCCGCTGAAGTCGGTTCAATCTGCGCGAAGCGGCTCTGATCGTTTCGTTTTTCCTAATCTGGATACGCGGCAGGGAGCAGATCCTACCTGGTCGACAACCCTGGACACGTTGCGAGTACCACCCGAAGACGGCAAGCGCAACTTTCACTGGCGCCGCCAGTCGCCGCTTCGTCCGGTCGTGTTTTCGGCGCCGGAAGGCATTGACGACGATATCGTACAGCTCCATCTTGAACACCGCGTCGTGAAGCGCCTTCTTGGCCGGTTTATGACGCAAGGGTTTGTTCATCACGATTTGTCTCGTGCATGTCTGGCTCAGACTTCCGATGCGATTCCTCGTGTCGTTCTCCTTGGTCGCCTTTCATTGTATGGGTCGGGCGCTGCGCGGCTGCACGAAGAGATAGTGACAGTCACTGCGCGCTGGTTTGATCCATCCATACGTCGTGGTCCGCTGTCTCCCTATGCGCGCGAAGCAGAGGCTAAGACTATGGAACTGCTCGAAGCCGCGTTGCGGCCAGCCTCTCACGGTAAGATTTCCGCAACCGTTTCAGCTCAACTACAAGCTTCAATTTCTCGCGACATCGAAGAATTGCTGCCCCATCTGGACCTACGCGGCAATGAGGCTCAGCGCGATGCCGAAACCAAGCTGCTGGAGCGCGGCCGTATTGAGTCAGACTCGATTCGCAAAGTGTTGGAAGATCAGAAACGTCGCGTAGAAGCGGAACTAGGACGCTCGCAATCGATGCAACTTGTTCTCGGCTTCGACGAACAGGAGAAGCGCCAACTCGACTCCAATCGCCGCTATTGGCAGCGATGGCTGAAAAACGTGGTAGGCGATTTAGAACGTGAGCCAGATCGCGTGCGCAACTTCTACAACACGACCTCGTTTCGCCTTGAACCCATTGGCCTTGCTTATCTGTGGCCCGTAACCGGTTGAGTAATGCATCCTGATTCTCCTATCCGCGATCACCAGGCCTGGCTGGGGTACCTCCAACCAGACGGACTTGTTGTGTCGCCAGCCGCGCTAGTTGATGCACAGGTACTGCTGGATCGAAACACACTGCCACTGCAGGAGCGCTTTCTGTTATTTATTCAGGAAGTTGAGCGGAACGGCGATGCTCTTCCCGCCATCACTGACTTCGCAACATTCGCGCGGGATTTCCTCGAATGGCCGGACGACTGCCTCTTTGGGTTAAACGGCGACCTACCAATTCCGGAGTCACTAAAGGTCGCGGCTCAAGAAGGCGAAACCCTGTCGCCTTCTTTGGCATTCAATGACCCCAAACCAAAAGACAGTGCGCAACCGTGGCTGCTCCTGGTCCAAATAGTGCAGCCCGATACGGATTTGGACGCTCGTGTCGCGGCCGACGACCGTGCCTGGTCCGCATCGCCGCACCAGCGTTTCGAACGGCTGCTGCGCGGGACAAAGGTGCCAATTGGCCTGATCACAAATGGCGCTGAGCTTCGACTCGTTTACGCGCCCCATGGTGAAACCTCAGGCAACATCACGTTCCCAGTCCAGGCAATGACCGAAGTCGCGGGCCGGCCGATCCTCGCCGCTTTTCATACTCTGCTGAGCCGGGAACGATTGCTTACTGGTCCGACCCAAGCGCGCCTGCCCGCACTTCTTGTTCGCAGTCGAGAGTATCAGAGCCGCGTCTCCATCGCGCTGGCCCAACAAGTCCTTGATGCGCTCTACGAATTGCAGCGGGGCTTCCAGGCAGCGAATGAACGCACGAAGGGTGAGTTGTTGCTCGCGGTGCTTGAGAGGAACGCGGACGATGTCTATGCTGCATTGCTTACCGTGCTCATGCGGCTGGTCTTCCTACTATTTGCGGAAGATCGCGGACTGATGCCTACGAGCGAACTCTATGTTCGGCATTACGCGATACATGGACTCTTCGAACGCTTGCGCAGCGACAACGAGCACTATCCCGATACTATGGACCAACGCTATGGAGCGTGGGCTCAGCTTCTGGCGATCTTTCGCGCGGTCTATCACGGCTGCCGCCATCCACAGATGCACATGCCCGCACGTCATGGGCACCTGTTTGATCCGAACCGTTATCCCTTCCTCGACGGACGAACGACTGCCGAATCTCGCTTGCCACTCGTCAGTGACGGGACGATCTTTCGCATTCTTGAGAAGCTGCTGATTCTCGATGGCGAGCGTTTGTCGTATCGCACGCTCGACGTGGAAGAGATCGGCAGCGTCTATCAAACAGTGATGGGCTTTCGCCTCGAAGTGGCTGCCGGGCCGTCAATCGGCATTATTGGCAAGCGAAAGCACAAAGGTGAAGTGTCCGCTCCCACAGTTATTAACTTGAATGAACTCCTTGCGAGCCAGGGAGGCGAACGAGCAAAGTGGTTGAAAGAGAGAACGAACCAGGAAGTAAGTGGCGAAGCGGAAAGGACTTTGAAGACTGCAGGCGATGTTGACGAATTGCTCGCAGCGCTGGACAAGAAGATAGCGCGCAATGCAACGCCGAGCGTTGTTCCCAGCGGCGGAATGTTGCTTCAGCCCACCGATGAGCGGCGGCGCAGTGGATCGCACTATACGCCGCGCTCGTTCACCGAACCAATTGTGCGCAAGACTCTGAAGCCTGTTCTTGATCGATTCGAAGAGCATCCGACGCCAGAACATATTCTCGATCTGAAGGTTTGCGATCTCGCGGTCGGCTCAGGCGCGTTTCTCGTTGAAGCTTGCCGTCAACTCGGCGATGCACTGGTTAAGGCATGGCAGCATCATGGCGGCCGTCCGCCCTTGCCGCCTGATGAGACCGAAGAGTTGCTAGCCCAGCGTCTCGTTGCCCAACGTTGTCTGTACGCTGTAGATCGCAATCCGATGGCGGCTGATCTCGCCAAGTTGTCGTTGTGGCTGGCAACGCTGGCAAAGGACCATCCGTTTACATTCCTCGATCATGCGATTCGCTCAGGTGATGCGCTCGTCGGCTTAACGCGCCAACAGATTGCCGATTTTCATTGGTTGCCCGCACAAGGCCGGGTCTTTGGTCAGGAATTCATCGAAAGTCGGATACGCAGCGCAACCGCTTATCGAAAGCGAATTCTTGAAGGCGGTGACTTCGTCACGCCGCAGAAAAAGCACGAACAATTGGAGTTGGCTGACGAAGCTCTGAAGGAAGTTCGATTTGTCGGCAACATGGTCATCGCAGCATTCTTCGGCGCAACGACCGATCGAGCCCGGCGCGCAAAACGTGACGAACTGCTGAGTCGCTACACTGATGCCCCGCGCAACAGCGATTTCAATGTGGGCGTTGCGGAGGTTCGCGACCTTACGAACGGAGCGTTTCCGGTGAGGCCCTTTCACTGGGAGATAGAATTTCCGGAAGTTTTCGATCGGAATAACCCCGGCTTTGACGCTATCGTTGGTAACCCACCCTTCATGGGCGGAACTCGCATATCGACTTCGTTAGGCGAGTCGTACCGCGACTGGCTGTTGACTCTTCATGCGGAGTCTCACGGAAACGCTGATCTGGTAGCTCATTTTTTTCGCCGTGCCTTTAATATCTTGAACGACTCGGGATGTCTCGGCCTAATTGCGACTAAAACAATCGCTCAGGGCGACACACGTACCACTGGATTGAGATGGATTTGCACGCACGAAGGAATGATCTATGCGGCCCGCAAGCGATACAAGTGGCCCGGACAAGCTGCAGTCATCGTCAGTGTTGTGCATATAAAGAAGGGTTCGCCACGAGAGCGATCTTACCTTGACGGTCGGAACGTCGCTACGATTAGTGCCTACCTTTTTCACGCGGGCGGGCACGAAAGTCCCGCTCGACTTAGGGCGAATGCGCAGATTGGCTTTCTTGGAGCGAAGGTTTATGGACAAGGATTCATCTTCGATGATGATGACCCAAGGGCGACTCCCGTATCGGTCATGGAGTTATTGATTCATGAAGATCCGAAAAATGCCGAGATCGTCTTACCCTATATCGGCGGGGAAGAACTGCTTGATAGCCCAAATCAGGCTCATCGAAGATTTGTAATTAACTTTCATGACTGGCCGCTTCGCCGCCAGGATCTCGGACTCTTATGGTCGACGTCCAGCGACAGCCAGCGCTCGCTATGGATGCGGTCAGGAATAGTACCGAAGGATTATCCATTTCCGCTGGCGGCAGATTACCCTGCCTTGCTCAGGATTGTTGAAAACAAGGTCAAGCCGGAACGAGAAAAGCTCGGTAACAATCCCGATGCAATGCGCAGGAAGACTACCTGGTGGCTCTGGGGACGCTACACGCCGGGACTGTTCTCTGCGATTGAGCGTAAAGACCGCGTTTTGGCCTGCTCCAACATTGGTAATGCTTTCGCCTTTTGTTTTCTGAATGCCAACATAGTCATGAGTCAACGGGTAGTTGCGTTTGCCCTCTCAACGTTCTCGGCATTTTCAGTCATCCAGTCAAGAATTCACGAAGTGTGGGCGCGATTCAATGGTTCTACACTGAAGGACGACTTGACGTACACGCCTAGCGATTGCTTTGAGACGTTTCCGTTTCCATTGGGGTTTGAAAAGGATGGTTCCCTGGAACAAGCCGGTCAGGAGTATTACGAATTCCGCGCGACGCTGATGGTAACAAACGATGAAGGCTTGACGAAGACCTACAACCGCTTTCACGATCCAGATCAAACTTCGCCAGACATTCTGCGGTTACGCAAGTTGCACGCCGAAACGGATCGCGCGGTGCTCGAAGCGTATGGCTGGCATGACATCGCCGAACAAGCACGCTGCGAATTCCTGCTCGACTACGAAGACGAAGACGATAACGGAGACGATGGCCGCGCGCGGCGACGCAAGAAACCGTGGCGCTACCGCTGGCCCGACGACATCCGCGACGAAGTTCTCGCTCGACTCCTCGCGCTCAACGCCAAGCGAGCCGAAGAAGAACGCCTCGCTGGAAGTGCGGACGCCGCAACGAAGGTGAAGAAACAGAAGCCGCGCAAAGGCAGGAAGAAGAACTCAAATGCGGCACCGCCTGTCGAACAAGCAGAGATTGAATTCACGGAAGGACAAGTGGAGAACTGATAGTAATGACTACTGCGAGCACGTCAGAATCTGTACGCAGCGAGCTTGTTGAAGCACTGCAACTCGACCTCATTGGGCCGTCAAACGATCACGAATTTGCTCGGGAGCTTTTGCCTGAAACACCATCGCGCTGGTATCTCACGGGTTTTCTTGTTCCTTCAGATGCACCGGTGGAGCAGCGTGTCGATGAAACAGCAACCGAAGAGATCGACGCTGCTGGCGATACCGATGGCACTGATGACGCAAACAATCCAGATCGCGCTGCCGCACGAAAAAGCTTTCTGCCGTCATCCATGGGATTGAGCGTGCTGGTCGACGCTAAGGTGTCAACACTAGCGGCAAAGATTTCGTGGGGCGATTACGTGCGCGAAGGTGAGGATGAAAGAAGCGCCCCTGCGGAAGACGAAGCCAGTTCAAGTGAGACAGCCACGGAGGAAAAAGCGAATCAGTCCGATGGTTCAGTCGCGAACGGGACGAAGACGCCACGCGGTTGGCGCAGGCTGCCGAAGGAAGAGGTCGTATCTATTCGGCTGCCGGAGAAACCAGTTAGACCGATCGAAGTTGCGGTACCGAACAGTAACGGTCTTGTTTTGGTGATCACCGCCCGACCGGTATCGGCAACCGCGCTGGGAGCCGCGGGGCTGCCTGACGGGACACGCTCAGTATCGGTTTTCCTCGTGAACCGCCGCCGGCCAGATGAAGAGGATCCATTTCGCGCCTTTGCGTTTCAAACAAAACTTAGTCTCTCTTCCGCCAAGCCGTTTGTAGCCCGCCCAGATTTGCGGACCAGCCTGGCAGATCAGGACGGAGACTGGGACGATCTCGTTGCTGATCTCCAGTATCGAGATGTGTTTGAGTACGCGGTCGGTCACGGTGTATCGGCAACTGCCGAGCGAGCGGCGGATGGCTCATGTTCCCTAGTGAAGAGCACGTGGGTTCCCTGCGCACAAGTTGAGTTAGTTGCCGCGGCTCAGATACCCGAAGTCGAGCTGGGAATGGAAGCTCTCAGTGAACTCGTCGACGCGAAGGACGCAACGGCCAAACTGATGCCGTTGGTAAAGCACTATCGAAGCTGGATTGAGGAGCAAAGGACCAAGCATCAGAAACTCGAGCGGCAACGAGCTAAGACCACGAAAGAGCTGTTGGTCCAGGCAGAACATACCGCCAAACGAATTGAGTCGGGCATTGCGCTCCTTGTGGAACCCGACGTGCTCGATGCTTTTCGCATTGCCAACCGCACGATGGCCATGGCCGCTAGACAGCGTGAGGCAATCCAGAGGCAGAGCGAACCAGCTAAGGTTGATGCGCCACGTTGGCGTCCTTTCCAGTTGGCGTTCATTCTGATGACGCTTCACAGCATCTCTGATCCTAAGCATGCGGACCGCGAGGTAGTGGATCTTCTCTTTTTTCCTACCGGCGGGGGCAAGACCGAGGCTTATCTGGGACTAGCTGCTTTCACAATGGTGCTCAGGCGGATGCGCAATCCTGGCATTGGCTCCGCGGGACTAAGCGTGCTAATGCGCTACACACTGCGACTGCTGACGCTTGATCAGCTTGGTCGAGCGGCGGGGCTAATGTGTGCCCTGGAGTTAGAGCGAGAGCTGAACAAGGAGAAGCTCGGCGAATGGCCTTTTGAGATCGGGCTGTGGGTTGGTTCGGCTGCAACGCCGAATCGCATGGGAGGTCGCGGTTACAACGGCCCGGGTCGTGAATACACTGCTTATACGAAGACGACGCAATTTCAGCAGAATGAGCGCAAGCCCGCGCCGATACCTATTGAGAGCTGTCCGTGGTGCGGCGCGAAATTCACTCGCCACTCATTTCGGCTGGAGCCTACTGTGGATCGCCCTCTCGATTTGAGAGTGCGCTGCACGAATCACAATTGCGAGTTCTCGGGTGATAAGCCACTGCCGATTATTGCTGTAGATGAACCGATCTACCGGCGCCTGCCCGCATTCCTGATTGCGACCGTGGATAAGTTTGCGGCCTTGCCATGGACTGGGGAGACGGGCGCGCTATTTGGGCTGGTCGACAGATATGACAAAAACGGCTTTTATGGACCATGCAGTCTTGGCCTTGGGCAACCAATGGATCATGGTCAACTGCAGCCACCCGATTTGATCATTCAGGATGAACTACACCTAATTTCGGGGCCATTGGGCACGATCGCGGGGCTCTATGAAACTGCGATTGACGCACTTGCCAGCCGATTCATCGAGGGGCAGAGAATTCGCCCCAAGATAATCGCGAGTACAGCGACGGTGCGCAGAGCGGACACCCAGATTCGTGCGCTGTTCGAGCGGAGCGAGGTTTCGGTGTTTCCGCCACCAGGTCCAGATCGGCGAGATTCATTCTTCGCGAAAACACAGCGGTCAACCGAATCCCCGGCGCGCATGTATGTTGGTGTAGCAGCGCCAGGACGTAGCTTGAAAGTTGTCTTGCTTCGCTCGGCGCTCGCACTATTAGGTGCGGCACAGGTGGCCTATCTGCGCGAGGGTGGCAAGCTAAACAGGACCAACCCGGTCGATCCATACATGACTCTCCTGGGATACTTCAACAGCCTGCGGGAGTTGGGCGGCAGTCGGCGGATCGTCGAGGATGAAGTGCGAACTCGCCTTGATCAGTACTCTCGTAGAAAGCGGGTTGAACCAGATGATCACCTCTTTTCCAATCGTAGTATCAGCTATGACATATTGGAATTGACCTCGCGCGTGCCGACTAACGATGTTGCAGCCGCGAAGGCAGGACTAGCGAGGCCGTTCTATGAGGACGAGCACGTTGACGTAGCTTTGGCGACCAACATGATTTCAGTCGGTCTCGACATCATCCGGCTCGGTCTGATGGTAGTGCTTGGCCAGCCGAAGACCAGCGCTGAATACATACAGGCGACGAGTCGCGTGGGACGCGACCCTGTTCGCCCAGGTCTGATTGTAACGCTGCTCAATGTGCACAAGCCCCGTGACCGCTCTCACTACGAGCGCTTTGAGAGTTATCACTCGTCGTTCTACCGTGCCGTTGAGGTAACTAGTGTCACGCCTTTCTCGCCAAGAGCGCTTGATAGGGCTTTGCCGGCTGCGTTGGTGGCATTGTCTCGGCATGGTAAACCGGAAATGACGCCTTCACTTGGCGCCACGGAGATTTTGACTCTCCGCAGTTCGCTTGATCAGTTCGCCGAGCGTTTTGCTGAGAGAGCGAAAAATCACGCGCTGCCTTCGGACCCCGCGCAACCCGAGCGGCTACGGGGTAGAGTTCTCGCGCTGAGTGGTCGGTTGCTGGACGATTGGCTGAACATCGCAGAAGAGTTTCGCCACCAGAGCATGAGGCTGCAGTATCAAAAGTGGGAACCCGGGAATGGACAACGACTCCTGTATGATTTTCTTGACCCGGACCTTCCGGTAATACAAGCGATCCGAGCACGTTTCCGAGCAAATCGATCCATGCGAGACGTGGAACCGAGCGTTGATTTGACCGTGAAGAACCTGAACGATTGGGGAGAACGAAAGTGAGCAAGAACCAACTGAGATCGAGTCAGGTTGTAACTACCTTTGGGCCCGGCGCCATGGTCGATCTTCCCGATTCATCGGTAATCGTGGCGGGACTGGAACACTGGAGCTATGACGCCAGCCGAATTCCGATAGTAGAGGAGCCACGATTGGTGGCAAAGCTTCGTATTCTGCTGGAGGTGAACACGCTGACCCTGCGAACCCCTCCACCCGCCTCGGAGCAGGGGCATGGTTTTAAGCCTGACATAGCCGCCTGGCGATTTCCGGAATGGTTCATTGTTCAAAGAACGCAGGCCACGCGAAAGGGATACCGCAAGCGTCGCCTTGTGCACCTTAACAACCTTGATAACGGCATGTTCCGCGATAGCGATCGAAAGAAACGCGCCGTAGTTCCGATTCGATTCGTGCGCGCCTGTCGCAAGGGACATGTGGGAGACATTGACTGGAAATCGTTTGTGCATGGAACTGCGAGCGATTGTCCACGCGATCTGTGGATCGAAGAGCGCGGCACCAGCGGAGACCTGGACGAGATCTGGATTGTCTGTGATTGCGGAGCAGAACGGGTAATGAGTCAGGCAGCGCGAATGAAATTACGTGCCCTGGGCTCGTGCAACGGGTCCAGACCATGGCTTGGTGCCGGAACCCGCGAGTCTGCGTATTCCGGCGATTGTG
>DIYZ01000176.1 GCA_002427845.1 Chloracidobacterium sp. UBA6041 | reverse complement strand
TCAACCCGATGATTGTAACCCCGGGCATTAACCTTGTAACCCCGGGCATTAACCAACCCGTTGCAGTTTTCAAGAGCCAATCTGAGTTCCTAAGTGATCTTTTTTCGCCTATTAACGGCATCGTGCCCGAAGATAAATCCCTATCAGTAACAATCAAAGGCCCCGTAGCGGGTAAACACTATCTGATTGACTGCACCGTTGACGGGGGCGAAACATATTACGTGAGGGTCTTACCTGGCGGAGCGATGCAGACCTTTAGCGGTACCAATCATATCGTCGTCTTTTACGAAGCCACGAGTAACACTGATGTGGAAATAGCCATCATTGCCAAAACATCTGATTACTGGGTCTTCTATTCGGCGGAAATTACACCATTCGATTGAATTTCTTTACGAGGAGGCCAGCATGCGAAGGGTTCGCTTCTACATGATCTTCCTCTTCACTTTCATAGGGGTAACTGATCTGTAAACCAAGCTCGAAAGGGTGGGAGATCAGAGGAAGACCGAAGGCGACTTAAATGAAGCGCAAGGTTGATCATCTCACTGGTTTGTCAACGGCTCGAATAGCTCGCTTCGTTCCATCTGAAGCGCGCAGAAATCGAAAGCACATCTTTTCAAAGAAAGGACTATCCATGAAGACATTCACTTTGAAAGCAGCCGCTCTGTTGTTGGCAACCAGCATCGTCAATATATCCGCACTTGCGCAGCAGCCGCGCACCCAACGGCCAGGTCCGCAACAACCCGCGGTTCCTCAACTGCCTCAGGGACTAACGGAAGCCAAAATAAAAGCGCACGTCATTGCTCCGGCACACACAAGAAACATTCGAATAGAGGAAGTAAACCCGGACCGGGAAGTTAGATATAAGATTCAGCTTCTCAATAGGAAATTCAACACAACTCCCAAACTTGATCTGGGAGCCTTCGGTCTGGCTGTCCATAACGTGCTCAAAGATTCGGTGACGGGCTACATACTGCAGGTTCGTCAAAACGGCAACCTTGTTCACAACGGGATTTGGAACTGGGCCCAAACTCCTGCCGACCAAAACAAAGGCTGGAATGAAGACACTCGGATGCACGTGGCCAGTGTTAGTAAATTCCTCACGGCGGTTGGCTTGGTCAAGGCGTTGGATAGTAAAGGAATTCCTTACGGCGCTAAGATCATTAATTATTTGCCGAGCTACTGGAGCAAAGGGAATAACATCGACAAGATAACCTTTCGGAATCTGCTGACTCACACCTCCGGCTTTGACACCGGAAAATCCGACTCCGATTATGGGTTTATGAAAAGTAAAGTGGCCGCCGGCGTCTCCAATGTCGGTTCTTACCATTACCAGAATATGAACTTTGGCCTGGCCCGTATCCTCATCCCCATCATCAATGGCAACATTAGCAAAGGCGCAATGTATCGTCTTTTCAATGACGAGTACTGGGATGTTGTCACTCTTGGCTATTATAAGGACTACATGCAGGCCAACGTCTTTACTCCGGCGGGCGTGAACAACGCTGGCTTTGAGCCCATCCCCGGGGGTAAGAATGCGCTGGCTTACAAGTTTCCTTATGGCAATATTGGTGGATGGAATTCGGGGGACCTCGCCACTGTCGCCGGTGGCGCCGGGTGGAGGTTGTCAATCAGGGAGCTACTGAATGTGATGAATTACGTGCGCCGGAAGAACACCATCATTCCTGCTCAAAAAGCACAATACATGCTCGACAATTATTTTGGCATCGACCAGATTATCGACACGCCCGCAGGAAAGATTTATAACAAAAACGGTGCGTGGGGCAGCTATTGCGATGACAAGGGTAAGCATTGCAAAACGGAGCAATGCGTCGCTTACTTTCTCCCCAACGGAATGGAGCTTGTCCTGTTTGTAAACTCTCCTATCGGGGTTGACGAGTTTTCCTTGCGCGGCATCGTGGCAGATGCGTTTATCAACTCTTTGTCGAATTAGAGATTTGCTTCTCTGGCATCACTCTGTCAACTTCGTCCGGCTCGCCGCTCAATGCTGGGGTTAAAGTCACAACTGACGGGCTGGGGTAAATAGCGACCGGTTACCCGGGAGACGATAACTGTTAAGGTGATGATCACAGGGACCATTGCGGACCGAGGTGAATTGTCTGATCGAAAGGAGCGAGGCATGAGACCGATCCGAGCAGCTTGCGCGCTATTAGTGTGAAGGAGGAAAAATGATAAGGACGAAACTAAACAGAAGGCAGGCTTTTAGCGCGGCGCGCTGAAGAACGAGACAACAAAGGAAAAGTAGACTATGTCATATCACAATCCACAGAGGGTCTCTTTCGTCGTATTGATGACGGCCATCGCGAGTTTGGCCCTTGGTCAGACGCTGTTGGCACAGAGGGAAACCCGCAGGCCGCCGCAGGGTACTCGGAAGGTGCTGATCTTCAAAAGCAAGGGCGCGCCTCTTACATCTGAGGACGACGGCTCCTCGGCCCCTCCGAACTTGAGCGTGGCCTCAAAAAAGGAGATGCTCAAAGAACTAAATCTACCTTCCGAGCCCAGCAGCGTCTACATTAAGCTGACCCCGAGGAACAGCTACGTCGCGGGGAAGGGCTTCCTACACTTCAGAAATCCGAATGTGGTGGCGAGCAGCGTTGAGCACGCATATTGGGGGCCACCCCTTAATGACGAGAAGTTCGTAGAGATCCGTCTCAAGTCTGAAGCTGCCGGTCGCCGTTACTTGATTGATTGCGCCGTCAAGCAAGTGTACGGCAGTAATTACCCCTTCAAAATTTGGAAAGGTTTAATGGAAGCGGGAGTCAGCTTTAACGCAAGCGACTTACTGCAGACAATAGAGAGCGTCGGCGCCCAGGGACAGCACCTGGTCTTCCTGCTTGATGCCACAGATAACGGGTGGCACACGTTCCGAATTTCCGGAGGCGCTGGCTGGTACTTCTATTCTTGTGAAGTGACGAATCTTTAGTCACGAGGAATCCACAGCGTAAGTTGTTGGCCTAATAGCCAAAAAGGAGAAGCACAAGATGCGAATGTCAAAACCAATCATGTCATTCACGGTCATTCCAGCAATCCTCCTAATGCTTGCCATGATGCCCGTAACACATAGCGATTCTGCCGTCACCATCACTTCGGACCGGATGGCAGTGATGGCGCCTCCAATAGCGCCTTGCGCGCCTGGGGTGAATCAATTGAAGAATCCGAGCTTCGATATGGTCGGGCCGAACGGCCCAACCACGAGCTGGCCCGCTCAGCCGTCGCTTAACTCTGCGGCCGCCGATTGGACCATACATTCCAGCAACAGCGGCGCGCCGATTAAGACGAGACTGGGGCCGTAGCACGATGAAGACATTAAGTGATGAAGGAGATAACCAATGTCGCAATCTCGATCAATTCTCGCGTTAATCGCGGCGCTAGTCTGTCTGGCTACCACAGTCCCGCCCACCGTACTGGCGCAGAGACGTGACCAGGATAAGTCTCCGTCTGTCAGCATGAAAAGTGTACCGGTCTTCAAAGGCAATGGACTAGATCGAGTGGCAAGAGGGAAGAAGCCGCCGCCGCCTCCACCGCCGCAAGAATTGAGCCCGCTCGTCTTTACAGATATTGCAAAGCAGATGGGGAAAGTCGAGCCGGGAAGCACGTACGTCACACTAGATCCGTCACATCCCGCCGTGGTTTACAAGGGTGTTCTGCTCTTTTGGGATGCGTATCTTGTGGAAAGCGGCGAGAACTATGTTTACTGGGGAGAAAAACAAATGGGGGCAGCGCCGGGAAGCGTGGGACTCTGGATTCGGTCCCCTGCGAGCCACCAATACCTGATCGACTGCAGGGTCAGTGGATTCCGGTACGAAGGCCACGAGATAGGCAGGTCGGGAGCCAAATTTAAGGTCTTCGGACCCGATGGCAATTCTCAGCTTTTTGACTTCAGCAACAATATAGTGCCCGGATACGGCTCACAAACCTTTGACTTGTTCAAGACCGGCAAAAATGCCGAAGCGCACTTGGTCTTCGTGCTCACTGCCGCCACCTCAGGCTGGTACGGGTTTCAGATTGTCCCCGAAGGCCTGGTCGACCAATGGGCATTTTTCTCCTGCGAGGTGAAGAATCTCTAGCTGAACCACTGCATCAGGAAAAATTCTTCCGGCGGAGGAAAGGAAGCGCTCCAGTGTTGAATCGAATTTCACATCTCGTCGTTTCGGCAATGTTGCTCGGTGGCGTCATACCGATCTTACTTTTGCCTGCCACACCGAATCCAGCGCAGGGCAAGAAGCCTAACTTCGGCTCGACTCCCGGGCCACCTGTCACCAAAACGAAGCTCGAGGTAAAGCAATTTAAGTAAAAAGGAGCGTGAGGTGTATGAAAGTGCAAGGCAGGTGCGCGCCCTGGACTGTAGCAATCATGCTTGTTTGCCTGGTCCACATCAGCGGCCTCGGCAAAGCGAGTCCAGATCCATTCCAGGGACAATTGGTCTCAGTCGGGATTCTGAGCTTTCAAGATGACAGTGGATTGAACGCGCCGCCTGAGTTTGGCCAGAAGATCGCCCAGGAGGTACAGCAGAA
>DIYZ01000197.1 GCA_002427845.1 Chloracidobacterium sp. UBA6041 | reverse complement strand
CATGAACGTGCGATCGACTGACGAGATACTGCACTACCAAAACCTCGCTGTAGACCACGGGCGCCAGGAAAAGTCGTACGCCCTCCTTCTCCCAACCCTCCGCGAGCCGGTGAGAACGGCGAACAGCCCGCAGACCATTGAAGACTGCCGCCCAATCAGTTTTTGGTTTAAAACGGCTTAAGTAGGCGCGCGTAGTTTCAATCAGCCAGGCCTTGTCATCAAGATCCAAATTGTGGCCCAGCGTGTCGAGCCAGTCGAAGAAGATCGTTCGCTTGTCAGACTTCGCCTCGAGAACCTGGAACTGTTCATCTTTTCTGGGTAGCCCTTTGATTAGCTTACGGCGCACAGCATCAGACGCCTTGCCGCCTTCGATGCGGATCGTATCGAGCTGCGCATGCCAGCGTTTGGCCGCGTTGCAATGAGGGCAATGGGGGTGTTTCTCATCAGAATCAAAAAAAGGGCGGACCGCCTTCGGCGCGGTCAGCTCCGCGATCGTTGGCAAATACTTCTTGATTTCCGAATATGCGGTGCGCGGCGCCAGCCCTAACTGGGTTGTGAAAATATCAAAGGTGCAGGCAAGGCAAACGAGAGTGGAGTATTCGGTAACGCTTCCCGGTGGGAGCGCGCTGAGATCGATTTCACGTTTCTTTTTCGCGGTTGACATAGTGAAATCTGGGGGACGCCGACGCGGCTATGCCGCCGGAAATTCGTAAATACAGAATGCCACGTCTAATTTGCCCAAGACAAACGCACACCTCCCCGCTAGTGCTCCCTTAGCCTCTTACTAGAATGATGTGCTGGCGGCGAGCATTCAGAACGGTAAATAATGAATTCTCGCCGCGTGGGCCAGGGTTGCCTGATTCGAGGATTACTGGCGGAAGGTCTCGCAATTGGTCGCCGCAGGCGTCTCCTGAAGGTATATTGAAAAAAGAAAAACCGGAGACTCTTGAAAAGTCTTTGATGACTGATTGATTTCCTTGAAGGCAGTTTGATATGCGGCGCGGCTGCCTCTACTGAACGCAGTCTTTTTTCACCTGATTACATTTTCATTGCAAGGCTGGACACCGTCAGGTTTGTTTGTCTATTATGGACTCCCCGCTTCTGAGCGGTTGACCACTCAGAATTGGCCGTCAAGCAGGAAAATTCCACTAGTACAAAGGCACGCGCGTCGTTTCGTTACTTCTACCGTCCCGATGGTACCTGTGACTTAATCCCGCGGCCCCCAAAACAACGGAGGTTACTAATGCTTAGGATAGGAAAGAGCCCGAAAGATTCGATGGATAATGAAGTCCCTGCCGAAAAACAGGAAGTGCCAGCCTATAGCACCCCCAGAACGTTTTCTTCGTATCAAGCACCAACGACTGAGGCAAAACCACAGACCGAATACACTGCCACAGCTCCGAAGGCGCTGACTGAAAGTGAGTCGCTTGCTCGCGAAATCAAAGAGGGCAATCTGAGTGGCTTTGTAGGTAGTGGCACCGTCGTTACCGGCGAAGCCAACTTCAAGGCGATGATGCGAGTCGACGGGCACTTATCAGGCCGCATCAATTCTACCGGCGGAACGCTGATCGTTGGCGCTAACGGTAAAGTCGATGCCAACATCGAGGTTGCCATCGCGATAATTCATGGCACGGTCAATGGCGACATTATTGCCGGCCAGCGCCTCGAACTTGGCCGCGCTGCCAAACTGAATGGAAACATTCAGACGCCTTCGTTGATAATTGAACAGGGAGCTGTCTTTGAAGGTACCAGCAAGATGATTAAGATGAGTGCCGGCGCCGGCAAAACCAAGAGCAACGGGCGTGACGACCGGCCGCTTGATACGACAAGCATCAAGCCAGTTGACGCGGACGGCAGTGCCGACTCAACCGAGATTGCCAACGTTTCCAGCGTCGCAAGCTGACGGTTCGTTGTTAATTTATTCTTTCCATGGCGCTTCGCCCTTGAAGGGTGGGGCGCCTTTGTGTTTTTCTTTGGCCAACCTTTCCCGCAGCCTCACCTTGACATAATCGAGCCGCCTCCCTGATACATAGAGAGCAAAATTTCCCCTGGTCTTTAATAGTTGACTCCTAGCAAAACGCGTTTGTCTGTCTATAGCCTGCTAATGAAAACCTGCATGCGAAATGTCAAGGCTGCCGGCTCGCCCTTCCGCTCGCTTGGTGTTCTAACTCTTAGCGCGTTGCTGCTTAGTTTGTCGGCGAATGTTTTCACGCAAAGTCGCGCGCGACCATTACATAATCCCACTTCCGGGGATCCGGTGCCGGAAATTTTACTGCTTCGAATTGTGCGAGCAGAAGACGAGCGCCGCTGGGACAACGATTTGCGCAGTTTGTTTTCCGCCCGGAATGCTCTGGTGCGCGCGCGCGCCGCACTGGCCGCAGGACGCATCGGCAACGACGACTCCGTTGCCAATCTTATTATCCTGCTCCGGCAGGATGATGAAATGGATGTCAGGGCCATGGCTGCTTTCGCGCTCGGCGAAATCGAATCCCCGCTGGCAGCAAACGCGCTGCTCGCCACTTTGAAAGACACGCCCGAGCCTCTGTCAAGGGCGCGAACCGTCGAGGCGCTCGGCAAAATCGCTGCCGCCTTGCCAAAGGAGCAGGAGTCGCGCCAACAGGAACTGGGCGCCGCAATTCTCCAGGCGCTGAAGTTTGAAAACGACCGCCGCTCAGCGCCGAATCGTCTGACCATCCTGCTCGGACTAACTGCCACGCTGCGCGCTAAACCGGCAAATGCCGGCGCCACCGTCGCAGAGTTTTTGACTTACTCCGATCCGCGCGTCCGCGCTGACGCCGCCAACACGCTCGCCCGACTGCGCCTCAAGGATGGAAACGAGCAACTGCGCAAGCTGCTGGCAAGCGATCCCGACCCCATTGTGCGCGCAAACGCGGCACGCGTGCTCGGCGCGACAGAAGATAAAGCTTCTTTCGATGGTTTGCTCGATCGCGCATTAAAAGACCAGGATTCGCGTGTCCGCATTAGCGCTATCCGCGCGCTTGCGGCTTTGAAGGATGCGCGCGCGGCAGCGCCGCTGCTGAAAAGAGGAGAGACATTGTCTCAAGGTAATCTGCGCGAACGTCCGAGTGAAGCGAATGAGGTTTTGGAGTTAGCAACAACGCTCGGGCGTATTTTGCAAGCAAGCAAGAACGCGGCGGCACTTTCCTGGCTGCGCGCAAGGCGCGAGGATTTGAGCGAAGAGGCACCTGAACTCGAAATTGCTGCTGCAAGGATTTCTCCAGAAGGTTATTTGGCGGAGATCGATGCCGGCCCCACTGGTATCACAACCGCCTATAGAAATTTTCCAAATCGTCCACAGCGGGTCATGGCGCTCAATTGGAGGGCGGGCTCCAGCCTGGCCCAGGGCCTTGGTGAGATTGCCGCGTTGCCAGATTCAACGAAAGACAAGAAATCGCTGAGCGCTCAGGCCGAAGACATCCTGCGGGCAATGCTCGACTACCGTAACTCCGGCATCACTATAAACACCCTCGTTGCAGTTCATTCTGAATACGCTGTCCCCGATGTGCTGCGCGCGTACGCCTCGTTCAAACCAAAGGACCTGGGCGACGTGTTGCGTAAACATCTTAAGGAATCCGACGTAATCATTCGCGCGACTGCGGCTGAACTATTGGGGGAGCTTCCGGCGGATGAAACCAACACCCGAGCTCTTATTGAAGCGTTGCCGGTTGCGCTAAGGGACAAAGAACTAAACGATGCGGCCCTCGCGATCCTTGATTCGCTTGCTAAACAGAAAACCGCGCAAGCTAACGACGCGATCAAGACGGCGCTCGATTCCAACGATTATCTAATCCGCAACAAAGTCGTTGCTCTCCTAAAAGCAAACGGCGCCGGCGATTTATCCGCGCGCATCGGAACCGTGCAAACAC
>DIYZ01000200.1:36041-51865 GCA_002427845.1 Chloracidobacterium sp. UBA6041 | reverse complement strand
CCGAGTGTTTTCAAATAGTCGGACGTGGTGTTAGACGGTCCAGCGCCGATCTCCAAAATCTTGCCACCCGAATACTCCTTTAGAAGTTGAAAGAAGTCTCGTGTTCCATCGCGTCGCCACGACGCTTGGGGATAGAAGAGCTCGAGGTAGCTTTCTTGCCACGGCTTTTGGTTCGATGACATATCAACCACAACTCATTGGTCTCAGGAAACGTGCAATGTCTTACGTTTCAGTGGTACTTGCGGGGATGGTCGAAACACAATTTTCAAAGTGCGGGTCAGTCACTGCCTGCTCCGAGCCCCGCAACAGCTTGTCATAGGTGTCTAGAAAGATTTTTCCGGCCGCGGCGACTGAAAACCGCTCTTCTGCCACTCGCCGTCCTTCCATTCCCATGCGCTGCCGAAGCGGTGGATTAAGGAGAAGCTTTTCCATTGCTTGAGCGAGCGCCTTAGCATCACCAATCGGTATGAGCAGGCCCGTCTTTCCCTCGGTTATCGCCGTTGCTGGTCCACCACAATTCGTACTAACGACCGCCAGCCCGCTCGCCATCGCTTCAAGGATCACAATTCCCAGTCCCTCTTCATCAGAAGAAAGAACAAAAAATCGGGCATTTCTGTAAAGCTCGGCCAATTCTTCAGGTCCCCTCCGCTCGATTACCCGAACCTTGTTCTCAAGTTGTTGGCTTCGCAGAAAAGCGACATCCGGATTGGGGAGATGATCTCCCACGAGATACAGGTCGGGGAGATCCTCCACGGTTTTCCGAAGCATTGCATAGGCTTCCAGAACAAGGCGCACGTTCTTTCGCGCATCGGATAATCTGCCGACCCAAAGAATGTAATTGCCTGTAGGATTCGCCGCGGGTCGAAACAGATCCGTATCTACACCGCAGGGGGCCAGCAGGACTTTGTCCGCTCCGACAATCGGTTCGATGGCAGCACGCGTGTACTCACTGAGGGCAAAAATTGCGGCGGCGGCTTTCAAGGCGCGTAGCTCGTAACGCTCCGCGATTGGAACCATCCACGATGACCACGTGCGCCTTGTAATGGAACCATTGCGCATTTGGCTGGCGCGATCAGCCCGAGTGGTTGTAGCTGTCCAAACAAGAATAGGGCGATCGACGTCTTCAGCGACACAAACCCAAGGGGGACTGCCGACAACAAACTGCAGCAGGTCGTATCGTTTCAGCAACTCAGTAAGTCTCCGACGGGGCCGGTATCGCTGAAATTCCAGTTCGCTACCCCACACGCCAACATGTGTGAACGTCAAATCGTGCCACGCGAGTGAGTCAATGCGAGGTGGTCGTAGCCAGGTTGCGGGCGACTTTAGTTGAAGGCTGGCCGCGTCAGAAGCTGATGTAGCAAGCGATATTAGTTCAGACTCATATCGCCCTGACTCAATCAAAGTTCGGTGTAGAAAATTAATGAGTGTCGGTAGACCCCCGACGAGAGACATCTCGTGAGTTATCAGGGCGACGCGCTTTTTCATCTAACTTTCACCCCTGGACGGCAGGCGCTCAACTATTCTTCAGTCTGCGGTTTCTTCAGTCTGGAAACCAGGAACATTCCCATCCGGCAACGGTTAGTCAGCAGGCGGCCCAAGCTATTTGGAATAATAGATTGAAGAGTAGTTTTTAGCTTCCCGCTGGGCAAAGGCAGCAGCTCCGATTTGCTTCCATAGATTCTCTCTTCTTCGACCGAGAAGAGATCAGATACGAGTGAACGCCATTCGGGAATCGTGTAGTAACGCGCAATGGCGCCATCGATAAATTTTTGGCGAGTTTGATGGAGCGAACCTCTCTTCAAAAGTGTGCCCTGAAAAATACCACCGAAGAAGCCGGAAACAATATAGTAGTTCCAATAATTCCGATAGTAGACCATTGTCGTAGCAACGCCACCGGGTCGGAGTACACGGTGAATCTCTTCCAATATCTTGCGCGTGTTGGCGGAGTGGTGAATGACTCCCCAGCTCCAGACAAAATCGAACGAACCATCTGCAAAATCCATCTGCTCTGCATCCATTCGGGTAATGACTGCGTTCTGCCTTGGCGGTTCAAATAATTGCAATCGATTAGTAGTGCTCTTTACTGCATACTCAGTTAGATCGATTCCGGTGTAAGAACGCGCGTAAGAAGAAATAAGTTGAGCGTGACTTCCATTTCCTACGCCTATCTCCAGGACGTCCTTATCATGAAGCGAATCAAAATCAATTAATGAATCGAAGGGAACTCTTCTCCACGGCATGAAGGTTTCAACGTCGGAAAAGAATCGAGCGTCAACCTTCCGATAGAATTCCGGGCTGAATTCCTGCGCCTGAATGGACTCGCTGAAGTCATACCGCATGGGATTGTTTTCCCACCAGGCGCGATTTGCCTCCTGCCACTGCCGGTTTTGCTCAGGCGTGCGCGGAGAAGAAATAGGGGTATCGAAGCCCTCGGGAACAGTTCTTTTTAGATCTGATATAGACATGACGTTTTTGGAATTCCGCTATTCGAAAACTGACGACTCAGGTTCTCTGCTCCAGAGGTAGTGGCAGATGCCCCAGCTTCGCTCGCTTGGGCTTTTCTCTCGCCCACAAAAGCAGCACATAGCCGAGAAGAAGATTCTGTAGAATTCCGCCAAACATGATCTCGGCGCTTGAACCAATGCCGTTGAGGAAGTAGACAAAGAAGGCGAGAAACACTGCTTGGCCGCCAGGTCCGGATTCTTTGCCACCAAACGAATGTTGCATTGCGCCGATTAGGATGCCCTCGATTAGCATAATGAGCACCACTCCAGGCCAGCCGAAATTTATAAAGGCCTCACCCAAAATGCTGACACCAAAAGTAGTAGTCTTCGCTCCCTCTTCGGAGGTTATTCCGTAGGTAACAGCATAGAACCCGTTCGCACTTCCGGCCGTTGGCTTGTCGGGCCAGATAATTCGCGGAATGAACGAAACGAGAAAAAATGAGTAGGTCTTCCCATACTGATAAGGCACTACGGCAGGCGTCATCGAATAGATGTATGCCACCTGGTGAATGAAGTCAGCGCGTCCGGTGGCGCTCGAAGTGGCTTCGGCGAGGTCGCGGGTTCCGGCAAATGTGTCCTGCCAGTATTCAGCAGCTTCTTCAATCCAAAGCCTGCCCTTGATCAGGGACGACTGATCCGCAAGATCGGGATCTTCCCCGAGCCAGGCCTTCTGACGATAGTCTGATTTAACAGGTGAGAGAAAAACAACGAGCGCGGCTGTTGCCAAAATAGGAGCAATGGGAATCCGGCGAGTGTAAAGCCATTTGACAACGAAAAATACGCCGATCGGGACCAACGTGTCCTCCAGACTTCCGGCGGAGATCCCGCGCATCGCCGTCACAAGCACCAAACCATATAACCACAAGGCATAGAACCTAGACTCTTTCCGCCCGTAGAAAAGCCAGCCGAGTATGGCAATGACCACCAGTACTTGATTTTGGAGCAGACGCAGAATGGAGGAGAGGGGCTGTTGAAACTCTTCCGGGATAATGCCCTGGAAGGTGAACAGCAGCGGCAAAAAGATCCCGACGAGGGCGCAGTAAGCCAACGCCCTATTCTTTTTGAGAGGTATCTGCGCAACGGGCACGACTCTCCGGTAGCTGCTCTTCAAGAACCAATAATATCCCAGTTGTAGGGAACAAATACCCACGATGGCTAAAGCCAGAGCGAGCGCCACCTCACCCTCCGTCAGATATTTAACCTCGCCTGCCATCAGCGAGAACGTGTTGTCGTGTGAGAAAATTGGAAATGCGAACTGCAAGGCATAAGCGAGACAAAACACCGGCATCGTAGGGAGGCCCGTGTCACGTCGCATTAAATAGAGGGCCGATGGGTACAGGCAAAGCTCCAGCAGGAGCACACCAAGAAATGTTTGCAACCACGGATATTCATATTGACTCAGAGTCAAAGGCACGATCACTAGCCCACACAAACCAGCAACGATATAGATATGCATCGCACGGGTGGGACGCTTCCAGCGCAAAGAATTCAATTTTGTCTCATTCATAGCGTGCTTTGCTTTATCGCCCCGGCTGGATTACGTGCAATTGAGGGGCAGACCTCCCGGTAGGTGCACCAACTGTATTGATGGGATCCGGCGTTAAATCGCTATCGCGGCCCCGTCGGTCCGTGTTGGCCATAAAATAACGAAGAATCTCATACGCAGCACTCGCGTAGTCATAGGGTTCAGCGAGGCACCGCTCGTATCCTCTTTGGCTTATTGCTTCCCTCTCGGCTGGCGAGCCCAGCGCCGTCTTTATTTTCCCGACCATCTCTTCGTTACTGCTGAACAGCATTACTTCTGCGCCATCTTCAAAAAACGTTCGCACCTCGGCGGTATCCTCATGAAGCATAAACGATCCCGTGGCTGGAATCTGGAAAGTACGCGCAGTCGTTTGGTCACGTAGCGTCGCATCGCTGTTGCTGAAACTTAGTAACCCGAGGTTCACTTTTGATGCGCAATAAACTATCGACAGTTCGTCGCCAAACACTCCTGCTTTCAGGTTCTGCCCGATTCTCTTCCTGAATTCACTGGAGGCGTAGTTCCAACCCATGCCATAAACTTTCACCGAAATCTGCGGGCATTCCCTGACTAAATACAATAGCCGCGCTTCTTTCTCCGGTGACCAGCAGCCCACAAAACTGACGTCACATCCGTAATGTTCGATCAGTTGGGGCGTTAATGAGATGGGCCTGTGCACCTCCGGATCAAAACCATGGCGAACGTGCTTTAGATCTCTAATGCCAAATCGTTTGATCTCTCGTTCGCCGTGATACGACTTTGTTGTAAACACACAATCATACAGCTTGAGATTCAGAGGAATATTTGGACCATGATCCTCAAAACTTACGTCCGGATAGAAATTGTAAATAGGTTTTCCAACAGCCCGCAGTTGACGAATGGTTTGGGGTTTAAGTGAATTTCCCTTGAAGCTCAGAATGAAATCATAAGAAGACGCAGTCGCTTGTCTCAGTACAGCCTCGTTGTAATCGGCGATCCAGACGCGACCAAACATTCGGCGGATCACTTTTGGCCCCACTCCCTGCGGACGCCAGGAAACATAATCTTCTTCATCAAGATCCAGCACACGCTGTCCCAACCGTCTTAAGGCTTGAGCGAGCGCACGACCATCAGAACCCCACCATTTCGCAAAACCTGGAGCGAGAATCACAGATGGGCTACAAGATTGGTGACCAACCCTCTCTTCTCTACCTAATAAGTTCATCGATTAGCTAAGCACGCACACTTTGACACATCAGTTTACTTTTCTAGCTACTATGAAAGATTGAACGCCAAGCCATTTCCGAACAGAGCGCAGGATTCTAGGAAGGCGCAGGGCTCTGGGAGGTCGCATTGGGAAAGGCCATAGTTCGACCGAATCCACGATCTCGACTTTCAGTTTAGTTCGCCTGACCCATTCCAAGGTAAGTGGCAAAAGCACAAGCTTGTTTATTGGCTGTCCTATTTCAGTAAACCTTCGACCTACCAAGCGTCTATATATGCGGTAGAGTCCAAATACTCCGAGATAATTTGGAGTTGTAAGGAACAGTCGTCCCTCTGGTTTGAGTACTCGAGCTAATTCTTGAACTGCCTGTCGCGGGTCGGGTACATGCTCAATTGTTTCGCAGGAAATTACAGTGTCAAAAGTTTCAGCTTCGAAGGGGATGCGTTGGATGTCCGCGACCTTCCAAGTGATATTGCTCAAGCCGCGTTCGACTGCAAAAGCGCGCCCCATTTTTACGGCGGCTTGAGAAAAGTCTGCAGCTACGACCTCTTTTGGACCGGGTTGTTGACTTGCTAACCAGCAAGAAAAACCGCCCCGCCCACAGCCAATTTCAAGAATCCTACGGTCAGCCAGATCCTGGGCAGGGTGTATGTACTTCTTAATGAACCGGTGCCAAGGGGTATTGACATCAATATCAACTTCTTGCGAGCAATGCCAAGCGTCGTAAGCGGTCCGCGCTGTTGGCGGTTCGGCAGCGCCTTGATTGCTCATCGAATACCCACCGCAGCGCTCAGTCGTCGATGCGAAACTTCCAAATTATAGTTCTCTACGACACGGCTTCGAAGACGCTGCTTCAAAGACGCTATCTGTTCAGTTGGTGCTTTCGCTATGGCCAAAATTTTTTCACTGAGTTCAATTGCGTCGCCCGGCTCGAACATCTGTTCCTCTAATCGCCCTGCCAGCACCTCGGGAATACCGCCAACCCGAGATGCCAAAACAGGAACACCTTCGGCCATAGACTGCATCAATACGAGTGGTTGCGCATCTTGGCACAGGGACGGTATCACGACTACATCCATATTCCTCAAAAATGGGGCAAGTGGATCTATATACCCTACAAAACTGACTCGCTCGGTGAGTCCCAGCTCTTCTATTTTTCGCATCACATATGTCCGGTATGAACTGGCGTCAGAAGTGGAAGAGTCAAAGGCACCGGCTATTAGGCAGTTAATATTGCCTACACTTTTGCTCACTACTGCGAAACTATCTAACAAAACGTGTAGACCCTTCTCTTTTACAATCCTTCCGGCAAAACATACATTCAAGGGTTTTTCGTTTTCCCTTCCTAAATCAGTGCCACCAGGCGACTGACCTTTCTCTCCAAGAGATTCGCATTCCACTCCCTCGGGAACAATCTGCATTTTCTCGGCAGGAAAGCCATTTCGAATCCAATAGTCAGCAACAAATTTGCTTACTGCCGCCCCGCCATCAAACCCCTTCAACCCCCAGGTAGCTTGTCTACCAACGCTCTTCGTACCGCAAACCCATTTAAAATAAATTGCAATTTGGACCCTGCTTAAAGCGCGAACGATCCGAAGCATCGACACCGAATGCACAACATGTGTCAGGATAAGATCAATATTGTGCAGTCTGCATAAACCTGAAAGCTGCCAAACTGATTTGCCCCAGTTGTGTACACTTTGGGCACGAAGTGGAAGTGTGGAAATTTTTGAAATCGAAGCATAAGGGGCGGAGTCCTCCACAGCATAATCGCCGAACCTGTCATAAACGAGATGAACTTTGTGGTCTTGCATTGCGAGTCGTTCGGAAAAAGCTCTCATTGAACGTTCTGCCCCCCCAAAGCTAGACGAAGCAATATCCTCTATGATCAAAATATTCACGGGGGTACTCCACTCACGCTGGACTCTCGGCAAGCGTTAGCTCCACTTTGCGTCTTTCTTTCTTTGCGCCCGACGACTCATAAATACCTTTTGCAATCCGATTTACGACCGCGTTCCACGTTAGCACCGTGCTCGCATGTTCTTTGACAGCCTTCCGCATCGCAAAATAACTGTCCGGATTACGACATAGCCACAACATACACTCAGCTATAGCCTCAATCGAAGGAGGTGGCTCGACGAGCAGTCCTGTAATGCCGTCCCTGACAAGTTCGGGGATTCCAAAACTTCGTGGCGCAATCGCTGGACACCCGAAATAACCCGCCTCGATCAGCACCATCCCCATCGTGTCCATAGAAGTCGGGTGGATGAGAGCAAACGCCTGCATCAAGAACTCTTGCAATAGCTTAAATTCCGCGGCGATAGTCTTCCGTAAGTAGCCACCGTAGGAAACATGAGGAGTTGCAAGTACGTCGCGAGGGGGCTTTTCACCCAGGATTATAAGCTTGGCACGTGGGAACTCTTGCCTTAGACGATTGAAGGCCTCCAGGCAAAGGCGTCCGCCCTTTCGTTCAAAGTCGAGCGCTATGAACAAGAAGTTCAATTCATTGGAGTAGCCATCCTTCTTTGGAATTGGAACGTTGCCCGCAATTCCAACCACTTGGCAGCGTAACTTGGGAATCGAGTATATTCGCAGTGTCTCTTCCATGGCCCACTTGCTACCAAAGAAGACATTTCTAGCGTTAGACAACCATCGAGACTCAAGATCACAGATTCTCTTGATATCGCTTTCAAGAAACCTCGACCGCGTGTGATAAATATCCATGTAAGTAGAGAAGCACGCATCAATATAGACACCGTATGGGCGAGGAGACTGGTATTCAATCCAAGGCGTCTGTCCGTGAAAGAAATCGTAATCCGCCGAAGGATCGGCCAATCCTAAAATCTCATCAGCAATCCTCAACAGTCGTCGTCGGGAAAAGAAATGAAAAGTACCTTGTCTCCCTGCGATCCGATTAAGCTTGGACACGAACTTGGCATGATAGTCAATTGGCGGCGAAATTGGACCTGCGTAGTTAATCTCAAAATGCTCGCTTAGGTTCAAGAAGAGTTGTTGATTGATGCCGGTCCAGCCTCCACTCGTGTCTTTAAGATCCAGGTTTGTGATGAAATTGATCCGCCCTTTTTCACAATTTGGTTTTTGACGGTTTTGCAATTTCGGTATCCCTAGCTATGGCCGTCCACTTGAAGGCTGAGGAAAAAGACGAAGCTTATCCTGATCAAGATCCGACCTGCGGTCGCCATACATTTGAACCAATCGCGACGCTGAAGCCTCGATGGAGAACGCAGAGCCCTGCACTGCGTTATTACACTTAGACACGTCAGGACGGTCCTGATCAATAAGACGCAAGACCTCTGTTGCCCAACTCGCCGGCCCTTCCGACAACGAAAGGAAGCGAACGATTTCCGGGATTACGACCGACTCCAACGGAGTTGAATCAGACGCAAGAATCGGCAACCCCGACGCTTGCGCTTCAGCCAGCACCATGCCGAGTCCTTCCGCTAGAGATGGAAAAAGAAATACATTTGAGCCCAGCATTAGTCGGGCGATATCTGAGCGGGAACCAAGCAATCTAATCTGTCGCTCAAGCCGCAGCGCCCTAATCTGGGCCTCGAGCGTTCGATGTATTTCCTCACCTGCGCCAGCCATTAGCAAACGGACTTCTGGACGTCTTCGAATACACTCGCTGGCGACCTCAAGAGCGAAATGGGGGTTCTTTCTTTTTTCTAACCTACCCGCAAACAGAATAATCTTTACATCGTCGTTCCAGCCAAACTCATCGCACAGTTCGCTATGAACGTTTCTATGGTTTCCCTTAAAGGATGAAACTTCGAAGCCGCAGTGAACCGAGTCTCGAATAGGAAGCCTTGAGGCAGAAACGCGAACACCGTATTGGTCAAGAACAGCGAGTGATGTCCCACTAATATGAGACGCGAAATTACCAACGAGCCGCCTTCCTAAATAGAAGTTAGCCTTCCTAATGATTCCGCGTGGATATGCCTCAAAAGCGTTGTGGAAATGAGCGATGCGAATCGGAGGAAGGAGACCTACACCAAATAAGAAATGCAGTCCCGCGTTAGTGTCTTGATGATCATGAAGCGCATCGTATCTACCGAGTGAAAGTACTTGCCGAAAGTCACGAACAAAAGCTCCGAGCTTTTCCCGCCTGTAGGGCACATAAAATATCTTGGCGCCCAGGGCGGCCGCGTCATCGTCAAACACCGATTTCTCGCCGCCCGTTAACAAAATGTCGAATTTGACCGTAACAGGTAGTTCCTCATTGCGTTCGCGAAAATACTTCAAGAGTGCCATTAACCATGTTTCGGCGCCTCCTACTCCCAGCACGGAAAAAACTTGTAATACACGCAACTCGGGTTTCGTTCTCGAGCTGGAGCCCACAGATTTAGTTGCCTGGCTATTAAACGTCGAAGCAGTAGCTGTAGGCATTTATCTCGTATGAATAGCGGAAGCGTTCCCAGGACTTTTAGCGGCGGCTAACTGCGTGCTTCCCTGACGATTGTTTTGGCCATGATTTCTTCGCAGGTTATTGACCTTTCGAAGTACCTTGATGCTAGTTTCTGCTAAGTACGCCGAACTCGTCCGCAAAAGATTTCTTGTTTTTCCTAGACGTATCTTGGAATAGTAGTAGGCTTCAAAAAACAGGAGAATATCAGAGCGAATCATAGCCGCAACTCGCTGGCGTCCGAGTCCCGCCCAGTGAATGATGTCACTGTAGGGTGAATCGGTCACCAGCTTTGCCAAGTTGATATCGCGAATCCCATCCTGCGGCCATCGCATAAAGGGGACGGCCGCGAGAGTGACTTCTCTCGAAGCGGCTTTCTTCAATAGCACGTAATTGAGCACACCCTGGTCACCGTTCTTGAATATCTCCGGATACCTCAGTGAAGGTGGCGTGGTTGTCCAGCTAACTGCATCGAAATCCTCGCGCCGCAAAAGACCGCCTGTCGCCACGTACTGGCCGGTATTAAAAACTTGGCCGAGAAAATTGAAGTGCGGATCAAATTGGTTGAGCTTCTCGAGATCAAAATATATTTCTCCAACTCGCTGCCTGGACTGATCCTCCAGGTGAACGACGAAGTCTTCTGAAAATGGCTCTAGCCGGTCGAGAACCTTCCCATCGAAAACCGTATCTGAATCTAGAATAAGAATTCGGGTTCCCTGTTCGCTGAAAACTGGTTCAAGCTTTGACATGCCCCAGCCGAAACAACGATAGGGAGTCTCATAACGCCCGACATTCCACACGCGTTCAATCTCTTCCGTCGAAAAATCACCGTTGTAATAGTCCTTGATCAGATAGATGGGAATGTCAGGGTACCAGTAACGGATGCTGGCCACGCAAATCCTCGTCAAGCGCACATCGTGTTTATGCGTGGCAATAAAGATCTTTTCTATTTGCACTTGGTCGTTGAAAACTAACGCGAACGCTTAGTTGATATCCGAATAAAGGGAAAGCAAATTTGAAACGCCAGCATTAAGCGAGAATCGGGAGCCCTCAATTTTGTCCAAACATTCTTCTCTCGATAACTGACGCGTCAATAGAGTTCTCTTCACAGCTTCAGACCACGCATTCGCACCCGCCGCTAAAGGAAGGATGGTGAAAATTTCAGGAATAACCTGGACGTCGTCAGTAATGCTCGGGGAAGCCAAAATCGGAAGGCCCGCGGCCTGGGCTTCGACCAAAACTAAACCAAGTCCTTCCTTTGGTTCCTCCAAACGAGGAAACATAAGAACATCACACAGCCGCATCAGCGTGGACGCATCTTCTCTCCAGCCGAGTATTCTTATTTTGTCGCCTACGCCTTTGCGTTCAGCGAGCTCGCGCACTGTAGTTTCCAATTCTCCCGAACCCGCGAATACGGCCGCGACATTCTTTTCGCTCTTAAGTAGTTCCGCCAAAACATCGATAACAAAACAAGGATTCTTTATCGGCGCCATGCGACCAGTGAAGAGGAGAATCCTGGTTTCAGGAGACAATCCCAGACTCAACCTGAATTCTTCTCTTGAGCAACAACGCTCGCGAAAAGATGAGGTATCAATGCCGTAATAAACTATTCTGTCTCTGTCAGGCTTGGGATTAGAGCGATGCGTGAATTTTGTCAACGTCTCATTGGATATACCCACTACGTTGTCGGCTAGGCGCATGCAAGTTTGGCGCATCGGCTCCTTGAGCATGAATTGCTTGAAGCGACTAGGCGTCAAAATACCCTCGTCCGTGTTGTGCACGTGAACAATTCTTTTGCGAATTGGTAAACCGAATGACGCCCAGAGGTAAAAGGCGCTCACGAAATCGTGGTGGCAGTGAAGTACGTCATAATGGCCGTCTTTAATTATCCTTCGCAGGTTGAGAAAGAAAGCTCGCTTCTCGCCGAGCTGATGCGGCGAGTAAATGATTTCGCCACCAAGCCGCCGAATGTTCTCGTCGAGCTTTCCTGGCCTTCCCAGAGTACAGAAAAAAGTCCAGTGGTAATTCGCGCCATTTGCAGATGCAGCTGAGAACATCCGGTACAACCAATTCTCTACTGCTCCATTGTTAAGGTTTTCAACTATGTGGAGCAGACGAATAGGCTTCAACTCTCTTAGACTTGAGTCCAACTCCAAAGGCTAGGTCGCTTGCGACAACGGTTCCATCCAGAACCATGACATTCGTTCAGGACGAAATTCCGTTAGCTCGTTTTCTATGTACACCTCCGGAAACAAGCGGGTCTGGAACGTCCTAAATGGTAAGTCCTTAGTCGAACGGTGCTCTTGCCAGATTTCATTTACTTGATGAGTAGCCGTGAATCGTTCACGAATAATCTCTGAGAGGCCTTGCTTCACGAACTCGTGAAGCTCAACGAGGATGTATGCCTTCGCCAAACTGGGCACAGTTGAAAGATCTAATAGATTGTCCTCATATCCTTCGACATCACAGATAATCAACGGTTTGTCGCCGCGGTTGAGTGCACGATTAAGATCCTCAACCTCGCATTTGCCCAAGATGTCTATGCGACCCCTCAAATCGTTGAGGTCTGCGAGTTTAGCAATCGCTTGCTGCCCAGCCGTTTCTGTTTCGAAGGCCGTAATAGCCGCATGCGGAAGACGAAGTGCCATTCCGACTGCGTAATACCCTTCGGCCGCGCCAATATCAATAACGTGATCGATGCCCAGAGAGCACCCTCTCTCAATCGCCACGTGTAGTTCTTGTTCATATATTCCCAGGAGTTTAGGAATGTAAACACTGGCAACTGAGTAATCGATGTACTTAAGACCCTTAAATGGCCCCTGATAGACTTGCTGCTTCGTTCGCTTTAGCACCAAAGCATTCAAATACCTGGGACAATAATAAGAAGCGTGCCAAGGCTGAGGAAGCAGCTTTCTCGCGACCTGTTTGAGCATCTTTATTCGTTGGCGACCCGACTTGGGGTCACTGCCTCGCTTGCTGCGTCTTTGCCGGACAAAAGCCTATCCGCCTGTGACTCCCCGCGCCTGGTAGCGCGGAAGAACCGGCGTTCGCGCTGATCCATTAGCACCATCCTCATCATATCCGCCAACTTCCGTGGCCACCGTCGCTGTTGATTGACCTGTGAGCGAAACGAACGGAACATCACACCAGAGCAAGCAATTCCTTCGGTAAGTCGTAAGAGGTACTCTTCCTCTAACCTGAACGAGGGAATCAAATGCGTAAGCTTGAGAGTCTTGAATAGTCCCACCCCCAGTCCTATGTCGCAGGCACATGCGGCTAGGTCATTATCACCAGCGGACATTAGAGATGTTCCCGTTCGATCAAGAACTAATGCCCGCTGCCCGTTTTTGTGCAGTTGGAGGTAATGCGCAGCGACCCTTCTCCGAACACACAGGCCCGCGCCGCATGGCATTGTCTCCGGCAGATTAGGAAGATTTGACCACACATCTTGTTTAAGGCTCCGGATTACGAGATTGCCCCAATAACGTTTTGTCCATTCGGGTGGTGGCGCTTCAAACCCGGGACGAGTCTGTCCGCTCCACGAGCCGAGCATCGGCCATTCTTCAGAGATTTTCAGAGCCTGCTCCAAGTAATCCGCATCGAGCACGTTGTCGTCGTCTACAAAGACAAGTATGTCGCCGACCGATTCTTTTATGCCCCGCAGCCGCGCATGAGTGAGTCCTAACTTCTCTTCCCAGATATGACGTGCGTTCGGATGCCAGGACAAATCAATTCGCACTTGAAGAGGCTCGTTGCTCGCGTTGTCGATAAGGAGGTATTCCCAACGTTGCTTGTCGAGCGTTTGATTCTTGAGCGCGTCCAGCACCAGCGCCAAGTACTCGGGGCGCGGATTGTGGGAACAAGTTATGACTGATATCACGCAGTGCCTGAATCTATTTGACCTATGAATTCATTGAGAAAACTTCGCGCGCGCGATCCAAAAGAGATTGTCGACATGACCTAACATCATCCACTCGCCACTTGAAAGCACTTCACCGATTACGCGGGAGACTCCCTTATAACTTAAGCAATCATGGAACGCGACTATTCCGTCATCCGCAACCCAAGGCGCGATTTTCTCAAAATCGCCTCTAACGACATCATAGGTATGATCCCCATCGATAAAGACCAGATGTAAAGGCAGAGAAATATCGCTCGCGCACAATGCGGAACTCTTGGTTCTCCGCAATGTTAGAATGTGACTCACAGCTTGCGTGTTTTGCTTAAACTCGGACAAGGTGTCGGCTTCACCGTCGTGCATGGTTTCATTCTGCCACGTATCCACGCAATACAAATGCCCATTCCTAGCTGACAACCCGCTAGCTAGGTAACAAGCGGATTTTCCTAGATGAGATCCTATCTCCAGCGCATTCGCACCTTGTGGGCAAGCTAAGGCAAGATTGAGGAGAGCCTCTAGTTCACGCTTAGAAGTATAAGAAACCAGCTTCGCAGCATGCCGTACTCCGGCTCGGTTCAGATGTTTTCTGGTGACCAACGATTCCATAGCGGAGGCCAAAGATCGAGCGGTCTTTCTTAATCCTTTCCTAAAAAGCAAATCGGGCTTCTTAATCATACCGCGAGTCTTTTTCTAGCTTAGAGGTCTGTGCGATCCTCAAGAATCGTTGTTAACCATCAGACCATTCCTATAATTCAAGGTGGCGGCAGGAACGATAAAACCGTGGTCTGGACTGTGCGGAAAAGTTCGCCCCGCCGTTGGGGAGTCGGTAATCTCAAAATCGACACATCCCTTCACTTCATCCAACGTTTCAGTATTATGAGAACCCACCCAAACGGTTAACGAGTATCGAGAAGGGATCAGCGGCGGGAGGTGTATTGTTACGTCTAGACTATGGTCAATGGAGCCCGAATCAATGAAGCCCTCCAGGTTTGGCAGTGCCTGCATGATTGGATGACCTACTGAATCTAAAATATCTATAGCGAGAAACGCGGGTTTGTGGGGCGCTTTCGATAAGAGATCAACGTGGACCTGCAAGAGTCGGTTAGGCTGTTCGCGCAAGAGTTCAACTGAGACTCCGCTGATTAGCAGTTTTTTGTGCAGGCTAATCTCTTTCGCGCGCCAAGAATTGCCACCGGACGGAGAAACCACCGACTCATATCTTTTCGTACACGTATAAACATCGGCTTTACAACTCACTATGCCTTCTTCCAACCAGATGCCTTGGTCGCACAAGCTGCGGACTGCATGCATGTTATGGCTGACGAACAAAACTGTGCGACCGCCTTGTGCTACCTCTCCAATCTTTCCCAGACACTTCTTTTGAAACGCAGCATCGCCGACGGCCAGCACTTCATCGATAACTAAAATTTCGGGTTCGAGATGCGCAGCCACCGCAAACGCGAGGCGCACGTACATGCCGCTCGAGTAGCGTTTCACTGGCGTGTCAATAAACTTCTCGACTTCGGCGAAGGCGACAATCTCGTCAAAGTTTTTCGCCACTTCCGTTTTACGCATACCGAGAATCGCCGCGTTCAAGTAAATATTTTCGCGGCCGGTAAGCTCCGGATGAAAGCCGGTGCCGACTTCAAGCAGCGAGCCGACGCGACCGTGAATCTCCGCGCGTCCGCGCGTTGGTTTGGTGATGCGTGAAAGAATCTTGAGCAGTGTGCTCTTCCCTGCTCCGTTGCGGCCGATGATCCCGACCACCTCGCCGCGCTTCACTTCGAAGGAAACGTCGTCCAAAGCCCAAAAAGAATTTCGGATTGCGGATTGCGGATTGCGAATTTCAGAGTCGGCGGCGGACGGCTGATCGGAGACGGATGACGGACGACCGGCGGAGGAAGGGCCACCGCCGTTTCCGTCGCCGGTCCTCGGTCGCCGGTCTATAGCTGCGCGAAGGCTGCGGAAGGGCGCTACCGCGGCGTCGGTAATGACATCGCGTAGCGCTTTGTATGACTCACGCTCGCCGATGCGATACTGCTTGCTCAGGTGGTCACAGTGAATAGCGATGTCGGACATATTAGATAACAGAGATCAGGGACAGAGGTCAGAGATAAGTAGTCAGAGATCAGTGGAAAAACAGCCCGCTCACCACAGCATTAGACCCGGCCGTTCTCGTCACTCTAAGCTTTACATGACCAGAGAGATTCCAGACTAAGTACTGACCATTGGTGAACGATGAGACGCTGTGGCTGTCGAGCAAAGCATTGCTC
>DIYZ01000200.1:16981-35759 GCA_002427845.1 Chloracidobacterium sp. UBA6041 | reverse complement strand
CCGCAATGCGGTCACTAGTAACGACCTTTTGTAGCGCACGCACATCACTCGTTGATGCGACCCAGGTGTAAAGGCTCTGGTTACTGGCGCTGACCTGTGCGTAAGCAGGATAGTTCACTGTGTCATTGATGACGTTGTAGCCATCTGCACCGTATACCCCTTTCCAGTTACCCTGAGTTATCGTGTCAAGATTGACGAATGACGCTGAACCCGACGGTGAGGGAGTCGGTGTAGGGGTCGGGGTCGGGGTCGGGCTACCTGTTGAGTGGAAGAACAGCCCGCTGACTACAGCATTAGATCCCGCCGTTCGCGTCACTTTAAGCTTCACATGACCGGAGAGACTCCACACCAGATACTGACCATTGGCAAAGGCTGAGACGCTGCGGCTGTCGAGCAAAGCATTGCTCACCGCATCCAGAACTTCGATGGTCTGTGCTCGGCCACCAAGATCCCAATCTAAACAGTACACCGCCACCTGATGAGTTTGCCCATCCGTGAGATTGATATCGACCTCAAACGATGTCGACGAGTACCAGGTGGCCGCAATGCGGTCACTAGTAACGGCCTTTTGTAGCGCACGTACATCATTCGTTGATGCGACCCAGGTGTAAAGGCTCTGGTTACTGGCGCTGACCTGTGCGTAAGCAGGATAATTCACTGTGTCATTGATGACGTTGTAGCCATCTGCGCCATATACGCCTTTCCAGTTACCCTGAGTTGCAGTATCAAGAGTGATGAATGACGCTGACGGCGACGTGGGCGTCGGGGAAGCGATGCTAAACGTTTGCGGAACGCTTGGCGCCGCGTTGTAGTTTGTCCCACCACCTTGCGAAGCTGTGATCGTGCACGAACCTGCAGCGGTAAGATGTACCACGTTGCCGCTTACGGTACACTGACCGGTCGCAGCGAAACTCACGTTCAGACCCGATGAAGCTGTGGCGCTCACTGTGAAATCAGGATCGCCATAGGTCTTGTTCGGTAGCGGGCCGAAGCTGATCGTTTGGTCTGCCCTGTTTACCGTCAGCGTGTTAGAGCCGCTACTGGTGTTGTAACTGGCATCACCTGCGAAGCTGGCGCCGACTCCACTCGGATACGTTCCGGCGTTAATCCCGCTCAGGCTGACGCTTGCAAGCGTCGCAACACCGCTAGCATTCGTTACTGCCGTGTTGTTTGTGAAACCACTGGCATTCAGCGTAAAGGTGATTGTCTTACCGTTCAGCGGCGAGCCGCCCTGTTGAGTCAAGGTAGCTGTTAGCGTCGTCGTGCCGCCAAAAGTTCCGGTGGCTGAACTTACGGAAAGGCTAGTGTTCACTGCCGGCGGATTAAGCGCAAAGTTCTGTGTCGTCGTGCCGCCGTTTGTAACGCTCACGTTACTGGCGCTCCCGCTGGAATAACCCGAGGCTGAAACATTCACGCTATATGTTCCCACCGGCATATTCGCAAACTTGTAGAAGCCGTTCGCATCAGTTTTAAGCCTGTAAATACCGGCCACGACTAATGCTCCGCTAATTGGATTGCTGTTGCTGGCGTCAGTAACAGTTCCCTGCAAAATCCCTACGGGGTTGGGCGTGCACTGGGAGAATTTGAACGATCCAATTTGCGTCTTCCAGTCATCCAGGGCTAGCGTTGTAGGTTGAGTGTCGTAATACTCGTTCGTATACCAGAAGGTACAACCGTCAGGGTCTATCGTCATCGCACTGTAGTCGCCCCAACGGGAATTGGTGGCGCCATTGGAGAAAACACAACATTGATAACCTGTCCCTTCAATCAAGGAGGTTTCACCCTGGCCCAGTGTGTTTAAGGTATCGTTTGCCAGGCGACCTGCGTAACGAATAGCAGGATACATAGTCGAACTCGACACACTGTAACCGAGAGCCATAGCACCATTCTTATCCAGAGCCAGGCTCGGCATAAATCTATATTTTGTGTCAGGGGCCCAGGTGCCCTGCTGCACGGGACCGGCAGTCACAATCGTTCCGCTGGTCACATTCAACTGATACCAGCGAACCTGTGCGATATTCGGCGAGCCGCCATTGCCGACTGTGTGCGTGAGCCACAACGACTCTGTGCCACTCAGATTCTGATACTGATTCTGCATCATCAAACGATAGCTCAGCGAGTCGAGATTATTGCCGCCGTTTTCGGGAACTGTGCCGGGTCCAGCGCTAAACGAAGAGATGGTCACATTGGTGGGACCGGTTAGCGTCGAATTCGATGGCACAGCATAGTCAACGTGGAATTTCCACACACGTGCCCTCACGATGCCGTAAATCGAAGTGAAGTAATTAGGCGTGCCGGCAGGTGGCGCGCTGCCGTTGTTACGCGCGTTGCTGGGCAACAAACTGAATATTGAAGTGCCGCTGATCTTATTGGGCAGGTTGAAACTCACGGCGTGCGCCGTCACTCCGCTTTCCATCTCTGCGCGATTGAAGGCCCACACCTGCACGTTCTGAAACGCCCCGGACCCGGTGGTATTGAATATATTGGCCGACATATAAATACCGTCTGGCCAAACACCGAGTTTTGGATAATCCGGAATCTTGCCGCCTGATGCAGTTTGCCAGGCATAAAAATACCAGCCGCCTGCAACTGGATCGCTTGTCTGCGAAACAGCCATGCATTGATACATCGCGCCGGAGGTGTAATTGGACCAGGCGAAATCACTAATAATCCAGCGGTCGCTTAACGCATCGTAAACGACCACCGGGTCGCCCTGGTTTGAGTTATCGCAAGGTGTTCCAGTGGGTGACTGATTGAAGAAGTCATCAAATGTGAATGCGGCAAGACGGGCGCCGGTACTTTTATTATAAATGCCGATAGAAGTGTTGACCGTTTGGATGTAGTGGTTAGGGCCGACGTCACCGTTTGTATCAGGAGGCCAGCCCGCTCCCCAGTTAGTTAAGTCGAGGCCTGGAAAGGTACTGCTGGGCGTCGGCGCAGAAGCTGCGGGGGCAAAGGGCTGCAATGCAGCATCTGGTTGGGTGGTCGCCGGCAATTCCGCGGATGGCTCTTTAGGCTCCGGACGCTCTTTCTTAATTCTGGGTTTGACTAACGGGATCCGGCGTACGTCTCCGTGAAATGCCTTCGGCTTAACCGGCTTCACGAGGACTACAGTCGCGTCACTCCCCTGCGCTGTATCGCTATTCGTTTGGCCTGACAGACCAGTATTCAGCCCGCTTGGATCGGGCTTGTTGGGTTTTCCACTCTTTAGGGCAACAACATCCCCAGGAATATTGGGTGTCTCAATTGAATAACCAAGCAAGTGTGGACTGACTTTGCTGACTACGTGTACCGCAAAGCTCGTTGACGCGAACACAGCTAATGCGCCGACGATTGCCAGAAGCAATAGAGCTAAAATCATGACCGGCGACCGCGGACCGGAGACCGCACTGAACTTGCGACTCCGAGTGAAAAGCATTTTCCCTTTCAGCCGGCGAACGTAGTTATTGAAGAGGTACAGCGCTTTATTCATATTTCCTCCCATAAATCATGACCGGCGACCGAGGGCCGGAGACCGCAGTTAAAGACCTGGACCGGAGACGGGTGACCGGTGACCGTCGTTCGTTAAAGACCTGGACCGGAGACAGAGGACCGGAGACCGGTGGCGGACCTCTTGAGGGAATGACGAAAGGCTTGCAGCTTTGTGAAAAGTCTATGCCCGAAGTCCCGAATGTTGGGCAAACTATCTTTCGTCACAATTGATCTCCTTTGGGCAATATCCAGGCAAGCGATGGTTTCCAAGTAAGAGCGCATCGCGAGGCCCAGAAATCTGTTTTGTGCAGCGTCGCTCTGCCCTGTGGAACCTTCGGCGATATTCAGGACGATTGAAGGGACGCCCGCTGTAGCTGACTAGTGAGATTGTATTTCTCTTCCGCCGGAAAAGTTTTTGCTAGTTCATAAAGTAAATCGAGATACTCGAGCGCCAATTGGTAAACTTCCAGTCGCTGAAACTTATACTTCGGTTCGCTTGTTGGCACTGTCGCAGTTTTCATTTCGCTGTCGCTCTACGCCGGTCCTCGGTCATCGGTCTCCGGTCCGTCTTCGTCAAACCACATCCGCAAATTCCTGCTCCATGCGGCGGAAGTAAAAGAGGCCGCCAATCAAAATCAGGATCACGACTGCGACGGAAACGCCAAGCATCGCGCCGGGAGCTTGTTGTTTTCCCAGCAGTGCCCAGCGAAATCCCTCGACTACACCCGCCATTGGGTTTAATCCATAAAGCGGGCGCCAGCGTTCCGGGACAAGCGAACTCGGATACGCAACAGGCGTAGCGAACAGCCAAAACTGGATCAGGAAGTTGATGGTGTAACGCACGTCGCGATATTTCACGTTGAGCGCCGAAAGCCATAGCCCCACACCAAGCGCGGTCATGATTGCGAGAAGCAGGAAAGCCGGAAGGGTCACTATCGCCCAGGTTGGCACAATGCCGTAGTAGAACATCATGCCGAGCAGTATGACGAAAGCTACGCCGAAGTCGACAAGCCCGCCAAGCACCGCGGAGATTGGCACGACGAGACGCGGAAAGTAGACCTTGGTGATTAAATTCTGATTACCCACCAGACTGTTGCTCGACTCTGTCAGCGCGTGCGCAAAAAGCTGCCACGGCAACAACGCGCAGAAAGTGAATATGGGATAAGGAATTCCATCAGAAGGAATCTTTGCCAATCGCCCAAAAAAGAGGCTGAAGACAACCATCATGAAAAACGGCTGAATGACGGCCCACGCCGCGCCCAAGGCGGTTTGCTTGTAACGCACTTTGACGTCGCGCCAGGTCAGGAAGTAGAGCAGCTCGCGATAGTCCCAGAGTTCCTTAAAACCGATCGACGTCCAGCCGCTGGGCGGATCGATGATGAAGGTGGGTAGCGAGCCGGCTGCTGATTGCTGATTTTGAATCGCAGACATTGAAATTAGGGGAGAAAAACTCTGCATCAAAGAGCGGGGGCATGCCCCCTTCCCAACCCTGAGGTTTTCAGGGTTGACTTTCCCTTCAGCCTGCCAGTTGTTCACCAGCACGGTTTTCAAGACTATTTAGCTCCAGGTCAGGAAGGGGGCATGCCCCCGCTCTTTCGAACATTTCACCTGTCGCTTTTCTGATCCGTTTTTATCGGTGTTAATCAGTGGCTGATTAGTTTTCAAATCCGAAATTCGAAATTCTAGTTAAGATCCAGGGTGTTGTGACTGCCGTTGCGACGAGCGTGCGAAGTCGGCTCAATATCATCGTCGCCGTCGCTCTTGTAGTTTCTGGCGCCGTAGTAACGCTGATAGTAGTAATAGTCATGTGACTGAAGCGCCACGTTGTTGAGTACGACACCGAAGATCTTTGCGCCGACATCGTGCAGCAATTGTCGCGAGCGCCGCACCACGTGGCGCGAGCTCTTGCCGCCGTGCACGACCAGCAAGACGCCGTCAACCATCGACGAAAGCAAGACACCGTCAGTGAACGAATTCACCGGCGGGGAGTCGACCACGACGTGGGAAAACTGCGATTGCAGTGTGGCCATCAACCGCCGCATCTGATCGGAACCAAGCAACTCCGCTGGATTGGGCGGTATGGGACCGGAGGTCAACACGCGCAAGCCGGTAGCCTCGTCCGTGGAAACCATTTCCAGCATGTCAGCCTCTGAAACGTCGCTCGAAAGAATCGAGCTCAAGCCCGCGCGATCTGACAGTCCAAAAATGGACCGCAGACGCGGCCGCCGCATATCAGCATCGATGATGACAACGCTGGCGCCTGTTTGCGCCAAACTGACTGCCGTATTAACCGCAGTTGTCGTCTTTCCTTCACCGGGCAAGCTCGATGTAACCAACAGCGAACGCGGCGCGCGGCCGGCTGTTGATAAAAGCACGGAGGTGCGCAGGTGGCGATAGGCTTCGGCCAAAGGCGAGTGGCCATCGACATTCATGAGTAATTCCGGACTGTCAGAGTGGCCGTTACGCTTCTGCAATGCGCCTGATGCTCCGATTAGCCGGCGTCTGGCTGAGGCGTTCGCGGAAGGAATTACGCCGAGCGCGGGAAGCTGAAGCAACCGTTCTACTTCCTCACTTGAACGAAGCGTATCATCGAAGTATTCCAGCAGGAGCGCCAAGCCTACGCCCAGACCGAGGGAAAGAAACAGCGCCATCGAAACTGTACTACTGCGATTTGGCCCAATAGGACCATCGGGCGTGACCGCATAATCGACAATCGAAATATTGTTTGGCTTGCTCGCCATGATGACGTCGTTCTCTTTGGAGCGCTGTAGCAAACTGTCGAGCAAAGTCTTGTTGGTATCGATCTCCTGTTGAATGATGCGATAGTTAATCGCGGCCTCGTTTTGCGAAAGTGTTTCGCCGCGCTGTTGCTCAAACGCCTTGCGCAGGGCTTGCTCCCGCGCCAGCGTTTGGCGGTAATCCGTCTCCAGGTTAGTTAACAGTGTGACGCTCTTACGGCTGCGAACGTCTTTCACTTGCCGTTCGAGCTCAGCGATCTGCTGATCGACCTCTTTCACTTCCGGGGCTTCTTCAGTTGCGTCAACCATTAAGAGCGCCCGTTTCTGCCGCAGGTCCGCAAGCTTGCCTTCGGTCTCGTTAACTTGCTTGGCATCCACCTCTGCCAGCGCAGTAGCGGCGCCGCCAACTTTTGCGGCGTTAAACTTCGACTCGGCCTCTATTCGCGCGTTCTCGGCTTCGAGCAACTGTTTGTTGAGGCCGCCCAGTCGCTCAACGACGGTGTTCTGATTGGCATCCAGTGAAATTATCTTATTGTTTCTTGCATAGTTGACCAGACGTTCTTCATCCGAACGAATCTGCTGTTGTAGCTCGGCGATTCGTTTCTGCAGGAAATCCGCCGTGCCCATGTTTGTATCGCTCTTCTTTTCGAGATTGTTGTAAACATAGGTTTCCGCGATTGCGTTGACGACCTTTGACGCCACCTCCGGATCGATATGCGTATAGCTAAGATCGATTAACCGCGTCTCTTTAAATAAGCCGCGCGATTCTTTGACCGGCTCGACCCTCAGCCCGCCGAGAACTGCGCCCACATAAGGCGCGAGTCGTTTGGCTTCGACCAGATCCTCTTGCGAAGTTGCGGCCGCCACGGCGGGGCGCAACTGCAATTCATCTTTCGGTTTTGCGGTGACATCCGGCGGGTCGGCGCTGGCGAAACCCGCCATGCGCTTAATGGTTTGCCAGGTGGATCTTTTCTGAATCGTTCCTTTAAAGAAGTCTGGATTGTGTTCCAGGTCGAGCGTCTTCACAACTCGGCGCATGAGACCGGGGCTTCCAAGTATTTGTAGTTGCGTATTGAAGTAGACCGGATCGTTGGTCGGACCGAAGTAGTAAGGTGTTTTACCCACCAGATCGGCGTTATTTTCCAGGCCCACCTGCACGCGAGCGCTTGCCTGGTAGATGTCCGGCTTGCGCGCCACGTGGATGACCGAAATCGTAGTTATCAGTACAACTACACTAATGACCAGCCACAAACGCTTCCGCACAGCCCGCCAATAATCAAGCAGGTGAACTTCGGATTCGGCATTGGGGTCAACGCCATAGTTGTAGGAGCGCGGCGTACCCGAGGCATCCATCGGTCTGTCGATTGCCGCGGGGTCGTCTCTTTTCATTAATTCATGTGGTTTCATAACTTTACCTATCAGAATTTCGAATTTCGAATTTCGAATTGCGGATTTCGGATTTCAAATCCACTTATGCATTAGCGCGATTGCTCTTACTGGTTCTTCCTATGCTCGTAAAAATCGCCAGCAACTCCCTCGACTCCCGCAAGAGCCAGTTACGCTGCTCGACATTTCCCAAGTCGGCTTCGTCGTAGATTTCAAGCCAAAAGCCGCTCTCAGAACATTCCTTCTCTACAATGCCAATCTTGTGAATGAAGTCAGCACGCGATTCTGCTCGATTTGCTTCTCGGTAGTTTGCTCCCACGGATGTGCCGGCTTTGACCAGTTGGTATTCGACTATCACGCAGGTTTTTGTCTGAGGAAGCGATGCCACAAACGCGATTATCTTCAATGCAAACTGCTTCGTCCTTTTCTCTAGCTCAAGCTTGTCCATTAGAAATTCGCAATCCGAAATTCGCAATCCGAAATTCCTTAGGGAATCACGCGGATTGGTAGTTGTGCGACGGACGGCACTACTGTGCTGATCAGGCTGCGCAGAAGCGTTTTGCCTGCCGAGGTCGGCACATCAATAATGTCATTGGGCATTAGCGCAATATCTTCCGCCCGCTTCTTTTCAATCGCGGTTAGATCCACCACGATCTCCTTACTGGTGGTCGTGCCCGGCTCCTGCCTCACGATTCTGACTTTGTCTTTCTTGCTGTCCTGCTTTACGCCACCGGCCATGGCCACAGCGCGCGAAAGCGTGATTGGCTCCTTGAGCGGAATCGTCAAAGGCGTGAAAACGTTACCAACCACAAAAACCTGGTTGGCTTCCGGCAGCGTAATAATGTCGCCCGGCTCGATGTAGGGATTGGCTTGTGCTTGTCCCTGGAGAGTTTCGCTCAGCTTGTAACTGGAAAGCCCGGTGTCCGTTTCGTCCGTTTCAGGCTTTTGACAAACGAGCGCAGGAGGAGCGTGGACAATGTTGATTGTCTGCCCGGCCTTAGTTGACGGTCCCTTGGCGTAAGTCAGGAGCTCAAGCAAACGAATGCGCCGCTGCAATTCGAAACGGCTCTGTTCATTAACGGCGCCGATAATCGCAACCTGCTTCGAGTGATACTCCTTAATGAACACATCAACCTGTGGGTTGCGGTAAAACTTCGTGTACCTGCCGGCGATTTCTTTCGCCAACTCGCCTTCAGTCTTGCAAGCGGCTTGAACCTCGGTGTCGATTAGGGGCATGCGAATCATGCCGTTGCCCTCCACGCGCACGGAATCGCGCGAGAGGTTGGGGCGATTGAATATGCGTATGTCCAAAACGTCGCCGGGGCCAATGCGATAGCGATCATCCGCATCGGACGTCGCGACCGCGTTAGTGGTGTTGGTGTTGCTGGCGACGTTATTCGCTGCGGTCGTCGTCACCGGCGGATTTGTAGCCGGTTGTTGCGCCGATGCCGAAAGGGCCAGCGCACAACAAGCCAATAAGCCTGCGATTCTGGCGGCGGTGCCGCCGATAAGATTGTTCTTGCTCATAATAGTTCATTCACTTTCTCACCAGCCCCACTCGGCGCGACAACAAAGCTTCGCGCATGTGATTCGGGTGGGCCAGGTTTAAGACGGTGTTGCTCAAGAGAACCAACAACTCCTCGTGCTCGCGTTTGAATGTTCCCGCTAATGGGCTGTCCTGGGTCTTGGTCACGACCCCTTCCCTTACCCATTGCCAAAATTGAGTCTGTGTCGTCCAAAACTGCTTGCGGTCCCGGCAGATTACCAGGGCCGTTTTCTTCTTTCTCTTCTTCTTCTTGTCTTTATTGGCGCTCATCTTTTTGGGTCCGCAAACTAACAGTTTGCGTAACCGCTGAATACACTTGTGCCCTGGTATGTTTTTCACTTTTCGCTAATTAATGACTGCGAAACGACAACACACGGTACCCCGAAGGGAAGCCTCATATGCGAGGCGGCATCAAGTTTTCAAAGTGGAGTGCGCCGGCTCGACGGCGCTTTCCAAAAAAGCGGCGTCAAGCCGCCGCACTCCAAAAAGTTTACAGCAGCAATCGCGAGATCAGTTCTGCGCGTCGCTTTACGCCGAATTTGACGAAGATGCGACGCAGGTGAAACTTCACCGTTTGCTCTGTTACCAGTAATCGCGATCCAATCTCTGCGTTCGTCAATCCCTCGACACAACACAGAGTCACCTGCGCCTCGCGCCGGCTCAGGTTTCTATTCTCAACCACCCGCTGTATGACGCGCTCGAAGGAACGATTTCCCGCGCTGCTTTCCATGCCTCTCGCGTAACTCTTCATACCGCGTTCTTCGCGCCGGGCGATGACTTCCTCCGGCGTGAACACGCGAAAAGCAATACTGTGATCGCGTCCACCGTTGCCGTTGCTTTTCGCTTCGCGCTCGACACTGTATTTGGCCACGAGACCACCAAGGCCACGCCGGATGGTGCTAAGGCTGTGAACGTTTGTGAGTTCCATTAGGGCGCGAACAGTGAAAACTTCCTGTCGTCTATCTGAAAAAGCCGTCGTCGAACTCATCGCGGTGAGCATTGCGGAATAAAGCCGACGCTCAACCGGCGTATGACTCAAAGCCACGAGCGCCATAGCCGGACCAGCGGCAGAGAATTCGATTTTCTCGCCTAAAGGGTAGGTTTTTGAATCGATCTCCGCAATGATTTTGGCTTTTTGGGGGAACATTAGATTGTCTGAGAAGGTATTGCGGCTCGATCGTAATCTCGGAGCGTTGATTGATAGCAGGCCCGCAAACTTAATTCACCAAACTGCAAACCTGAATCCGGCAATGCAGTGACAGGCAAAGAACTCCTTGGGTTTTCAAACAAGACTTGTGGCAGTGGGGGGACTTCTGGACTTCTGGGTTAATCGTCGAAGGCTAACTGATTTAGCGCGTCCCAGAGCCTAAATGCATCGATAATTTATGTCAAGCACATTTCCCGTAACGTGGCGTTTATAAACGCGTTCTCTCCATTTAAATAGGCAATCATGAGCTAAATCCTATAAAGCCAGCGAATTGTCGACCATTTCGCACCAGAGGTGACCAATCGTTATATGCGCCTCCTGCACCCTCGAGGTGCGATCGGAGGGAACTACTATATTCAGGTCGCAATGGGAACTTAACGGTTCACCGGAACAGCCCGACAAGCCGATTGTTTTGCAGCCAATTGCCCGTGCCTGCTCCACCGCTTTGACTACATTTGGCGACTTTCCGCTGGTGCTGATGGCAATCAAAACATCGCCCGCAGTAGCCAGCGCCACTACCTGCCGCGCGAACACTTCTTCGTAACCGAAATCATTGCTGAGCGCGGTCATGGCAGACGTGTCTGTGGTCAGGGCAATTGCCGGAAAAGCCCGCCGCGGCTGTTCATATCGACCGACCAGCTCCGCCGCAATGTGTTGGGCGTCAGCGGCGCTGCCGCCATTTCCGCAAAGCAAAATCTTCCCGCCGGAGGCGAGCGTCTCGCAAATCAGAAGGCCCGTCGCTTCGATCTGCCCGAGTTTCGAGTCGAGCAACGATTGAACAGTGTCCAGATGTTCTTCGAGGGAACGAGTAAGTAGAGACGTGATGCGATTTTCAGTCACGGAATTATTTGCCACGCTGTTATTAACCGCCAAAGAGCCCAAAAGGTTCGCAAAGAAGTGCAAAGTGGGAAGTCGTTCTTGCGATTATCGAAATCGGCTGGAACTTACCATAGTTTACAGTGGCCCACAAAAGGGCGCGGCAATTCTTGTCAGATCGGCTTGTCAGAACCGGGAGCTTTAGCGACCGGCGCTTTTTCTCCCCATGCGTTCACTGCTCCTTCGCACATAAAGCGCTGTCAAGCCAGCGCACTCCAAATTTGTTGCCCCCAACTTGTCAGAGGCGTGAGCCGCCTGGTCGCTGACGCTCCCGGTTCTGACCAGAGTAACTTGCTCACGAACTCCGCTTTGCGGATTCCTTTGCGCACCTCGCGATTCAGTAGTTTTCATAGCGCCTTGCACAACTCTCATTCGCGGATGTAGTCTTCGCTTCGCCTCTATTCCAAACATTTATAACTGCTTAATAACGATGTCCACGCAAACTCCAATGCTGCGGCAATACCAGGAACTCAAAGAAAAACATCCCGGCACGCTGTTGTTTTTTCGTCTAGGTGACTTTTATGAGCTCTTCTACGACGATGCCGTTGTCGGTTCGCGTGAGTTGCAAATAACACTGACGGCGCGTCACAAGGAACGCGGCGATCCTGTTCCCATGTGCGGCGTTCCCCACCACTCGGCGGCAAACTACATCGCGCGGCTCGTGCGCAAAGGTTATCGCGTCGCGATTTGCGAACAGACAGAAGAAGCTTCCAAAACTAAAAAGCTCGTACGGCGTGAGGTGGTGAGGATTGTCACTCCGGGCACGCCAATCGATCCGCAACTCCTCGATGCGCGGGAGGCAGTGTTTCTCGCGGCCGTTTGCAGTTCGGGCGACACCATTGGCGCTGCCTTTCTCGACATTTCCACCGGTGAATTTCGCGTAACTCAGGAGAGCGGAGCAAATGCCTGGGAAAAGATCCGCGCGGATCTCGAATCCTACTCACCGCGTGAACTGCTGTTCCCTGCTTCGCTCGCTCCTCTAATAAAGGCCGGGCCATCGGGAAAAACGCAAACCGCTCCCCTGCCCCTTAACGGGGCGCCCGGCCCTTCTGCCGAGTCGTCAGCGGGTGCGGTCAATCAAAGCAACGAGTCGCAATCATTCGCTTCATCTCCGAACGATCAATTCATTGATGCCACCCTGACCCCTATCGACGATTGGCTCTGGCAAAAAAAGGACTGCGCGGAGTTATTACTAAATCATTTCGGCACGCGCTCGCTTGAAGGCTATGGCATCGAGCGCAAGGACGAAGCAGTGCGCGCGGCCGGCGCCTGCTTGCGTTATGCACAGGAGACACAACGCGCTGCTGCCGCGCACATTACCGACCTGGTCTATTTCGCACCGCAGGACCACCTGGTGCTCGACAATGTAACGGTGCGCAATCTCGAACTTGTCGAATCTTTGGGCGGCGCCAGCGGCCGCACGCTGCTGAGCGTTATCGACGAGACTGTAACCGGAATGGGCGCACGGTTGTTGCGGGCCTGGATGTTAAGACCGTGCGTGAAGCGCGGCGAAGTGGAGGCCCGGCTCGGGGCCGTTCAGGATCTGGTAGCGTCACAAATCAGCCGCGACAAGCTGCGTTCGTTGCTAAAAGAAGTTTCCGATCTCGAACGCTTGATAGGACGGATCAGTTTCGGATCGGCGACGCCGCGCGACTTAAATGCGATCCTGCGCTCGCTGAATCAAGTGCCGGCCATTCGCGAAAACCTGACAACGATGCATTCGTCCCTGCTGCAAGTCTTGTGTGAAAGCGCTGACGATGTGCCCGAGATTTGCGCGCTCCTGGCGAAGGCAATTAGCGATGACCCGCCGGTCAAAATTAGCGAAGGCGATACGATTCGCGCCGGTTATTCAAACGAACTCGATGAGCTGCGTTCAATCAGCCGCAACGCCAAGCAAACAATCGCGACGCTTGAGGCCAGCGAGCGCACCCGCAGCGGCATCGCCAATCTGCGCATAAAGTTTAATAACGTCTTCGGCTACTTCATCGAAGTTTCGAAGGGGAACGCCGCGCGCGTGCCCGGCGAGTACGAACGAAGACAAACGCTGACTAATGCGGAACGCTTCACCACTCCCGAACTGCGCGACTGGGAAAAGAAAGTCCTGGGCGCCGAAGAACGTATTATCGAAATTGAGAATGCACTTTTCACTGACGTCTGCCGGCAAGTGGCGGCCGAAACAAAACGCATTCAGGCGACCGCTCGCGCTCTCGCCGCGCTCGATGCGCTGGCCTCTCTCGGTGAAACTGCCGCGCGCCGCCGTTACGTTAGACCGGTTATGCACGACGGCGATGAGATCGAAATCGTGCAGGGCCGGCATCCTGTTATCGAAGTTTTCAATGCAGATCCCTTCGTTCCGAATAGCGTCTACCTGAACAACTCGACCGACCGTTTACTGATCATCACTGGTCCAAACATGGGCGGCAAGAGCACTGTGCTGAGGCAGACAGCGATCATTGCCATTCTGGCCCAGATGGGCAGTTTTGTTCCGGCCGAGAAGGCGCGCCTGCCGCTGGTTGATCGCGTGTGGACCCGTGTCGGCGCTTCTGATGACCTAACGCGCGGGCGCAGCACATTCATGGTGGAGATGACAGAGACGGCTGCGATTCTTCACAGCGCCACGCCGCGTTCGCTGGTACTGCTCGACGAGATTGGACGCGGCACCGCAACTTTTGATGGCCTCTCAATCGCCTGGGCAGTGGCCGAATACCTGCACGATTCACCTGAACATGCAGCGAAGACTCTCTTCGCCACTCATTATCACGAGCTGACTGAATTGGCCGAGCGACTACCCGGCGCGCAAAATTATCAAATCACCGCGGCGGAACGCGAAGGCGAAGTTGTTTTTCTACACCGGCTGGAGCGAGGTCGTGCTTCAAAGTCTTATGGCATCCAGGTCGCGCGTTTAGCCGGACTGCCTCCGGCGGTGCTGGCGAACGCGCGTGAAGTTTTGGCGCGCCTGGAGCGTTATGAGTTAGACGTGTTTGCCGAAGAGGACGCGATTGCCGCGCAGGCGGCCGTCAGAACTGCCGCGGCGCATGCCGCGGCGCAAGGTGCCGGTGCAAGCCAGTCCGACCAGTCCGACAAACTTAAGTTTGTCGAACACGGCATGATGAACGATGCCTTGGAAGCGGCGGCGCGCCGCGCCGGACGCAGAAAGGCAGTTGCCCAGGCTTCGCTCTTTGATCTGGCAGATCAAAAGGTGGTTGAAGAGATTCGCAACGTCGATCCGGAAACGCTTTCTCCGGAAGAGGCAAAGGAACTGCTATGTAAACTCCGCCGGCAAATGATCTGAAACCCCGAAGATAATTAGCCGCAGATTTACACGGATAAACGCGGATCAGAATTTGAACCAGGGCGATTGAATCCTAATAGTTATTTTGCCCGGGTTTGTTGAGTTGGGTTCTTGGTTCTGATCCGCGTTTATCCGTGTAAATCCGCGGCTAGCTTTTCGGCGGGTTAAGTGGCGCGTCTGTGACCGTAAACCAATCGCCCTTGCCATCATTTGTGCGCAGCATGCGGAGCATTTCATCGAAGTTGAAAGGCCGCGCGCCGCGACGTCCAAAAACTGAAATCTGGTTTCCGCTTTCATCGACTGCCCGATCGCGATCGAGTGGTTTGGAAATCGCCAGTGCCTCGCCTTTCGTCTTGAAGGTGGCGATTAAAGCGGGTCTTGGTCGTGGACTAAAGCCAGCGTATTCCGGCATCGTCTCTGGTGAAGTCAGTTGCAGGATTCGCAAACCGTTGCGGCCGTCCGCGACGTAAGCGAAGAGGCTGGCATTGGTCATCGCGACCTTCACCTGGTGCGTATCGTTGAGCTTCCCATCGGCGTTATAGATTTGATCTAACCGCGGTTTTTCCGGTTGCTCGACATCGATGATCGCGATTCCTTCCTTACCGTTTGCTACATAGGCATAGGTTCGCGCGACGTAAACGTCGCGGGCGCCGGCAAGGGAAATGAAGCCACCTTTGATGAGTTTGGGTGAACCCGGAAAGCTTGTGTCCAACACTTTCATCCCATCGTCGTCAACTATGAACCCATAGCGAAATTGGACGGCAATCGCGCGCGGATTACGAAGTTCTGGCGCGGCTATTCGTTTGACGATCCCCGGGTGCAGAGGATCATCGATATCAACGACAACCAGTCCATGCCCCGTGGTTACGTAGGCGTAGTGGCCCGCGATAGCGATGTTGTTCGCATCATCGAGCGCGCCGCCGGGATTGAAAGCGCCGTTTGCATACTTCGCCGGATCCAGCGCGCGTTTCAAATAATTGTTTAGCGGATCACCATCGAGAAGCGTTGCGGCGTTAACCAGAATCAATCCTTCATACTTATCGACGACATAAAGATAAGCGTATAGCGGATGGATAGGTTGCTCTTCATTCAACAGTTGTTTGCGTGTCTCGCCTGTAAGTTTGCCGGCGCTCCCGGGATCGATCATCGGGCCGTTGGTTTTCAGCCGATAGCGAGCAGGGTCGACGGCCAATGTCGTAGGCGCGGCCACCGCCGTTGCATATCTGGTCTTCACCCAAAACTTCTGACCAAAGCGCGACACAGGCGCGGTTGTTATACGTTCCGAAAAACCTTTCTGATCGATCTGCGCGACGTCGTAAACGCGCAGCCCGCCCTCGCCCGCGGCCACATAGGCATACTCGCCGCGCAACTGCACCTGCAACACGCGCGGATTGCCCACATGTTCATAAGCCGTCGTCAATTCACTGCCGCCTCTAACAAACTTCTCATAGTTGTCGGGATAAGCAACGCGCTGCAGCGTGCTGCCAAACACAGCCTGCGGTTCGCTCTGTTCAGTTGCCACAACTGCTTCCAACGCGTCGCCCGCGGCCACGTAGACGTACCGGCCCATGAAGTTAACAAAATTAGTTCCCTGCAAAAGTAGCTGCGCCAACCACGCATTGTTGTCATTCTTCGCTGACACGTGGCAATCGCTGCACGTCTTTGTTTCAGTCGCGCGCACGGTATGGGGCACGTGCGTATTGAACGCCTGGCCGGCGAATCCTTCGGCAGACGTTGTCTGTTGTTGTGAATAAATCCACTCGCGGTTTTGGTTCTGCGAACTGACCAGGATGGCGGACGAGGAACGCACCGGCGCGACACGATTGCCGGTGACCGTGCCATCGCGGCCCAGCATAAAGATGTCGTCGCGCAACACCTGGAAGTTGTACTGAGTGAAGTTGCGCGAATCGCCACCTTCGTTATGCCGATTGGGCATCTTCCGATTTGCCTGCATCGACAAGTGACAACCGAAACAACTCGTGACCCATGACGAATGACAGGAGACGCATGTCATGTCGCTGTCGCGATGGGCCAGCTCGCCTTCATTCTTTGGCACATCGCCCCAACTGGCGTTGTCCTTGCGAATCGTCTTCGAGTAGCGCGACTTCTCACTATAGTCGCGAGCACCTGGAGTAATCGTGTCGAGGGTTTGAATGACGCGCCACCAGCGGCCGGGGACGACCATCGAATTTTGAATGATGTCGCCCGTTTTCAAATCGATATCTTTACCGCTTTCGTCTTTCTTTTTCCGATCGCGAGTGATCCTTTGGAAGAGCGGAATCTTTGCGCCCGTTTCATCGCGCACGCGAATCGTTCGAGCCAGGTCCTGTCCCAGCGGCGGTTGATTTTGTGTTTTACGACGCTCAGCGGCCTGGCCGGTCGCCTTGGCGGCAGCAGGGCCGGAAGTAAAAAGCGTGGCCTTCTGACGAATACTCCCGTGGCAATCCTCGCAGGATATCTCGATCGCGGCGCGCGGTTCGTTATAGAGATTGCCGTCGCCATGCGCGTCTTGCCGGAAATGGCAATCGACACAGTGCATCCCCTTCTCGAGATGAATGTCGTTCAGGTGAACCGCCTTCTTAAACTTGTCGGGATCAACTGACGAAACAAGGTTGCCCTGCGCGTCCAGCAGGTTTCCCTGGCGATCGCGTTTGTATACATTGCGAAATAGCCAGCCATGACCATGAAAGTCGCCAAACTGCGTGTTCTTCAAACCGGCATTGAACTCGGGCGTACCTGTTTGCGCTAAGAACTCGAGATCGGACCACTGACCGCGCAGGCTGGAGCCTTCGGGATTGCGGTTTAGTTTTTCCTGCTCTTCACCCGGCGACGGTTCGTGTTGCTTCTTCGGATACATCTGGTCGCCATCGCTCTCGTTGTCCCACCAGGTCATGCCCAGATATGTGGCCACCATGTTTTCACCCGGGTGCATGTGACAAACCAGGCACTGCGAAGTGGGAATCTGGCTGGTCAACTGATGCTTGATCGGATGTCCGGATTCGTTTCTTGGAATGTTGGTGTCCGCCGTCTGCGACCTGCCCAAATTTCCGCCGTCGTGATAAAACGCGGAGTGAATGGGATCGCGATCGTTCGCGTAAATTACGTGACAGGCGGAGCAGCCTGACGAGCGATAGTCTCCGGGGTGATCGTTGGTGCCGAGAAAGTTTAACGTCGGATCGAGCAGCCGCGTCTTCTGCAACCCCAGGAAAACCGGATCGGTGCGTTGCGCGCTACCAAAACCACGCGGGCTCAATCCCTTGTCTGGTTTACCGGGATCCTCGTCTTTGTCCGGCAAGCCGACCTCCAGCCGCCGCTTTCCGCCGCGTTCGAAAACGCGGAGCACATTTCCCGGCTGCGAAATTTCCCAGCGCGGTAAAGGATCGAGAAATTCCAGCAGACCCTTCGTGCGCCTGTCTTCGTCTGTAGGCGGCGGGATCTGGATCAGAGACTGCGGGGCGCCGTTCTGACTATAGCTTTCACCGAAGCGCGTGTCCTTCAACGGAAAGGCGCCGTTGTTATAGAGCGCGGCGCCCCAAAGCATTGCGCCGTGGGTCATCATGCTGCGTGCGACATTTTTCGCTTCGATCTGGTGGCAGGCATTGTTGCCGCAAGTAGTGGCAGCCACCCGCAGATCACCCGGATTGACGAAGCGAACGAACTCCCAACTCTCGCGCGCCAGCAACGTATTAGTGCGTTCCGGATTCGCGCCGGTGTTCTTGCCGTCTCGCTTCCACTCGTTGGGAAACTTTGGACGGACGTGCGCTTCGTTCTTGATTCTTTGAATCTCTTTCGGATCGTCGCTTGTCTTGCGCGGCACCGGATTGCCACCGTGACAGGACGTGCAGGTCAATCCAACCGCATCCTTGCCGTCTTTCAACTTATCAAGCGTTTCAGTCGTGCCATACTTGTGCATCGGCTCGATCTCGCTGTGGCAAGTAACGCAGCCTTCGAGCTTGGGGGGTGATTTAATCTCATCTTGTCTTGTGCCATCGACAAAAGTGTTCGGAATAGAAAATTTCGATTGGATTGGATCTAAATCGTGAAGCTGTGACACCGCTTTCCTTGAACTGGACACTGCTGCGAACCCCAGCATGACACCGAACACAGGAACTAGTAGGGCAAGTCTCGTTTTACTCATTGCGGAAATGAATTAGTAAACGTTCACCAGAGACGCACAAGCGCGCGTTAATCAACAGCAAACCTATGAGCTAACCCCGGGCTACGAACCTGTGTCAAAACCCATGTTGCTGAAGGAAATCACC
>DIYZ01000200.1:11794-16772 GCA_002427845.1 Chloracidobacterium sp. UBA6041 | reverse complement strand
CGGTAGCCAATGGATGCTGGCAGCCAGGTTCGGCCCATTGTTTTCTCCCAAATTTGCGTGGAAAACATAACGTCTTTCAGATGTATTTGAGTGCCAGCATCCATTGGCTACCGCCAACGGTTCTGTATTGTTTGACGACGTCGCCCGGGATTTGGCACCGCCTGCTTTCACTTTTCCGAGTTTTGACACACCCTCTTACGCCCGGGGCTACACTCTGCGGCCATCTTCGATGGCTCATTGAGTAGCTTCTCTCAAACAGACGTCTAACAATCCTTTTCATTGATTTCCACATTCTCAAAACACCAGCTTCAATTGCGCAAACAAAGAATAAAGCGGCTTGCGTGGACTGATGACATCGGGCTCGCAGAAATCGCCAACGTTTGCAGGACAGTTGCGTGACCGGTCGGTAAAAATGTCGCGAAAGCCGCGACCCGTTTGTAGTGTTGCAGCCCCGAAGGTAACAGTTACGTTATTAATCAGGAACGGACGGTAGGCAACGCCTACACTGTAATCAAACCCAATGTCATGACGAATTCGGTTTTGAAACAGCACATACTCGAGCGGCTCCGTTCGATGAAACCGCAGATAGTTGACATTGAAAACTGTTTTGATTCGCTGAGTCAGCTCGACGTCGACGCCGGCGTTATAAATGTAGATGCCGGGATTGACAAAATTTGCCTGGCCCTGAATTTTGCTGCTACGCAGACTTGGCAGCACGCTGTTTGGTTGCACGAGGCCGACGCCTGTCTGCGTCAGACGAATACCGTTGCGGTTCCAATAAGAAAACTGGCCGCCAACAAAATTCGGATCATCAAAAATGGCGTCAAATCCCGTTGCCTTGTTGTCAGTAGGATTGCTATCGCCCTGGGCCCAGAAAACCGATCCCTTGAAGCGCAGATAATCCTTATCTATTGAAGCCTCAACCGCGGCCATGTTTGATTTAATTCGCACACTGCGTCCGGCGATTGGATTGCGATCGTCGCGCCCAAACGCGTGGTAATAAGCGTGGGTCAGGTTGAGCCGGCCCAGATGACCATCTCCATTTATCCCTACGTAACCAACCTTGATCGCGTGCGGCCGAACATCGCCAATCAAAGCCGGCCGAACCAGAAACCCGTTGCGATCATATTCAACACTGCGCCGGTCGTCGTTGTAATGGAGGCTTCCCTGAATCGTGTAACCTCTGCGCAGAAAGTCCTGCCGGAAAACATTGGCGATATAAACATTTTGATGGCGCGTGTCGAAGCGGTTCAAGCCGCTATTCGTATCCTTCTCCAACATCGAGAAGTAAGCAGCGTTGTATTGGATGCGATTGTTTTTCGCGGCGCCGAAGAAGCGCAAGCCGAGATTGTTGTCGGAAAAGATGAAGCCGCGAAAGTCCGAAACAAAAGGCTGGATACCGGCGCGCACGGAGATGAAATCGTAATTGGCATTAATGTCTGCCAACTTCACTTCGGCAAACGCTTCTTCAAAAGAGACGTGTGTATCGGTGCGATTGGTTCCACGTCTGACATCGATATTGACGACGCCATTTTCGCGGGCATTCAGATAGTTGGGAATGCTGAAGGTCGGCGAGATCTTGATCGCCCAATCGCGCGGCTTGAAGGTGGTGTCGCCGTGGAAGAGCTCGAAGCTGAGCTGGATGGTTTCGCTGGCCGCAAGCTGTTCCGGCTGTCCAAAAAATTCGGCGCTGCCGGGTTGGTCCGTGCTTACGTCTGAAGGCGTCGGCGCCCGTCTGAGTTCCACACCCGTAGTGCTCACGGCCGAAAGAATCATGAAAAGCTTGTTGCCTTTGATCGGGTAGTCGCCTTTCAAGACGCTTTGATTGTAAGGGTTCCACCAACGCCCGCGCTTAAACGGAATGTCGCGCCCCCGCGCGGCGCGATCACCATAGCGATCATATTCCGGGAAACCAATACGCCAGCGATCACGCGCTTCGCGTCGCTCCGGGCTCGTTTGTGGCGTCGAAGAAACGGTGGCCGCGCCCGCATGACCGGTTGGTTTGTTCCCTGCTTTCCGTTCTATTTCTTCAACCTTCACTTGTTCCAGGGGAACATCGACAACCGTTTCCTTCCCCGCGTCAACAATGACATTCTCGAGTGCATTGCCGCGCGGAATAGCAAACTCGCCATAGTTTTTGTCTTTATCAAATTTAGCGACCTGCGGCGCGGCGACGGTGAGGCGGTAGGCGCCAGGACTCAACTGAATTGAGTAAGCGCCAGCCGCGTTTGCAAGAACGTGCTTGCTCTTGCGGGTCACCTGATTGGTAGCGATTACTACCACTGCCCCGACCGGCGCTCCGGAAGCCACGCGTACAGTGCCCTTGATGCGGCCCGAACCCTGGCCCGCCGCTGAAAGAGCAAGTGCCTGGAACAGCAATGCGCCCAGGCCGATCCAAATCAAGCGAGAAATATTAGCTTTAATAATCACGGGGAACTTTAAAACAAGCGTTTGCCTTGTAGCATACGAGTGGCAGGGAGGCAATAAGAATTGCAGCGGAGTACTGATGCACTTTGATTAGCACGTGGAGATACATCTCTTACAGAACCGCTTGCGGTAGCGAGCGGATGCAGCACGCAACGTGGTGCTTTACAGAACCGCTTGCGGTAGCCACCAGATGCGACACTCAAGCTCTGCGAACGCATTCAATAAGCGCGCTGATAACCTTTGCCGAACCGCTCCGTTGCGGTGGACAGCGCGAATTGAATTTATCATCCGCTCGCTACCGCATGCGGTTCCGTAAGGCTCGCGTATCGCACAATGAGTGTAGCATCCGCTCGCTACCCGCGAGCGGTTCTGTAGTGGCACGTAGTTGGATGTGCAAAACGCGTCAGTACCTACAGCGCCGTGAATCTACAGAGTGCGCAGGCTTTGTGATACATTGTGCCCCGGCTTTCACTAATGTCGTTCGGCGAATTTCCGCGATGGTTGTGGGTTTAAACTTCCGCTTTTCGACCGTCTTCCTGTTATGCGTGAGCGCACTCTTCGCGAGCGCTGCGTTGATCCATTTTCCGGCCTCAGCCCAAACCAGCGGCATCATCCTCATCAGCCACGAAGACTCCACCCGGGCCATCTCTTTCGATTCCGTAACTCAACAGCGCGAGCCCTTTTCCATGACGACGCCAGTAAGGTTTGGTTCTGACAGCCGGACGCGAATCATGCTGTTCGCGATGAATTTGAGTTTACAGGATGGCGACACGGCGGATTCGATAACCATTGACGCCGAAGACTCTGCGCAGCGCGTTTATCAGTTGCCCGTCGAATATGTGGGCGGCGTTCCCGACCAACCCTGGGCCACCTCACTCGTCATTCGGCTCAGCGACGGCATGGACGATTTGGGCGACGTGTTAATGCGCGTGACGTATAGAGGAACCTCCAGTAACCGGGTTCGAGTTGGTATCGGCCACGTTGGTGGTGGTCCACCAGATGACGAGGGCGCCGTGCCGACACCAGGCTCGCCAGTGACCCCGTCTCCGCCTGCTCCTACTGCGACCGCCGGCAACCTCACCACGAGCGATGTACAAACCATCATCAGCCAGGCTGTGTCCGCGGCTGTGTCCCTGAACCGGGCCGTGACCGTGGCGGTTACCGATCGTGAAGCAAACGTACTCGGCGTTTTTGTGATGACCGGCGCGCCGGCGACTACAACGATTAGAAGTGTTGGAACTGCCGGGCGCGGCCTTGAAGGAACTGTTGTGCCAGCGGCGCTGGCGGCGATCTCTAAGGCGGGAACAGGTTCCCTCTTCAGTACCACAGGAAATGCTTTTACGACGCGCACGGCGGGCTTCATCATCCAGGAACATTTTCCGCCGGGGATCGATTTCCGTTCCGGAGGCCCGCTGTATGGCGTGCAATTTTCATCGCTTCCCTGTTCCGATATTAAGAGACCATCGCTGCCCTTGGGTTTGTCGGGAGATCCGGGTGGGCTGCCAATATACAAAGATGGAATTGCGGTGGGCGGCGTGGGCATCGAGGGTGACGGCAGCTATACGGTAGATCGCGATCCCAGCGACTTTGATCAACCTGCCGAAGAATTGATTGCCGCATCCGCCGCGCGCGGTTTCGAAGCACCGCCGTTAATACGCGCCGACAACATTCTGGTGGATGGCATTCGCCTCCCTTACTCCAACGTAGCAAACGCCCCTGCGCCTACCACCATCCCCTTTGGCAGTCTGCCGGGCGCAATCCTCGGCGCATTTCCGCTTCGCAGCGCGCAAACCTCTGCCTTCGTTGCCGCAGTCGTTGGTGGTGTTAGCGGCGAAGTCGATACGCGCTTTTTTCCCTTTGTCGCGGGAACCACACCGGCTGGTCCAAATGCTCTTAGTGTGGCGGACGTGCAAACAATAATTGCGCACGCAGCCCAACAGGCCAACATCACCCGCGCCGCGATTCGTCAACCCCTGGGCAGCAACGCCCGCGTTACGATGGCAGTTGTCGATCGAGAAGGAAACGTCCTCGGCGTCTTTCGTCAACTCGATGCGCCGGTATTTGGTTTTGACGTGGCTGTGCAAAAGGCCCGGACCGCGGCGTTTTACTCAAACGCCAATGCCGGAACGCTTTTACGATCGGCGGGGCAAGGCGCTTACGTAGATCGCGCCGCCGCTGACGGTCTGAAGCTTGACGGCTCAGTCGCCTTCACCGATCGCGCGGGCGGTTTTCTGCACCGGCCATTTTTCCCCGACGGCATTAACGACACCGCCGCTGGTCCATTCAGCACTCCGCTCGGCGAATGGAGTCCTTTCAATGACGGCTTGCAACTCGATTTGATCAAAACGAACCTGCTGGCAGCAATCGGCGGCGCAAGCGTGCCCTGCACGTCGATTCCGAATCTGCCCAATGGTATTCAGATCTTTCCGGGGAGCATACCGCTTTACAAGAATGGCGTGCTGGTCGGAGCAATCGGCATTAGCGGCGATGGCGTAGACCAGGACGACTTAATCAGCGCCGGCGGCGGCAATGGATATGCGCCCCCGACGGC
>DIYZ01000200.1:0-11706 GCA_002427845.1 Chloracidobacterium sp. UBA6041 | reverse complement strand
TTCAATGTTACGCAATGCCATCGGCGCTGTCGTCATCCTTGTGCTCGCGATCATTTGCGTGGCGCAAACTCCTTCGGCTCCCTCGTCACCCTTGTCGCCATTGTCACCCTCGTCATCATCGCCGCCCGCGGATCCTCGTGGCGTAATCAGACTGCGCGTCAGAGTAAGAGCAGATGAATCAACTAAAGGTCTTTCCCGCAAACGATTTTTTCTCATCAAGGGTTCACCCGAACAAAACAAGAGCGTCATTCAGGCAATCGAACAGCAGCCAGTGCTTGCCCGTGATTGTTATTACCAACGCGCCGGCGCCAGCGAGGCGCTGATCAAATGGCTCAAGGAAGGCGATTGTGAATCAGTCTACTGCCGTGAGGTTCAACCGGCTGACATTGAAGGTTCAGACGCCGTGCCTGAGTTTCTCAAGGCGTTGGCAGCCGGCGAAAAAGAATTTGGCAGTCGCCAGTTCGCTCTTAAATGGCTGACCGTTAATCTGCCCGAAAACCTGCGCGACGGTTTCTACAAGAATCGGCAAAGCGAGCTCGGCGCGCTGATCAAACAAGCGGAAGCGGCCTCGGGTGCAAAGGTGCTTTCCGTGATGACTGACAGAAACGGCACCGCTTATTTCACCGACCTCGAGCCCGGCACCTATACACTCTCAAACATTCTGGCAACTGAAATCGGATCGGCGGGCGCAAACTGGAATTGCGAAGTAAAAGTGAAACCGGGCGACCTTGCAACTGAAAAACCGTTTCTAATCTCGAATCGCGCAAACAAAGACAAAAACGTGAAGTGCTTCGCGATGGAAAAACCGTTACCAGTTTGTGTGCCGGCGCCTAAATGAAAAGACATTTGGACTCAATAAACCGGCTACGCTTTCTTGTAACGATTTGCCTGCTGGCGTCAGGCTTAACTGTCTTTTCGTTTGTTGCGCATGCTCAAAAACGCAAGCCGCGTCGGGCTCGCACTCCGGCTTCAGCGAGCCCGGCTAAAGACTATTCACATTTTTCGCACGCCACCAAAAAGCATCAACAAGCGTGCAACACCTGCCACAAGGTGCCTACCGGCAATTGGAAAAAAGTGAGGGACTTCCCGGATGTCGCAGACTATCCCGATCACGACGCCTGCGTAAGTTGTCATCGACCGCAGTTTTTCAAGGGCGCGAAGCCGGTTATTTGTTCAATCTGCCATACGAAGATTTCGCCGCGCGACGATGCGCGCTTGGCCTTTCGCAACCCTGCCTCCGAGCGCCAGTTCACGATCGAGTTTCCGCATGACAAGCATCAGGACGTCATCGCAAAGTTGCTTCGCCGTTTTCCCGCTGTGGCTGAACCACTATTCGTGCCCGCACGTTTCAGTGTTATTGCTGATGACAAACCAAAACATTACAACAACTGCGAAATCTGTCATGCGCCGCGGACCAGTACTCCGCTGCCGCCGGCAGGAGTTTGGCCCGATGGCTTTGTGCCGGGCGTAGACAGCTTCAAGGCCTCGCCCGCGAGCCACGCCGCCTGCTTCAACTGCCACTGGAAATCTCAACAGCCGGTGAACGACAACTGCGCCAGTTGCCACAAGCTGGCGATGGCTTTCCATTCTGTGGACACAGTTAAGAGAACCTCGATGAAGTTTCGACACGCGCGCGAACAGCACATCGCCGAGTGCACTACGTGTCACATCAACATTACGAAAGCCTCAACCTTGCGAGGGTTGAAACCGGACGTACCGATTACGTCATGCACTGAATGCCATAACAAGGACGGTCTGCGACTCGATGTGAGTAAGGAACTGGAAGCCATCGATAAGAATCGCGACTTCGTTTGCAGCTATTGCCACACGTCTGATGTGGGACGGCTGGATCCGCCGGCCAGCCACTATGTGATTGCGGGGCGGGAACCGCTGAAGCGCCAGGACATAAAGTGAGTCTTCAGGTATCCAAAGTCTTTAGGCTCTTCAAGTCTTTCATCAACCACGCTACTGTGGCCTGGTTTATATCTCTGGGTTGTCTCTGTGTTCTCTGTGTCTCTGTGGCAAACATAACGCGCGCCGCACTCACCACAGAGACACAGAGAACACAGAGTTTGCATAGAGAGTTGTCGATGCTTACTGGATCGCCGCAGGGTCCCGACCGGGATTACGCAAACTTCAAGCACACCAGCCAGAAGCATGCGTCCTTAGCCTGCACGGCGTGTCATGAACGCGGTGGAGACAACTCCGCAACGCCGCGATTCCCTGGACACAAAGCTTGCACCGGTTGCCACCTCGCGCAGTTTGTTACTCCCAACGTTCCGATGTGCGTGATTTGTCACTCCGAGGTGAACAGTTCTAATCCGCCACTCAAAAACTTTCCGACAGAGTTTACCGAGAGCTTCAACGTGAAGTTCGATCATTCGCAACATATGACCGGCTCGGCGCGTCCTCAGAGTGGATGTGCAGCCTGTCATGGCCGGAGCGGCGGACGCGGGGCCGCGCTCGCCATACCTTCCGGCATCGCAGCGCATAACCAGTGCTACACGTGTCACACACCCAGCAGTAAATCTTCAACGGGACGAGAAATTGCCTCGTGCGGTGTCTGTCACGATCAGAAGTCTTATTCTCGAACTACGACAAACGCGCCCGCGTTTCGCTTCGCCTTCAGCCATGCCAAACACGGGAGTGGTCAGCGACTCGGTTGTGCCGATTGTCACCTGCTATCCGCGGGTTTGCCTCAATCCCGCCAGGTCAGTTCCCCCGCGGCCGCCGAACATTTTCCCGCCGGTCGTGGCACGAGTTGCCTCACTTGTCACAATGGCAAGCGATCTTTCGGCGGGGACCTGGCTTTCAAAGACTGCCGTCGCTGTCACACTGCCGGGAGCTTTCGCATGCCAATGTGAGCCGATGCCACACTCACCCTCCGATACGCTTACAGAACCGCCCGCTCTTACAGAACCGCTTTCGGTAGCGAGCGGTTCTGTAAGGGAAAGAATCAATTTGTTTGACACGTTCTGAATGGCTCTTTAAGATTGTGCCGCCTTAAAACTCCCTCCCCTGCTTTGCTGGCGCTTCTCTAAAAACATCCGTTGAGAGGTTAATCATGAACAGATTATTAATGGTGATCGCGGCACTGGGATGCGCGGCGGTGATTGTTGTTGGTAGTAGTTCGGCTTTTACCGCGATGCAGGACATTCCCAAGGAAAGTAAGACGCCGCCTAAAGAAGTGACCCTTGGCAAGGATAGCCAATCAGATAAGTACGGCGAAGTTCCGTTCAATCACGAGAACCATTCCACCAAAAACTACAGCATTGACGGCAAGACGGTGATCGCGTGCGTGGAATGTCATCACACGGATCAACCGGCGACGGCACTCCAGGCCCCTCTAAAAACCTCGGAAAGACCGGTCGCGCTGACCGCGGCTCTGTTGCAGACCGCCGATGCAAAGCCGGTGAAGACGTGTCGTGCATGCCACCTGCAAGCAGGCGACGATAGCGCGCCGCTGCCGGTTGTCACTTACGCCGGCAAAACCACGCCAACGAAACTTACAAATGAAGTGGCCTACCATACAAACTGCAACATCTGCCATGACAAAGCAATCGCTGCGAGACCGGCACTGAAAGGTAAGATTCCGGGATCGAACGATTGCCTCCCCTGCCATAAGCCGGTGAGTTAACTTTTCTGAGGGCTTAATACTAATAGCGCTGGGGCCGGTCGCCACTCGTTACGAAAACTCCTACTGGGCCAGCGCCAGCAGCGATGGATTCCAGTGGCGTCTGCCTTTGACGTGCTGCACGTGGCAGGAAATACAATTCGGTTTCTCTTTTGGAATTAGTACTCGGTTCGTGTCTGCCTCAAGGCTGCCATTGTGACAGACGCCGCAAGTCGTGCGCGGCGTTTGCCGATCGATGGGATTGAAAGTTTTGTGGCAACTTGAGCAGGACAGTTCGCCTTGCGCATTGGCCGGCAGGCCCGGCAGCGCGCGCACTCGTTGCACGTGTAGCGCGTGAAATTGTTTGCTGCGCCATTTTTCATCCGTTTCCCCCGGCAGCCGCGCGATGGCTATCTTTCGCAAACCCCACTCATTATCGTCCAGGCCCTTCCACACCCACTGCCCATTAACTACCGGATAGCCAAAAGTTCCCCCATGAGGCGTCGAAACCTTGTGGCCGTTATAAAGATTTCTATTGGCGTCGTTGTGGCATTCTGTGCACGTCGCCAGCGCTGCTTCCGCCGGTTTGAAATCTCTTCCGCGGTGTTCCGCGTGACAGGAGACACAACCCACGCCGGCCGCGGCGTGTGGCGTGATTACGGTCGCAACAAAACCCTGCGCCGTATGGCATGACGTACAACGAGCTTCCATGTTGCCTGAAAACGAATGACAACTCGTGCAGGAGTTTGCGTTCGCGCGGACGGCTATCGGGGGAAACACCTCGAGTTGCGACTTCGCATGCGCATGCGAAACTGGAGCCGGCGCATAGGCACTTGTGTACCAATATGCAGCCGCAGCGGAAAGCAAACCGATGCCGATCGCGGCCCAGAGGAAAAGTGAAACCGGCCAGCGCGATAGCAGATCGGTAGTCGGTGTCCAGTTAAACTGCGCTTTGCCGGCGCGCCTTTGCCCCTTCGGGAAAAGCGGTGAAGGCCGCACCATCTTGCCGGCTTCACGAATGCGCTTGTCCCAAAAAATATCGAGAGCTTTGTCACCGGGTAGCGGCGCCGGGCGCGCCTTTGCAGCCGCTTTTTTATCGCCGGGAAGCGGAAGCGGTTGCAACATCTTAGTGCCCAGAATTGGACTGCTGGCGTCCGTGGCCTCTACCACAGTGCCAATCTGAAGCGATACTTTGATTACCAGCGCGTCATCGCTGCTGTCTATGTCCAGTAGAAATGGTCCGACTTCCAGAGTATCGCCGGGCGACAATGCTTCATTTTCTGCAACAGGTTTTCCGTTAAGCTTTACGGGATTGGATGGACGGAGACTAAAGAGATAGTAGCTCCCGTCAAAGTTTTTGATTCCCGCCTGCGCCCTCGAGACAGACGGATGATTCAGCAGGAGTTCGCATTCCTGAAGGCGCCCGATCAAAAGACCGTCGCTGATGATGGTCAGCGGATCCTGGAGCAGATCCTCTCGAATAATGACGTATCTGTTTTCCTGCGCCATGTGTCTTGGTTCCTAAACCTGCCCAGACGACCCGTCTTGTTCACAGAACCGCTCGCGGTTTCCGTTCAGCTACAGACCTCTTCCAGTGCAAACTCTTTGTGGTTGCCTCAGGGTTGTGAAGGGGCCTGCCCCCTTCCTGACCCTGAGATTAATAAACTTGAACGGTTAACTTTCTTTAACCCCCTCCAGCGCTCTGAAGTTCCTCACTTCACTGCGAAATAGACCACTTGAACTACGTGCACGATCATCAGCCCCAGCATCAGCGAAGTCGAAATCACATGCGGCGCAATCCAGACTCTTAAAGCTTTATGCAAACAAATCAATGCGTCTACGCGTCGCAAAGTGACCGCGGTTTCAACGGCATTAAGTAGAAGCGTTCTTTCTTCGGTGGTAGTCAGCCTGGTAATACGTTCCTTAAATGGTTCACGCGCTTCCGCAAGTAACGCGGTCAGCGGCTCGCGTCGAACCACCTGTCGCAGCAGGAAAGCAAAAGTAAGAAACCGCTTGATGACGCGTTCTTCAATCTCTTCGCGTAGCCAGCCCTCGCTTTGCTTTACTATTTCGGCGAGTTCCTTTTTCAGTTCTTTGCGGCGGGCTGCAAGATCCTCAATCAGCAGAGGCTCGCCTTCGATACTGGTCATGATTCTCGGCGCGACGACGTACGCCGCAACGCCAAAAAGACCGGAGGCGATCACGACATCGAATGCGATGTAGAGAAGGGTAGTTAAGATACCACCGGTGTGGGCGCCCGCGTGCAGCATCAGGATCAAGCCGGCAAGGGCGCCAATGTAAACATGGACCAGCATCCAATAGCGGAGCGCTCCGGCCCGCCTGCGGTAAACTTCCTTTCGCAGCGGATAGGTCATAACGACAGCCACGCCAAAGAGCCCGATAAGTCCGGTGGCCCAACGCATTGTTAACCATGATCCAGCCAGGACTCCATCGAACCCGCGCGCCGCTAACCCCCAAATCGCTGCCACTCCCGCAAGCACAATCGCGGTGGCCCCACTGAGGTGCAGAATTTTTGCGAGCGGATCGCTCTTGTGTATGTTCCGGCCGAAGGCCTGAGTTTGATCTTTGAAGATCAGACCCTGTGTGCTTTCGACCTCGGTGAAATATTTGACGGGATCAACGCGCAGCAACGCGCCGGTCGGACAGTTTTCTTCACACGAATACGCTTGCCTGCGCGCGCCGGGCGGGTTCAGCGGTGTGTGTTCGCAGAGATTACATTTGATGGCCACGACATCGTCAACAGGCGTAAGCGGCAGCGGCTCCGGAAGTCTTGACAGACTAAACGTCTTCTTCAGCGTGCCCAGCAGGTCAAACGTCACTGCGGTTTCACCATTCCCGCCAGTTCTTGGCACCATCGAGATCGCATCGTAAGGACACTGCGTAGCGCAGTCGAAACAGCCGATGCACGTTGCCGGATCGATATCCACATATCCAAGTGGGTCGCGGAATATCGCTCCGGTAGGACAACCCGTCAGGCATTCCGGATCCTTGCAATGCATACAAACCTGCGGCGACAGCACATGCTGGGTGCGTTCACTGCCAATTGAAACGGGACGCACGATGTTAATGCCTCGTCGCAACAACCGTGATTGACCGTGAACCTTATGGCACGCCAGCGAGCAATTGCCGCATCTCACGCAAAGGTCCATGTCCATGACCAGCAGATTTGCGCCATCAACGATGCCCGTGGTTATCTCTTTCTCCGCGGCGGCGAGCGCGCGCAGGTCTTTGACTGACTCGAGGGCTGGAGGATTGTCATCCGCAGTTGAGAAACTTGCGAACCCGGCAACGATGCGGTCGCGCAACGCGGGGTTAGCAGTTAGAGCGGCAATCGGAATTTCCAACACTTCCGTGCGCGCCATGACCGATGCGGTGTACTTCCAGGTTTCGCTTTGTTTGGCGCCTTCGAGCCCGAGACAATTACCAGTACCCAAAAAATCCACCCCAATGGTCTGACCCATGCCTACTGCGATACCGGTAGAGGCAGGATCGAGTGGAACTCCGCGCACTCTTCTGATCCATCCGCTTTTGATCAGAATGATGTTTTGTATTGGCGTGCCTTCCTGGCAAAGCACGTGATGCTTTCCGTAGACCATGAACTTGCCGAGATCCCGAAGGTTACGAACGATCTCGTCACTCGCAATACCACCTTCGCGAGTAAGGTCTTCCAACACCCGACCAAGCCCGTGCGCTCGATACGTTTCGTCAAGCACCTGTCCAAATTTCGGAAGCTTTCGCAGCAACCGCAGAGCGGGGCGGGTTATCTCGAGCACGGTAGCTGTCTCGTGCTTTGGCACAATGACGGTCGCATTCCGTTCGACGCCGGCAAGCACGGCCATTTCACCAAAGCACGTACCCGGTTGCAGGCGGCTGATCTTGCGCTGTTCACCATCGTCAGCTATGTAGACGTCTAACGCGCCATTCACGGACAGGTAGAAAGTATTTCCACCCCACTCGCCTTGCCGCATGATTGGCTCACCACTGTCATACGCGAGCAGGCGGACGTAAGGGCCAACCTTCTTGCCACTGGCGTTCTCTTTTCCTTCGACGATCACTTGCAGATCATTCGCGTTCTTCAGCTTCCCATTCTGCTCTATGAAAAGTTCAGAAGTGAGTTCCAGAGACTTCAAGCTGGAAAGGATTGCATCTCTGTCGGTAATCTCGCGCGGCATAATCGTTTTTATACTACGTAAGAGGGTAAAGATAAACAGAACCGGGAGCGGTGGTGAAGCTCAGTTTGATCTCAGATGAGCTTTAGCTTGTCGCTACGCCACGACAAACTTCCGGAAACTCTGAACAAGTTGCTGAAGAGTTTGCCTTGAGCCCGCGAAGCGCGGCGATAGCATAAAGCCTGGGGTGGAGCGGAGCGGAACCCCAGGATCGTTGGAGTACAAAAGAACAGCCCGCGAAGTGGGCGACAGCCAGTCATCATGAGTACATCCCACCTCTTGCGCTATCGCACGCTTCGCCCTCGGTTTTTACCTTCCTCATCCTGGGGTGCGAGACTTTATGCTTCCACCCGCTGCGCGGGTTTGGGAAAGGTCGGCCCGCATTAACTTGTTCAGAGCTTCGTGAAGTTATCGAACACTTTCAACGAAACTGAACCACTATTGAGACCGTCCGCTGCGCGGACTGTTGAATCACTTATTGTGCAACCCACCACGAAAGTTATCCTTTTCGTTGGCCACTGCCCGGATTTGTCTTATAGTGAAACGGACGTTTTAATCTTCTGCGGAAAATAATTTTCGGGAGTAATAGGGGCTTAGCCGGCCATTCGCTCTGCCTTCATTCACACATGTCAACGGAATCGCTTCAGTCCCTTCCAATCGAGCAACAAATAGGTCAATTCTTCTACATCGGGCTTCCCGGCACCGAGCTCGACGCGAACACACGCGCCTTGCTTGAGGAAGTCAAACCGGGCGGTGTCATCATTTTCGGCCGGAATGTCGCCAGCCCGCAGCAGTTGCGGGACTTGCTCGATGGCGTGCGCGAACTACTGCACAACCCCCTCATTGGTGTTGACCAGGAGGGCGGGTTGGTCGACCGGCTGCGAAAAATCTTTACGCCAATGCCGTCGGCCCGAAGTATTCGGGCACACGGCGATCTGGCTGCGTCGCGCGCGTTGGGAAGAGTCACTGGTGGATCGCTCAGACTGCTCGGCTTCAACATGAATTTTGCACCCGTCATGTCCATCATGACTGACGAGCGCGACCTGCTTTCCAATGGACTCTACTCGCGTTCCTTCGGTCGCTCCCCCGGCGAAGTGCTCGGTTACACGACCGTTTATTTGCGGGGCTTGCAGGGGACAGGGCTAATCGCCTGTCTCAAACACTTTCCCGGTATCGGTGCGGGCGAAGTTGATTCACATGAGCAGATGCCGATGGTCAGCCTGTCCCATGACGATCTGATGGCGCTGGACCTCGCGCCCTACATCGAACTATTTCAACGCCGGGATGATCGCGTGCGCTGTGTGATGGTAAGCCATGGCGGCTTTCCCAACATTGATATAAAGAAAGGCGTCACCGGCGGTTTGCTCGAACCGGCGTCGCTGAGCCATAACATCGTCACCAACCTGCTGCGTAATGAACTCGGCTACCAACACCTTGTCGTGACCGACGATCTGGAAATGGGGGCGATTGCCAAGCACTGTGAGATTGAAGCCGCGGTAGTGCGCGCGTTCCTCGCCGGAAACGACATGATGCTGATATGCGCTCGCCCGGACGTCATTCGTCGCGGCTATCACTCGCTGCTCGGAGTAGCGCGAGACGGAAAACTTCCAAAGGAACGGCTGCGCGGATCTCTGAAGCGCATAGGAGCGATGAAGGCGATCGTGAAACCCCCGGTGCCGTTCAATCTTGAAGCGTTCAACGCCCTTTCGCAGGAGATTGCTGAACTCAACAAGAAGCTCAACTACAAGTACGGAGGATCAATTTGATGCGCGCAGGAAGAGTGGTTTGCGCCCTTCTAATAGCCTTGATGTTGGTTGGGTTGCCACTTGGCTGCCGCCGCCAGCGCGGCAGCGCGTTTGTAATTGCCCTGGGCGACAACATCCGCACGATTGATCCGATTGGTTCGCCTTCGGTGGATGCGGCGAGCGAGCGCGTACGCAGTCTGATGTTTAATTCGCTGGTGAAGAAGGACGAGAAGTTTGATTACGTCGGAGAGTTGGCTTCCGATATTAGCCGCTCGGCCGATGACACAACCTTTACCTTCACGCTGCATGATGGCGTAAAGTTTCATGACGGACGCCCGCTGACTTCCGCGGATGCAAAGTACACGTTGGATCTGGTCTTCTCAAGCACGTTTGCCAAGTCAGCCAGTTTCTATGAAGGAGCGGGAGCGGAGAGGAAGAGTTACATAAAGAGCGTCGAAGCGCCCGACCCAAAGACGCTGGTCGTCACGCTGGTTCACCCATGGACAGGCTTGCTCAGCAATCTGGTTGCGGTGGCGATAATTCCGAAAGACGGTTATGCAACGCAAAAGGATCATCCCCTGGGAACCGGTCCATTCAAATTCGTCAGTTATGATAGTTCGCAACAGGTACTGGACCTCCAGGCAAATCCGGACTACTGGGAAGGCGCGCCACATCTGCAGCAGGTGCGGGTCCGTGTGATTGCCGATACCAACGCACTCCAGGCCGAGCTTCGTTCCGGCCGCGTGGACATTGCTCCATTGCCGACGAGTCTTTCTCCCGATGCCATTAAACTGCTGGGCCAGGATCCGAATCTTCAGGTACTTCAGTTTACGGGCTCCAACCTTAATCTGCTGACTTTCAATACGAGTCAACCGCCACTGAATGACGTCCGCGTGCGGCAGGCAATCGCCTATGCGGTCGATCGCGTAAGCATGATCCGCGATCTACTGCTCGGCCAGGGAAAGATTGCGCATTCGATCTTGCCGGAAGAATCCTGGGCTTATCATGCCGGGCAAAAATATTCATTTGATCCGGCGATGGCGAAAAAGTTACTGGACGAAGCCGGATTAAAAGATCCGGACGGGGATGGACCACAGCTGCGTTTTGAAAACCCCGTGGTTTTCAAGGCGTCGGGCAGCAGCGTGGCGGCGAAGAATTACGCGGGCGTAATTCAAAACTATCTGAAGAACGTCGGCATTCCCGTTTCCATTGAAACAGCCGAACTGAATACTTTGTTTGACGAGCTGCGGCGCGGAAACTTCCAAATCTTCTACGGGCAGTGGGTCGGCGGAAATCAGGATCCGATTTTCTTTAAAGACCTGTTCGCGACTTCGGAGATACCAACCGAGACTCGCGCCTCACGAAATCGCAGTCGCTATAGCAATAGAGAACTCGATGCACTGCTGGAGGAGGCTGTAAATACGTTTGATCGTGAAAAAGCGCAGCAGCTCTACGCGCGTGTGCAGGACATTGTTACCCGGGACGTGCCGGTGTTGCCGCTGTGGTACCAGGCCAACATGGTCATCGCCAGGAAGAATGTGAAAAACATTCACGTTGACGCGAGTGGCGACTGGAGCTTCATAAGGAACCTGACGGTGGAAAAGTAGGACAGGCATTCCTGCCTGACTTTTTTTTTGCAGTGGGGTACCTTTGAAGTACGGCGGCACTTGTCGACGCTTTGGCGGCCGCGTCGCGTAGCGGCGCAATGACTTTAGCGTCTGCCTTTCAAAGGGCGCGTCAAAACTCGGGAAAGTGAAAGCAGGCGGTGCCAATCCCAGGCGACGTCGCCACACAATACAGAACCGTTGGCGGTAGCCAATGGATGCTAGCACTCAATTACATCTGAAAGGATTTATGTTTTCCACGCAAGTTTGGGAGAGAAACAATGGGCCGAACTTGACTGCCAGCATCCATTGGCTACCGCCAACGGTTCTGTAGCGAGTGGCGATGCAGGGTGATTTCTTTCAGCAACATCAGTTCTGACACAGGCTTTTCAAGGCTGGGATCAGCCGTTCAGCCACAATCTTCGTCGCGTTAGCGACGATTGAACCGACGTCTCAGCAGTCGCTGACGCGACGGAACCCTGATTCGGCCGCAGATCCCGGCGTTGAAACGCCGGGCTAAACTCGGGAGAGGGAAAGAAGTCGAGGAACAAATC
>DIYZ01000172.1 GCA_002427845.1 Chloracidobacterium sp. UBA6041 | reverse complement strand
ACACAACATTTGCAAAAAACTCAACGCTGGTAGTGGGGTAACAGTGTGTTGCTAATCACGCTTCCCGCCGAGCAGTACAAAAGTCCCGCCAGTTAGAACGCTGACAATCAAGATTTGAAAAATGAGTCTTTCTTGATTTATGCGCCAGGAAACCCATCCGGTTGCCGCGTTGAAATTCCCGGTTCTTTTGACCTGATCGTATTCTTCGATATAGGTCGAGCGGCGATTGAAAACGAATCCGTACCCTGGGTGGTATCCGATCATCGGAGGAAAGAGAAGCATTGCCGCAATGATTAAGCTTCCGACAAAGATTGTAATTCTCTGGCGTTGATTCATGGTTACGCGGTAAGCAAGTCTTGAAGCGACCAAACGCTCTTGGTTATACCCGCTTCCATTGCCGGAGTACAGCGGATCGAGCTATGGATTCGGCAGAAATTGTAGTAGGCAAAATGCAGGGCGTAAGCAGCTTTTAGATTCTCCCACTTCTTGCTGAAACCATTCGTTAATCTAGTCAGTCTCCGCATCTGCATACGGATCGTGAGGTTCTGTCTCTCAACGTGAGACGTGCAAACCCGATCACGATCTGGCCGTCCGTGTTGCCAGTCTGCTTTTGCACCTAACACTTTCGCCGGAGAGTAGCGATGTTCATCCTGCATCTCGCCATAAATCTTGACTAATTGCGCGAAGTCTGTACGACCACCAAGCGTGAAACCTATTGCATCGCGGTAAGGGCCGAAACCATCGGTCGTAATCTGAAACTGGCCTTGAGTGGCTTTGTCCAACTTGTCAATGAATAGGTTTGTATCGGCGGCAGATCGGCGTCCAAGATGCCAGCTAACGATCAGCTTGCTGTCTCGTTCGATGGCGACAAAACAATAAGCATCGCCTAGCTTTTCAGACGTGAGCGCCTTGCGACGCCTACGTTACCACCAATCACCCTTGAGGATTTCAAGCGCGCAAACCTTGAATTCGCAAGTCTCGCCTTTGTCAGTAAAAACGTAGAAGAAGCCGCCTAGAACGGAGAACGTAAAATGCAAGAGGAAGAAAAGAAACCAGTCGGCAAGATGGAGTTTACGGAGCGTAAAGTGGTTCACTCTGGGGAAGCTCCCAGATACTATGCAAACAACACCGAAATTGGGATGACCTCTTTCGACATCAGCATTAAGTTTGCTCAGATTGTAGCCGCTGATGATCAGAACCTGACCGTCAATGATCAGGCAATAATCTCAATGTCGCTGCACCACGCTAAGGCCCTCGCAAGAATTCTTGTTGCCTATATCAAGCAATTTGAACAACAACATGGGCCTTTGTTTGTGCCTACCCCGGAAGATATAGAGGTTTCGCACCAAGGCATTGCTACGAAAGTAGACGCCAACAGCTAACGCCGCGCCTTAAAAGCTCCGCCGCTCGCGCTCTCAGCTCAAAGCCCTTAAAATTTAGCAACACACTGTGGCCCCACTACCCAAATGCTTGAAATATTGACAGTCAAAAAGTCTGATTATATGCTACGGGCGATTCTCGCAACCCTTTCACTTAACCTTCAATCCTCAAGGAGTGTTCACACCATGAAACGAATCCTGATAGTAGTTCTCCTCTCTGTTTTAGCTTTCGGTTCATTCAGTTCGGTAAGCGATGCGCAACGACGTAGAGGACGGGGACGGCGAGCAGCTCCCCAAGCAACAGGGAAAGTCGCCATACCCTGTCCGGCAACCCTAAACGATATAACGGACTGCCCGGATACAGGGTGCGGTCCGTCTCTTGATCCAAAACTGAACATACGAAAGAACGTGCGATCTGACGACCAAACAGCAGAGACAATGACCATCCAAGAATTAAAGGACTTGCCTGACCCTGTGTCGGGTTTCAACATAGGTGATGATCGCGGCCCGCTAAAAGACTTAGGTGAAGGTAAGAAAATTACCGTAATGGCTAAAGCGTTGGTTGCCAGAAAAGGCGGCGGCGAATCCTGCAATTGCAAACTGCTATCAGTAGCTGATACCGATAATCACATAGTCTTGGTTGACCCGGCTGTGAAGAAGCCGACGTTAGCCAACGATGAGGACGATTCCGAAACCGCGGAATTTACTCCACGTGTACGACTAGATCATCCGAACCTTTCAAGGGCCAAACTACAGCCTTTAATTACCGCCTCCGGTGGCGCTCTGTTAGTGCGTGTAACTGGCCTACAGATGTTTGACTCAGAGCATTCCCTTGAAGGCCACCTGAAGAGACATAACAATTGGGAGATTCATCCAGTCATGGGAATGGAGTACTGCCCTAAAGGTAAGAAGTGCACGGCTGATAGTGACGCCAACTGGAAGTCGATAGAGGATAATTAGTTATTGCGTCTGCCGTGGTTTGGGGCCGTTACGCTTAACGGCGGCAGCGCGCGGGAATAATGCCAAGAAGGTGCTGGTAAGGGCGAGAGCCTTGCCGCCTCAACCACAAATCTCGCCGAGTCTCACCTTTCGAAGTGGCAGCGTAAATGGACGATTCGCCGCTAAAAAGAAAAAAGGGGCTTGTGAGCGAATTTCCGCGGTCGGGCAAGGGGATGGCATATGTGAGCGACATGTCATTTTTGTTAGTAAATCCGACATTCTGCAAAGCGTCAAAGAGTTTCGACATCTGTCTCACTTCCCCGCAAAACGGATAAATGGTGCAGGCCAGATCACACTCGGAAATACACAATATGTAGTGGGTTTTCACCGATAAGTTGTGGCAGTTGTAAATGGACGATTC
>DIYZ01000115.1:6418-48368 GCA_002427845.1 Chloracidobacterium sp. UBA6041 | reverse complement strand
TTTACTCTCTGCGTTAACTCTGCATTCTTTCTACGGTGAATCCTGGTCGCGAAAGCTCATCGCTGAGACGCAGCGCGGACAAGGCCGCAACCAAAGGCGAGACCACTCGACCAGCCCGCGTAAGCGGGTCACCTGCTTTGCAGGTTTGCTGAGTGCGGTCACTAAATGTTGGTCTCCGGCGCCACACGAAAACTTGCTCAAAAACCAAGAAACTAAACCTTTGCTTTGCAAAGGCTGCGCAGAGAAGAGCTGGAAATTAGACACTACCAACCTTTGCGGTTTTTTTTGCGTTCTTTGCCGTTCTGCTATTGTGAATTGGCGAGGGCCTGAACAGCCAAACTGTGAAACTGCCTTCGCACGCTGTTGATATTTGCGAATGGCAAAGCGCGTACGTGTGTGCGATTCGTCAACAAGATGAACACTCGTTCGCGACGCGGATCGATCCAGCAACTCGTGCCGGTAAAACCCGAATGGCCAAAGCTGTCCGGCGGAAGATCGGGGCCGGCGGCCGAATCTTTCGTTTCGGCCAATTGCCAGGCGATGGAGCGTGCTTCTTCCAAGCCGGCGGTCATGTTCTCCGGAAACAATTCGCAGGTGGCGGGCGCGAGTAACTGAGTTTGGTTAGGCAAGAATTGATTTGCCAGCAAGAGAGTTTCTTCTGCGGTTGCAAACAGTCCCGCATGACCGGCGGCGCCGCCCAGAAAATGCGCGTTACCGTCATGCACTTCGCCCCAGATTAGATCCTGACGCCAATCCTGGTACGCCCCGGCGACAGCGTTAGGGAGCGTTTCGCTGCACGTCTGGCGCTCGTAAGCATTTCCTGTTTCGCAGGCCGCGATTCCGGTTTGCATCGCGCGCTCGGGGTTGAAGAAAGTGCGCTTCAGGTTCAGTGGCTGGAAAATTTCGCAGTGCGCGAGCTTGGCTAAACGCTTGCCTGTTAGTCTCTCTAACAGCAGGCCAAGAATTATAAATCCCAGATCGCTATAAACCACGCGCGTTCCCGGTTTGTAATCCAAATCCAGACTGGCGATTGCTGATGTCGCTCGATCCGGTTCGCCTTGCGCAAGAATATAAAGCGGGCGCCAGGAGGGCAGGCCGGATGTGTGCGTCAACAGTTCGCGAATGGTGATGGTATTTTTGTCAGGGCGATCAAACTCCGGCAGGTAATGCGAGACTGAACTATCCAGCGTCAGTTCTCCCGCTTCAATTCGCCGCGCGCAAAGGTGACCGGTTATTAACGGTTTGGTGAGGGAAGCGAGATCGTAAATCGTGTCGAGCGTGGCAGGGATCCGACTCGGTTCCACTACGGCATTGCCGAGCGCATCAGCAAAGACTTCCTGCCCTCCGCCGGCGACCAGATAAACTGCGGAAGGGAAGTGGCCGGCAGCGATTCGCTCAGCCAGGAAGGCTGAGATGGAATTGGCTGGTATAGACATAAAGAGGTTTTGTGATGAAGAGCGGAGGCAAGCCCGCCTTCCTGACCCCGAGTTTCATTCAGTTAGTGCCAGAACGAAATCTGAGAGGCTTTCAAGGGACGGACAGAAAGTCGACCTGAACGTCTCTCAGGTCAGGAAGGCGGGCTCGCCCCCGCTCTTAGTTAGGGAAAGCTCTGCCAACAGATCCAACTTGCACTTTCGTCGCGTGTTCTTCAATTCTTTGTAACGCGCGCAGCGCCAGCGCGAGTGCATTCTTGCCGTCGTTTCCCGACACTGGCGAAGCGAGGCCATCGCGCGCGGCTTCAACAAACGCGACAATCTCGGCACGCAGTGGCTCTACATCAATGACGTCAAGAGTTTTCACATGCACACCCGGCCAGGCCCCGCTTGCACTCGGCGGCGCCAGACTACTAATCGATGCATGTTTCGTGGCGTAGTCCACGACCACGTAATCATGCGGCTGGAAAAAGCGCATCTTTCTGATCTTTTCGGTGCTGACCCGGGAAACGGTTATGTTTGCTACAGCGCCTGAAGAAAACTCAAGCCGCGCGTTTGCCGCATCGACTTTGTCAGTCAGTATTGGAATGCCGACTGCATGTAAATCGGTTACTGCCACGTCCTCGCCCACCAACCATTGCACGATATCGAGATCGTGAATCATCAAGTCCAGCACAACATCAATATCCAGTGAACGCGCGGTAAACTCACCCACGCGATGAATCTCGAAGTAGACGGGCTTACGTACGTACGGGCGCAACGCAACCAGCGCGGGATTGAATCGCTCCAAATGTCCAACCTGCAACAGCGCCCCACTTTTCGCCGCCGTGGCGATCATCTCATCCGCTTCGTCGAGCGTGCGCGCTATTGGTTTCTCCACCAAAACATGAATCCCGGCTTCGAGTAGCTCGCAGGCAATTTCGCAATGCGACACCGTTGGCACCGCCAAACTTACTGCTTCCACGTTCCCGATGAGCGTGCGCCAGTCGGCAGTCCACGACACTTTTCTTTCCGCCGCAATCTCGCTCGCGGTTTTTTCGTCGAGGTCGCAGACTGCAACGAATTCGGTTAGACCCTCAGCAGCGAGATTAGAATGGATGCGAGCGTGTTGCCTGCCCAGATGGCCCACGCCGATCACTGCGGTACGTAACGTCATAGTTAGTAGTGGGTTGTCAGTGGCCAGTTGTCAGTGGCCACACTTAATGCGGCCGACGTTGTCGGTGTCAATTTGTATCTGATCCTTATTTCTACGATACTCCGTTCGCTCAGGCGCAAATGTTCGCTCGACTGTTATGTGCAACTGCGACCGACAACTGCCGACTGACTGACTGATTGCGGAGCGACTATACTTGCAACCTTCAACCCTTGCCAAGCGAGGCACTCTTTTCCTTTTCCTCGTTGTCATTGGATTTTATTTTTACGGGCTGGGCCATTTTCCTCTGCTTGGTCCGGATGAACCGCGCTACGCGCAAGTCGCGCGCGAAATGTTTCTACGCCGTGATTTCGTGACGCCGACCCTGGGCGGGCACGTGTGGTTTGAAAAACCAGCATTGCTCTACTGGATGATGATGGCGAGCTACAAACTGTTTGGCGTCTCGGAATGGGCGGCGCGATTTCCGGCGGCGTTGTCAGGCGTGCTGACCGTGACGGCGGTTTTCTTCATCGGTAGGAAAGCGGAGCAGACTTATTCCGCGGGTCGCCTGGCGGCGTACAGCTTTTGGAGTGCGCTGGCCACGGCCACCAGCCTGGGAATCATCGTGTTTTCCCGAGCCGCCAGCTTCGACATAATTCTGACGATGACGATCACCTGGGCGCTCGCGTTTTTTATCATTTATGAGTTCGAGGAAAACTCAAGCGTCAGGCGAAGATGCTTAGTCGGCTTCTATGCCTTTATTGGTCTGGCGCTGCTCGCGAAGGGATTGGTTGGCTTAGTAATTCCGGTTGGCGTTGTGGGTCTCTATTACCTTTTTCGCCGCAGGCTGCCTGATCGGGACGCACTCATGAGTCTGTTTTGGGGAATACCGTTGGCGCTGGCTGTCGCGGCCATTTGGTATGCGCCGGTGATCTGGAAGCATGGCTGGCTGTTCGTCGATCAGTTCTTTGTCCAGCAACACTTCGCGCGCTACGTAACAAATAAATATCGTCACCCCGGACCACTTTATTATTATCTGATCGTTATCCCGCTGCTCGCATTACCGTGGAGCGTCTTCTTGATTGAGGGCATTGTAAGCATCAGAACCTGGCGTTGGCGCTTAGACGATCCGCTCATTGATCCGATTAACAAGTTGAGGCTCTTCGTGCTTGCGTGGCTTGCAGTGCCGCTGGTTTTCTTTAGCTTCTCAGGCTCAAAACTACCCGGTTACATACTTCCCGTGTTGCCCGCAGTTGCTTTGATGGTAGGCGAAAGACTATCGCGAGATAAGTCTGACGCAGGAAATAGCAACTGGGCAATCAGAGCAACTGCGGCTATGTTCGTGGTCTCCGCAAGCTTAACGGTTGCGTATGCCTCGCGCACAGGAAACTTGCCGCTCAGGCTGGCGCTTATGATCGCCGTGCCCTTGTGTGTAGCAGGAGGTTTTGCCTTGCTCTCGACTCGTTGGCGACCAGCTTCAATCTTGTTAATTGCCGGCGCCACCCTGGTCGTAGTGTTGAGTGTCTTGATTTACGCGGCTCCAGCATTCGCTGAGCTTGAATCCACGAAACATCTGATCCAACTCGCCGATGCTCGCGGTTATTCAAAAGCGGCAATTTATGGCCTCGAGAGAGGCGACCGCACGCCCGAGTTCTACGCCGCTGGTCGTCTTGTTTATGGTGCGGATGGCGAGCCCATTCTGTATGAAGGACCTTCGCAGGTGATCGATGAAAGTTACACACGGGGTGAAACTTTTTTGGTTTTCGTCCCGCTCCAAGAGCTTGACCAGTTAACCGGATCAAAGTCAGTGCAAACGGATTTGCTTGGCACCAATGGAAGAGTTGCTCTCGTAGCGGTAAGAGCGCGGTAAGGATCGCGGGCCAGCCATTCCGAGTCAATGCAAATTCTTAGCGAAGAAATCGATCACCGGCCGATCGTAACCTTCTCCCTGCTCACCAGTGGCCGAGGGCAAGGTAAAACCTGTCAGGGGCAAGTCGGTTTTTGCGTCCACGCTCGCAGGGTTTGGAAAACATCGTTCGAGAGATTTGGTTGAATCGCGTAGATAACCATCGTCTACGCCAGCGAGCAAGAGGATTCGCCGGGTTCCCAGAGCAGCCGCCAGCTCACACGAAGTCTTGTTTTCGTACTGGCCCAGAAAGTAGACGCGAGTCGCAGCACGTGCGAGAGACAGCAAAGCACCGTTACTAACGCTGACATCGCTCGTTACCGCGGCATTCACTAACTCATCGGCATCGCGCGGAACCGAATCAAGCGCCAGCACCTGCACGGCAGGTTCGCGAGGCGCCGCACGCATCCCAGCATAGGCACCAAGCTCCACGCCGAAAAGTCCAAAGCGATTTGCGACCAGCTCTTTCCCGCTGCCGCCTTTCAAGGTGCGCAGGAAGTCCAGCGCTGCCAGCGCATCGTCACCTTCGCGAGTTCCAAAAGAGCTCCAGCTAACTGGAGGATTCAGGCCATGTCCCCGCAGATCGGGCCAGAGGATCGTAAAGTTTGTGGCTTCATTTACCTTGATACCGAGATTGAAAAGAGAGGAGCGGTCAGCGCCATAGCGATGCAAAAAGATGATGGCCGGAGCTCCTTCAGCACCTCGCAGCAGCCATCCCCGGGCCATTGTGCCGTCACGATTCCGCCACTCTTCGTCAGTGACTTTTAGAGCCGAACCGCTTATTTGTGAAAACGTTTGCGGTGTGACGAGATACGAGCGGCGGGGCGGGCGCGTAATTCCATAGACAATAGAAGCTAGTGCGATAAGGAGGGCAACTACCAGGATGAGCAGGATTGGTAGCAGCGACTTAAAAAGCTTCTTGCCGAGTCGTCGTCGGTGCGCCATGAGTTAAGGGATGGGGGATGAAGGATGAAGACTAAAGCGATCCTTCGGTTCGCTTGACTTTGAGCTTAGTTCATCGCCGCATCCGTAGAACTAAATCCTTTCTCGACTATGCGAGCATAATCTTCTGGAGTATTGATGTTGTCAAAAAAGTGGGTCGCGCCTTTCAAATCCGCCAGTTCGTCAAACGAGACCCAGCGGGTGCGCACAGATTGTAGCAGAGCAATGGGCTTTCGCTCGCCGGAATTAATCAACTCTTGCGCGCGGCCCAGGCACGCCTCGCGGCGATAGAGCGCGCAAAGAGGTTGCGGAATCTGATCGTTTTGGATGGGCGCAACGGCATCAGAGTCTTCGCTGAGGTTCGCCAGTCTGAGAAAAAGTTCGCCCGTCACCAGAGGAAAATCGCAAGCTACGATCAGGGCCCACTCCGCACTACAGGCTGCAAGCGCGGCGTGTACACCACCCAGTGCTCCCCAACGGGAATAGACGTCCGCCACCCTGCGCAGATCAACCGGAAGATTCACTTGCGATGCATCCGAGGTGCTGCTGCCCACCAGGCTCACGGAAGAGGTAACGGCAGAAAGTTCTCCGGCAATGCGTTCGACAAAAGTCAGACCAGCAAGTGTCAGCCGCGCTTTGTCGGTTCCCATCCGGCGCGACGCTCCACCAGCAAGGATGAAACCTTCTATTGAATCCATGGAAGATCCTGAGACGTAAACCCGACTGGCGGACTTAGCTGAATTGTCCGTGGTGTCTTGAATCCGATTTCTCTGTCCGACCTCTGTGCTCTCGGTGTCTCTGTGGGGAGTGGTTGTCGGGTGTTTGTTCACCACAGAGACATCAGAGGACACGAAGGTTGCACAGAGAATACGTCAAATTAGGACACTACCGAATTGTCCGGCAACTTAGCACGCGCTTATCTGCGTAGCAAGGGGAACGTTTTCGCGAGTTTGTGCGTCTAAGAAGCTCGGGATGAAGCTCCGGGTGAAGCTCCGGATGCGGCGACGAAGCGTTGGGGCAGGCAGCGGGCGCGATTCGACGAACGATTACCTTGACCCGCTTCGGGGCGAAAGATATAGTCCCAGTGAGCGCCGGGGGTGCCCTGAACGTAAGGCAGCTAGCAAAAACAGCAAAAGGGAATTTTGATGAAAAGATTGGCAAAAGGTTTTCTAGTTGCGATCGCAATCGCCGTTGTCGCTGGTCCGGCCGCCGCACAAAAGCCGGTCGGTGAAACAAGTGCGAAAGATCCTCGTCTTTTTGCGCTTGAGGATTTGCGTCCAGGCATGAAGGGCACTGCGCGGACAGTTTTCTCCGGGACGGAGCCGCAGGAATTTGGCGTGGAGATTCTCGGTGTTTTGCCTGGTTTTCCAGGTCCACGTCAATCCGCCATCATCGCCAAGCTGAGCGGGTCAAACGTTGAGAAGACCGGAGTTTTTGCGGGCATGTCAGGCTCGCCGGTCTACATTGATAATCGGTTGGTGGGCGCGATCGCTTTCAGTTTTCCATTTTCCAAAGAACCAATCGCCGGCATCACTCCGATCAAGCAGATGATCGACATCTTCGAAAAGGGTTCGGCAGCCCAGACGCACGCACCGAGAGAACCGAGGGCCATCTCGTTTACTCAATTGGCTTCAACTGAATGGAAGGCGACCCTGCCAAAGCCCGCAGTAAATTCTACCTCGCTTATCGCACCCGTGTCCGAAGGCTCGCGTCTGTTGCCGCTTATGGGCCAACAGATTACTCCGATAGCTACTCCGGTTGTTTTTGGAGGAATCAGCCAGGAATCGCTCCAGATGTTTGCGCCACAGCTTATGGCCAACGGCCTGCTCCCGGTTTCCGGGGCCGGAGGTTCAGCGGGTATCACACCGCTGGCAAAAGCGACTGAAAAAACGCTTACGCCCGGAACGTCTGTCAGCGTCCAGTTAGTCCGCGGCGACTATTCAATTGCTGCCGCCGGAACGGTAACGTTTCGCGACGGCGATCATATCTATGCGTTTGGCCATCCATTTCTCAGCCTCGGTGCTTCGGACATGCCAATGAGCGAGACGTCAGTAGTCACTGTCATTCCCAACGTGAATAATTCGTTCAAGTTGTCTAACCCGGGCGCGATGGTGGGATCGATTTCTCAGGACCGCGCCAGCGGCGTTTTCGGTCAACTGGGTCAGGCGCCAAAAATGATCCCGGTGAAGATCAACTTGCACACCAGCCGGGACCGCAGTGAGACCTATTCGTACGAAATCGCCAACGACTCTTTCTTAACGCCGCTACTGCTGAACATCACCATCTTCAACACTATTACTTCCAGCGAGCGTGCTCTGGGCGATTCCACGATCACTATCAAAGGCGCGATCGATGTTAAGGGACAGGAACCGATAGAAGTCGATCGACGCTTTTCCGCAGCCAACTCGCCTATTCTCGCAGCCGGCTCAGTTGCCGGGCCAATAAGCTCACTGCTTGGCAGCGGCTTTGACGATGTTCAGATTGAGGGTGTGACGCTCGATATTTCTTCTACCGATACGAAGTATGCGGGCACGCTTGAACGAATCGCTCTAAATAAGACTGAAGCTCGCCGCGGCGAAAGAATCGAGATCCAGGCCTACGTCAGGACGGAGTCCGGTAAGCAATTTGTCCAACGAATTCCCGTGCAAATTCCCGCAGACGCGTCGCCCGGTCAACTGCTTGTTTTTGTCGGTGATGGCGGCGCGCTTCAGGAAGGTTCGGCCGCGCGCGCTTTTGTTCCACAGGATCTGGGCCAGTTAGTGAAGGCGATTAATAAAGTGAAGAAGAGTGATCGACTTTACGTGAAGCTCTTTCGCATAACGCCGGGTGCGGTTATCGGCACCAGTGAACTGCCAAACCTGCCGCCGTCTGTAGTCGCCACCCTCAACAGCGACAGAAACTCAGGCGGGTACACGCCTACGGTACTCTCGGCGGTTTATGAGATGGAGATGCCCCCCGCGGAATTCGTGATCTCGGGACAACAATTGATTGCCCTTGATATCGTGCCTTAGTTGGGCGTGGCACTTCGTATCGGATTGGGAAAGGGGCGGACTTAAGTGTCCGCCCTTTTTGTTGTAGGTGCAGACAGGCGAGCCCTACAAGATCGTTAGATATGGCGGGGATTGGGCGCTCGCCTTATACGTTTCGCATTCGAGACATCGCCGGCACTAAATCTTTCTCTTAAGGTTTTGAAATAACTCAAGCTTGGCCTTCCAGGAAAGGGCTAGCGGTTGTTACCGAGCCGTAGTTGGCATTTGCGGCAGATGGTCTGCACTTCTATTCAGCTTTCGTCACGACAAACAGAAACCGTCGCTCTGAGTTCGGTAGTAGAGTTGGCATGATGGTAAAGCCGGCGTTTTCAATTTCTTTTCGCAGTCCTTCTCCTCCGAACAGCAGGAACGTGGTGGTTGGCGGAGCCCATTGGAGGAGTTCGGGAAGCATCTTTTTGAAATGCTCCAAAGCGCGGCAAGTAACAAAACCAACATCCGGCGCGACGACATTTTCAAACCGGTCGGCAATAACGGTTGCGCGCTTGGAAGTTGAGGTCTTGCCGAGTGCTTCGCGAAGAAACACCGCCTTCTTCCCGGATGCCTCGATCAGAACGGCTTCAAGATCAGGCCGGGCAATCAGGCAGGGAATCATCGGGAGTCCGGCGCCGGAACCTACGTCAGCGATACGTGCGCCTATCGGCAGGTATTCAAGCAGGACCAGGGACTCCAGAATGTGCCTGGTGGCAAACACTATCGGCGATGAAGGCGCCACCAGGTGCAAACGCGAGTTCCAGAGATTCAGAATTTCATAATAATTTGCCAGCCCTTCAACAGCTTCCGCCGTAAGCGTCACTCCGTAAGCTGCCGCGTTCGTTTCCAGGGCCTTTCTAAATTTGGCGGCGTGGGAAATTGAGTTCATGTGATATCAGTTTTACGCAAAGCGGCAAAGAGCGCAAAAGATCAATGCGGCGCTGATTGTGGGGCTTTGTTGGTTAGCAGCCAGACGTGCGATGCTAGACGCCTGGTCACCACTTATTTATCGAGAGTTTACATGACTGATGATCTAGCCGAACAACACGAACGCCTGGGGCATGCGGTGACCGCGATCGTTACGGAATACGTTGCCGGTCTGGACACCAGAAGAGTGGTCTCCGAAGCAACGCCTCATGAGCTTGAAAAAATATTTGATGAGCCGTTTCCGGAGCAGGGGATGACGGCGGAAGAAATCTTCAAGCGCTTCACAACTGATGTCATCACTCACGCGATGCAGGTTCCCAGTCCGCGTTACTACGGTCAGTTTAATCCGACGCCATTGCCGATAGGCGTCTGGGCCGACGCGCTCGCATCGTCGCTCAATCAAAATGCCGGGGCCTGGCGCAATGGCCCCACGTCGGCAATGATCGAAGCGCGCGTGCTTCGCTGGCTGTGCGAGTTGATTGGCTATGGTCCGGAAAGCTTTGGCACCCTCGCCAGCGGCGGCACGGAGGCAAATCTCATCGCGCTCAAGTGTGCGCGCGACCGCCTGCATCAAGCGGTAGTCAATGAGGGTTTGCGAGCGGCGCCGGCTGATTTCACCATTTATGCTTCGGAGCAGTGTCATTTTTCCATCGAGCGAAGCGTTGACATTCTTGGGCTTGGCCGCAGAAGTCTGCGTAAGATTGAAACCGACGGAGCGTTTCACATTCGCATTGAGGCACTGCGGAAACAGATTAGCGTCGATCGCGAAGCCGGTTGCACACCGTGCTGCATCATCGGACTCGCCGGCGCAACTTCCACCGGCGTCATCGATCCGCTTGAGGAACTGGCCAGGATAGCGCTGGAAAACAACTGCTGGTATCACGTTGACGCGGCTTACGGCGGCACGCTGGCCTTTTCAGAAAAGCATAGAAGCAAACTTCAAGGCATCGCGGCGGCGGATTCGATCACGTTTGATCCGCACAAATGGATGTTTGTCCCTTTTGCTTGCGGCGCCGTACTGGTGCGTGAAGGTGGTCGCGCATTGCGCCATGCTTTTGATATCACGCCCGAGTATCTAAATGAAGATCGAGGCGGTGTGGACATCGAGTTTGATTTCTTCCGTTACGGCCAGATGGGCACGCGTCGTTTCAATTCGCTTAAACTCTGGATGGCCATGAAATTCATGGGCCGGGCGGGTTATGCTGAAGTAATTGAACGTCAAATTGCCCTGACGGAATATCTGGCTGGTCGCATCGATCAGTTGGGAGACTTCCGACGTGTCAGTCCGGTTGAAACGGCCGTTTGTTGTTTCAAATTTCAGCCCCCGGGTTTTGCCGGTATCGACGGTGTCGCACAGGATCGTTTACAACAGCGACTGCAACAAGAGATCGAACGGAGCGGCGAGGCCTGGATTACGACTACTGTGCTCCGCGGGCGCCGGGCGCTCCGCGTGAACATCAATAGTTTCCTTACTGAGCGCCGTCACATCGACGATTTGATAGAATTGGTAACGCGCAAAAGTAAAGCACTTGTCTAAGCATTTGGGAGTTAAAGAAATGCGTTCTAGAAATATGCGGTGGCTGACTGTTTTGGTTATTACGTCGCTTGTGGCCGGTGCGATTACGGCTGGCGTGCGGGCGCAAACCACTACGCCGCGCTCACTAAATGCAGTGAAATCGCCGGCTGAGTTTGATTCGCTCGCGGTAACCTACGATGCCGACACCCCGTACGCGCTACCACATGTGCTCTTCGTCATCGATCGCAAAGACCGAAACAAAATCTATTACGTCAACACCAAGCGCTATGCGTTTCACAAGGATTTTGTAAACGGCACTTATCTTTCGCTCGAACGCGGCCGCGAATTCTTTGAAAACAATTATCTGAAGCCGAATCGCCGCTTTGTGCTGGGCACGATCGCCTATCAAACGCCGATCAAACGCTGGACGTTTGAATTCTGGGAAGGAGATTTGATTCCTCCCGAACAACTCAAGCTCGCCGCCGCCGTTATCAAGGACACGTTTTTCACAACTGTCGCTTACAAACCCAATTCAATTCGCCAGGAGGAAGAATCCGAAAAAATCACGGGACTGCAACGCGTTCTGCAAAGTGACATCGCGCGGGAACAGGAGTACCAGGCGCTCAACGTGGCTAAAGGCATCGGACGTATCCACGTTATTCCGAAGCTCGACGAGCACGTCGAAATTGGTTTCAACGAGATACTGGTCCTTGACGAAGTGCCGATTCAACTGCCGCCGGTTGCCGGCGTTATTACTGCGCATCCGTCGACGCCGCTTTCCCACATCAATCTGCTGGCAAAGGGTTGGGGCGTTCCCAACGCTTACATCAAAGACGCGCAGACGCTATTGAAACAGTATGACGGTTGGTGGGTCACCTTTGAGACGAAGCGTGACAGGTATTCGATAAAGCGAGCCGACATCGATCAGTTGCGTGAATACCAACGAAGGTTGGCGCAGCGTTTGGATGTAATGACGCCAAAGTTTGATCTCTCGGAAACGCGCCTGCTCGGACTGAGCCAACAGCGTGCGCGTTCGAGCATTGCTTTTGGTGGGAAGTCGGCGAACCTCGGCGAAGTCATGAATGCGCGCCTGCCTGGCATCGTCGTTCCCAATGGTTTCACTATTCCTTTCTACTACTACGATCAATTCCTCAAAGCTAATAAACTGGACGAGGCAATCTACGCGCTGCTGAACGATCAGAAATTTGTGCATGATCCGGCGTACCGGCGCGAGCAACTCGCGAGTCTGCGCGAGCGCATCAAGCAGGCGAAATTCGACGAGGGGCTACAAGCGCAGATATTGCGCCGGGTGCGGCTGGAGTTTCCCGGCAAGGGTTTATTTGTTCGCAGTTCCTCAAACTCGGAAGACTTGCCGAATTTCAGCGGCGCCGGACTCTACACCACCGTACCTAACGTTAAAGAGCCCCGGCAGATCGTTGAGGCCATCAAAACCGTCTGGGCATCTCTGTGGAATTCCGAGGCCTACGAAGCGCGCGAGCGCGCCGTAATAGATCATTCGAAGATTTTTATGGCGGTGCTGATCCAGGAAGGTATCAATTCGGAAAGCTCTGGCGTGATGATCACCGCCGATCCCTTCGATAAAGAGAACAAGGGCGCTATTTACATCAGCGCCAAGCGTGGGCTGGGTATCAAGGTCGTCGAGGGCAAGAAAGTTGCCGAACAGATCATCTTTCGTCCCCGCGCCAACGCAGTCCAGGTGCTTACGCGCTCGGACGAAGACAGTCTGCTGACTTTTGACGAGCAGGGCGGTGTCAAAGAAGTTGCCATAACCGGCGAGCGAGTTGTTTTGACTGACGATGTGATCCGCAGGTTGGTGAGCGCGGCGAATAAGATCAAACAAGTCTTTGGCAGCCGTGATCAGGACATCGAGTGGGCCTACATGAAAGGCCAGATTTATATTGTTCAGTCACGGCCATTCATCGCTGGTGGCTAATCCGGACTCCGAAGAACCTTGTTTCACTCGTTGCGACGTAGTAATACAGAACCGCTCGCGGTAGAGGGTGTGTCAAAACTCGGGAGAGTGAAAGAAGTCGATGAACAAATCCCGGGTGACGCCGCCACACAATACAGAACCGTTGGCGGTAGCCAATGGATGCTAGCACGCAATTACATCCGGAAAGCGCCATGCCTTCCGCCCAAATTTGGGAGAGAAACAATGGACCCCAATTTGAGTGGTAACATCCATTGGCTACCGCCAACGGTTCTGTAGTCAGTGCCGATTTTAGGGTGATTTCTTTCAGCAACCGAGTTTTCACACAGTCTTGGTAGCGAGCGGATGCGAGCACTCAAGCTAACAAGGTCTGTCACGGTTTGCCCGGCTGGGGACCCCGGTCCGCTCGCGGTTCTGTAACGGCTCGTTTCTGATTTGCGATTGGTGGATCTGCGACTAAATGCGATCTCGGACAACAATATCATGAGCAAAGAAATCTTCGTAGACGGAATTCTCAAAGGCCACGTCGCATTTATAACCGGCGGCGGCACCGGCATCACGGGCGGCGTGGCGCGCGCGTTGGCTGAAGCGGGCGCTTCGGTTGCTTTGGTTAGTCGCAAACTGGAACACCTTGAACCGGCCGCCAGGGCCATCAACGACGCGCGCGCTACCAATCAAAACATAGGCGAAGCCTTGGCTATTGCTGCGGATGTGCGAAACTTCGAAGAAATTGAGGAAGCAATTCTGGCGACGGTAGTGCGCTTCGGTAAGATTGATATCGTCGTTAACGGTGCGGCGGGAAATTTTCTTTCTCCTGCCGAAGCGTTATCGGCAAACGGTTTTGGAACCGTTGTCGATATCGATCTCAAGGGAACCTTCAATGTTTGCCGCGCGGCCTTTGCCGAACTCAAAGAGCATCGCGGCCAAATTCTAAACATCAGCGCCACGCTTCATTACGTCGGCACGCCGATGCAGCTGCACGTTTCAGCCGCGAAGGCCGGCGTCGATGCGCTCACGCGCAACCTCGCGGTCGAATGGGGGCGCTACGGCATTCGTGTAAATGGCATCGCGCCCGGGCCGATTGAAGACACTGAAGGCATGAAGCGTTTGGTGCCCGAGCCGGTCAAGGAAAAACTCCGCAAAAATATTCCGCTCGGACGGTTTGGTCGCATCAGCGACATCGAAAGCGCCGCGTTGTTTCTTTGTTCCGAGGCCGCAAGTTTTATTAACGGTGCGGTGCTCGTGGTAGACGGCGGACAGTGGCTGTCTGCCGCAAAGTTTGTTTGAAGGACTTCAATACACCCCGATTGCTCGGTTGCTGGATGGCGGTAAGCCGTTCGAACAGATGCGCGAAAGCTCCGGAGGAGCGAGATGTTTATAGATACGAACCCGCCCCCAAAAAGTAATGATTTAAATCAAACGCGGTCTATAAACATTTTGCGCCTAACGACGCTTTAGGACGGGTCAAGCATGCAAGAGAGAACTCTCAGTGGCAATGTATTTCAGCGAAAAGTTCAGGCGCAATCATTCGCGCTTTGCATCCGCAATCTGATATTCGCTGTTGCCTGTATCACGGCGTTCGTTTTTTCCGCCGGCGCGCAAGAGCCAAAAAGCACTGAACCTCAAGCCGAGACTGCGAAGAAGGCGAATGCCAGGCCCGCCGAAATCACTGTCAACGCGCCGGAACCGTTTGACGGCGCTTCGGTAGAGAAGCTGGCCGCTCAATGTGTGACTCTGGAAACTGAAGCCGGCGCCATCGAGATTGAAATGATTCCCGAGGCCGCGCCTGAGAGTGTGCGCAACTTCCTCAATCTCGCCGCGACCGGCGCGCTGGACACGACGACGTTTAGTCGCGTCGTGAAGGACTTCGTAATCCAGGGTGGCAATCTTTCTACCAGTGAAAAGTGGGGATTCGCGCTGGCAAAGCGCATGACGCGTAAGTTACCCGACGAACCAGGTTTGGTGAAGCATGTCCGGGGCATTGTCTCCATGGCCCGTCCCGAAGAGGCAAATAGCGCCACCACGAATTTCTTCATACTCGTTGGTGATGGTCATCATCTCGATGGAAGATTTTCTGCCTTTGGGCGGGTAACCAAAGGCATCGAGGTTGCGGACGCAATCAATCATGCTGCCGCGGAAGGCGAGAAGCCCGCGAAGCCAGTTCGCATCAATCGGGCACTCGTCGCACAGTGCCGGAAATGACCGAGCTTATGAAGACGTTACGGACGCAACACAAGCAGGGCATCGCTATCGTTAGCCTTCTCGTTTTATTGAGTGTCTTCGGTTGCGGTCCGTCCACAAATGACAAACCTTCGCCCGCAGCGGCCAGACAACTTCTGAAGTTGCGTGGCTATGACTTCGATGAAAAGTCATTTTTCTCCGCGGTTGCAGCCAACGACGTGATTGCAGTTAATACCTTTCTCGCTGCCGGCATTGATCCGAATACGAAGGAAGAAAGCAGCGAGCGCGTCGCAATCATCTCGGCGGCTTCGAGCGGCAACCTGGAAATCGTCAAGGTGCTTTTGCATGGTGGCGCGGATGTCAACGCCACGGACAAAGGTGGTTATACGGCGCTCTTGCGCGCGCTTGAAAGCAAGCACGACGAGATTGCGGACGTCTTGCTCGCGCAACCCCGGGTTGCTCTAAATGTTCAAGGTGCAAACGGCGTCACCGTATTGATGAGTTATGTCTGGCACGAACGCGAAGACGTTGTGCAGTCGCTTCTTGCGCGTAGTGCGGACGTTAACCTCCAGGATGCCGACGGCGACACGGCGTTACATGGTGCGGCGCAACGCGGCAACGTAAACATCACGCGGATGCTTTTGGCGAAGGGCGCAAATCCGAATGCCAAAAACAAACTTGGAGGAACGCCACTGATGTGGGCGGGTGTCTATGGCCACGAGGATGTGGCGCGAGCGCTGCTGGAAAAAGGCGCTGACGCGACCGCGAGGGATAACGACGGCAGGACTGCTGCGGCCTGGGCAACTAAAAATAAGAGGGAAGAGATGGCCCAGTTCCTACGTGCTGCCGAAAAGAAACACTAACCAGTGTTTGTTTGAAGCCGTAGCGCGGCCAGGGATTGGAATGTTCACGAAGGAGAGAACAAATGCGAAGTAATTACCCCCAAAAATTAGTTGGCTTAGTGTTGCTGTCCGTACTCCTGTTCGCGCTTCCCCTGATCGTGCAAGCGCAATCGAGTTGGACACCGGAACTGGAGATGAGGGTCAAGGGAATTGGAGCAGTGCGCGTTTCTCCGGACGGAAAGAAGGTCGCGTACACGGTCAGTTCGGCTGTGATGACTCCGGACAAAAGTGAATTCGTTTCGCAAATCTGGGTGGCGAACTCGGATGGCAGCGATGCGGTGCAGTTAACTTACGCGGAAAAGTCATCCGACAACCCGCAATGGTCGCCAGATGGCAAGATGCTCGCGTTCACTTCCAGCCGCAGCGGCAAGAACAACCTGTATGTGCTCCGTTTGATTGGCGGCGAGGCGGAACAGCTTACCGATGTGAAAAGCAGCGTAAGCAACTTCGCCTGGGCCCCGGATGGCGGACGCATCGCTTTCATCATGCGCGATGCCGCGAGCGACGACGAGGAAAAGAACAACAAGGGGAAAGACGATTGGCGCTGGATCGATGAGAGCGTCAAATTGAATCGCCTCAACGTGATCAGTCTGCAACAGGACACAAACGGTAAGCGCGAACCTCGTCGTTTAAGTGGAGACGCTAACGTGGAAGGCGATTTCGATTGGTCACCCGACGGCAAGACCATTGTGTTTACGCGCACAAAGATGCCGAAGGCTGACTATTGGACCACTTCCGACCTGCTTTCAGTAGATGTAGCCACTGCCAAAGTAATTACACTCGCGGCCACCAGCGCTTCTGAATCGGACCCAACCTATTCTCCAGACGGCAAATGGATCTCGTTCCGTGTTTCCGACGATCCGCCGCGCTGGGCGGGATACCAGAGAATAGCCGTGATTGCCGCCGCGGGTGGCGCGCCGAGATTGCTCACCGAAACTTTCGACGCGCAACCCGGCATTCTCGACTGGTCGGCGGACGGCAAGCGAATCTACTTCAGCGAAACGAGAGGGACTGTCAGTCGCGTTTCCGCGATCGATATTTCGACCGGCTCTGTCTCTGAACTGAACAGGGGAAACGAAGTGCTGGGTAGCCTGTCGCTTAACCGTAGCCATACCATGCTGGGCTTTACGATGCAGGCTCCCGATAAAGCGCCTGAGGCTTTCGTTACCAGCATAAACAATTTCGCTCCCGTTCAGGTTAGCCGGGCAAATGCTGATTTGCCCAACGTGCCGATGGGGAAGACGGAAGTTATCAGGTGGAAGAGTGCTGACGGTCTCGATGTCGAAGGGTTGTTGACTTATCCGGGGGGTTACGCGGCGGGCACGCGCGTGCCATTGTTGTTAGTGATTCACGGTGGTCCGACCGGCGTGTTTATGCAAAGCTTTTTGGCGGGAAGCCGCGGGGTTTATCCGCTCGCTTCATTCGCGTCGCGCGGTTTTGCGGTCCTGCGTGTTAACCCGCGCGGCTCCTCCGGGTATGGACAAAAGTTTCGTTTCGCAAATATCAAAGACTGGGGCGGCGGCGATTACAAAGACTTGATGACCGGTGTCGATAATGTGATCGCGATGGGGGTAGCCGATCCGGAGCGTCTGGGCGTGATGGGCTGGAGTTACGGCGGCTACATGACCTCGTGGGTGATAACGCAAACGCATCGGTTCAAAGCAGCATCAGTCGGCGCGGGCGTCACAAATCTAATGAGCTTCATTGGTACGGCCGACATTCCCAGCTTCATTCCGGATTATTTTGAAGGTCAACCATGGGAAAACCTCGACGTCTATCGCACCCACTCGGCCATGTTCAATGCCAGGGGTGTGACCACGCCGACCTTGATTCAACATGGCGAAGCTGACGAGCGCGTGCCAATCTCACAAGGCTACGAGTTTTACAATGCGCTGAAGGTGCAGAACGTGCCGGTACGCATGATTGTATTGCCACGGATGCCCCACGGACCAAACGAGCCAAAAATGGTTTTGAAAACCAAGCAGACAAATCTCGAGTGGTTTGAAAAATATGTAGGCAGCCCCGGCAAAGTGAACACTGCCAGGAGCAATTGAGAGGATAAACGCAGGGTCGTTAGCAAAAGCCCTGGCATCCGCGGAATTGTGGTGACTGCCGCCAGGATAGCACCAGGAATCGTAATGCGAGCTAAGCTGTCCCCGGCCGGAGCTGATCTCGTCGCCGAATCAGGCATCTTATGCGTGCGCTGATTCCTGGTTATAGCCGAGAATTATGGACGAAATGCCGAAAACCAGCTCCGGGATCAAGCCAGGCACACCGGTTATCATCGTGCTGCACTCGCCGCGCGAAAAATGCTGGGGCGTGCTCGACGAAATCAATTCGGCTGGAGTATTCTTGCGCGGCCTCGACTTGAATGCGTTTGACGATTGGGTAAGCGCAGTAGTTCACGAAGAACCTTTTGTCGGATTTGGCGACCTGTTCTTTCCCATGTGGCGTATCGAACGCATTTCGAAAGATGAAGCCGCAGGCGGAATCCCTTCACTTTGCGATCAGGTTGAAAGACGCACGAGTCGTTCCATCAAAGAATTGGTCGGCGGCTATTGAGGGCCAGTTCGAAGTAATTCGCTATTCTATTTTGAAGCGCGTAACTCCGCGATGATCGGCGCAGAGAGGGCTGCCGTTGCGCGCTAAGTGTCTCGGTACCTCTACCCTCTGGAAAAATTGCTGTTGCAAGCATGAAACACTGTTCCATTCTCGCGTTGAATATGGTATGGTCAGCGCATTCTGACCGCGAAAGGGAGTGCCTTTGCCGCGGACTCGTGAGAAAAGGAGCGGAAGAAAGCGATGTATGTCATGGCTGATGACCGAATAAGCGTCGATCGCGGCAAGGCGATTGAGGCGGCACTAGCAACTATTGAAAAGAGATTTGGCAAGGGCTCGATTATGCGTTTGGGTGAACGCGAGGTCTCTGATATCCCGGCAATCTCCACGACTTCACTGAGCCTTGACGCAGCCGTCGGAATTGGCGGCGTGCCGCGAGGCCGCATTATCGAAATCTACGGTCCGGAGAGCTCGGGGAAAACCACTCTTGCTCTTCACATCGTGGCGGAAGCGCAGAAGGCCGGCGGAGTTGCCGCCTACATCGATGCCGAGCACGCAATGGACGCTGACTACGCCGGTAAACTGGGCGTGGACATCGCGCAACTTCTGATTTCACAGCCCGACTCGGGTGAACAAGCGCTGGAGATTGCAGAGGCGCTGGTGCGCTCGAATGGCGTTGACGTGATCGTCGTTGATTCGGTTGCGGCGCTGGTTCCCCGCGCGGAACTCGACGGAGAAATGGGCGATTCGCTGCCCGGCTTGCAGGCGCGTCTAATGTCGCAGGCGCTGCGCAAACTGACGGCGATAGTTTCGCAGTCGAATACTTGCTTCATCTTCATCAACCAGATTCGCGAAAAGATCGGCGTGATGTTTGGTAATCCCGAAACGACCAGCGGCGGCCGCGCGCTCAAGTTTTATGCTTCGATGAGGCTCGACATCAGGCGAATCGGGGCGATCAAGGACGCAGACCGAGTGGTCGGCAATCGTACCAGGGTTAAGGTTGCGAAAAATAAAGTGGCGCCCCCTTTTCGTGAATGCGAGTTTGACATCATGTATGGCGAAGGCATCTCGCGCGAAGGAGACGTTCTCGACCTGGCCGTAGCGCAAAGCGTCGTTGATAAGAGTGGCGCGTGGTTTTCTTACAAGGGCGATCGTCTCGGGCAAGGGCGCGAGAATTCGAAGCAGTCGTTGAAAGAGAATCCCGACCTTCTCAAACGAATCGAGAGGGAAGTGAAAGTAAAACTCGGCATGCCTGTTCGCGACGAGAAACCGGAAGTTGCTCCGAACGCCAAAGCGGCTGCGGCTGATAAAAAATAAAAGCTCATCGAACCACGATCGAGCGTTCGGCTGCGGGATTTGATCTCCCCGGCAGCCGAGCGCTCATTTATTGCCTGGCTTTCTGCTTTACAGTGTCCTCAGTCTAAACGGATAATCCGCCGCGGTAGTGCGCCCGATAATGCGTAGGACAGACATTCTTGTCTGTCACTGTTGGTATCGAGACAGGCAAGAATGCCTGTCATACTATGAACTCCATTCTCATAAAAGGCGGAACACTCGTGACGATGGATGATCAGGATTCCATCGTGCGTGGAGATCTGCTCATTCGCGACGGGCGTATTGCGAGCATCGGCGAGCAAGGCGCAACAGCCGACACCATTATTGACGCCGCTGGCTGCGCGGTTCTTCCCGGATTTGTTCAAACCCACATTCATCTTTGTCAGACGCTTTTTCGTGGCGCTGCCGACGATCTATCGCTGCTTGACTGGCTTAAGAAACGCGTCTGGCCCATGGAAGCCGCGCATACTGCCGACTCGATAAGAGCTTCCGCCAGATTGGGTGTGGCGGAACTAATCAAAGGCGGAACGACGTGTGCCCTGACTATGGAAACGGTGAACCACACGGAAGAGGTCTTCAAGGTTGTCGAAGAAACCGGTTTCCGTGCCACTGTGGGCAAGTGCATGATGGACAAAGGCGACGACGTGCCCGGGCCGCTGCACGAAGTTATGGCGGTTTCCCTCAAAGAGTCGCTTGCATTGCTTGAAACGTGGAATGGCAAAGCGGATGGACGCATCCGTTATTGCTTCGCACCGCGTTTCGCACTCAGCTGCACGCGCGAACTACTTTCGCAGGTGGCTCAACTAGCAAAGGATCGTGGAGTAATGGTGCACACGCACGCGTCGGAAAACCTCGATGAGTGCGCTTTGGTCGAAGGAGAGACGGGCTTGCGTAACGTTGCTTATCTCGATTCACTCGGATTGGCGGGTCCGCACGTTGTCCTGGCCCACTGCGTTCATCTCGATGCTGCGGAGTTTGAGATGCTTGCAAACACGCACACGAATGTGGCCCATTGCCCATCATCGAACCTTAAGCTGGGTTCCGGGGTTGCTGAGATCAAGACGATGCTGGATCGCGGGATTTCCGTGTCGCTGGGCGCCGATGGCGCAGCTTGCAACAACCGGCTCGACATGTTTACAGAGATGCGCAGTATGGCTCTCTTGCAAAAAGCTTTGCATGGACCTGAGGCTCTCCCGGCTAGACAAGCGTTGCGCATTGCCACAATCGCTGGCGCTAAAGCGCTGGGACTGGCAAAGGAAATCGGCAGTTTGGAGATTGGGAAGCGCGCCGACGTTATTGTAGTTAATTTGCGTTCGCTGCATTCAACGCCGTATGCAAGAGACCTGGTATCAGCACTAGTGTATTCGGCGCAAACGACAGATGTGCAAAGTGTTGTAATCGACGGTCGGGCCGTAATGGCAGACGGGAAATTGCTCACTCTGGATGAGAAAGCCGTCTTGGATGAGGCTGTCCGAGAAAGTGGCGAACTGCTTAGGCGTGCGGGAATAGAGCCCTAAAGGCTGGCGGAACGGCGAATCAAAGTGTGCCCTAAAAATAGCTGTGCCAGCTCGAAGGTAGCGACTGCGGGGGGCGCGATCGGCGGCCGAGCTGGCACTGGCGGGCACTTTCAATTTTGAATCGGATGTCGTCTTTCAACTGGACTGACGTTTGGGCGCCAACCCCATCCTCAACGGCTGGGATTATACACTTCCGCCGAAATCAGTCAACGAAATTCTGTGACTAATCTGACAAATTCCGCTTTTGGCGCTAAGTTGACAGTTCTTTTCGTAAGTCCCTATACTACGCGCTCTTTCCTACCCAATGGCCAGGTAGCTCAGTTGGTAGAGCGCGGCCCTGAAAAGGCCGGCGTCGGCGGTTCGATTCCGTCCCTGGCCACCACTGGAATGGGGAAGAGGGCAAAGGGGAACGGGAAAAATGGCGACGCTTTTCCCCGTTCCCCTTTACTCTCTTCCCTTTTTTTACCGTCTCCAATAGTGCTTGATTCGCTCCTCGAGCAGAGGAAAGGGAACGTAGTCGGCGGTCCGGCCGGCGCGGCGCAGTTCTTCGACCATTCGCATTGCGCCGTCGGCATTGCGCGTGTGCACGACTATGGTGGAAGCTCGTTGGAGATCAGGGTTTAAAGCCAGCCACGAAGCAATAGCAAAGCCAGTACGGGCGTCGTCGTGACTGAAGGAATTGTAATGCTCCGGGTGGAGGTCATGATCTAAAAAGATGGCGTCGTAAGAATTGTCGCTCAATAATCTCTGAGCCTGTTCCACATTGTCGGCCACGTCAACAAAATCGCCTTTGAAACGGGCCGAAAACCACCGATGTCTTCTCTTGTCGTCGTCCAAAAGGAAGACGCGAATGGGATGGCGCTCTGCCTTGACTTTGCTGAGTCCGAGTTTACTCAGCAATGAATGTAACAAACGCATGTCAGTCTCGATAAAGCCTCCGGTCATACAACAATAATCTACCCTCGCCAGATTTGAAAACCAGACTTCAACTATAGAGAAGAAATATCACGTTACTTTGGCGAACTGAAGTGGTCCGACTGCTATAGTTCGGCGTTGGTCATTAAGGCTGAGTCGCCGAGTTGAATTAACACACTCGGAAGGTGAGATTCATTGCGCCTGCGTCTTGCGATGCTATAATCGAATACATCAGATCGTTAATAATTCACGCGTTAGCGCCTGCTTTGCTATATGTCAACCGATAGTTCCGACAAAAGGATCTTGCGGATCGTGGATCGTCCTCAAAAGAATTATGGCAATGATTTGATCGAAAAAGCGAATGTGACGGTCAAAGACTCAGTCTGCCAATTCTGCTTTGGGACGGGCACATGGATGCACCCTGACAAGGGCGCAATCTTGTGTGAGTGCCGACGTTCGAATAGTCGCGATGAATTGTTCAAGGCATCACGCATCCCGTCACTTTTTCGTAAATGTTCGTTTGGCAGCTACCACCCGGCAACCCCTACTCAGCAATGGGCGTTCGATTATGCCCAGAACTTCGTTAAGGAATATCCGGACGTCGGTAGGGGCTTGTTATTCATGGGTTCTGTGGGGGTGGGGAAAACACATCTCGCTGCCGCCCTCCTAAAAGATCTGATGGGGGAAAAAGCCGTTCATTGTTTGTTTTACGAATCGGGTTCGCTTCTTAAGGCGATTCAAGATTCTTACAATCCGGTTTCCGAGAACTCGGAGATGCGCGTGCTGGCTCCGGTTTATCAAGCGGAGGTTTTAGTTCTGGATGAACTTGGCGCGACCGTTCCCACTAGCTGGGTCCGTGACACGCTATATCAGATCATCAACACTCGCTATATCAACAGGAAGCTCACGATCTTCACGACGAACTATTTTGACCAGGTCCCCGCGGCCAGCCGAAAAGATCCCGAGAACGCGGACGCCCAGCGAAGTAACAGGAGCTTTTCTTCAAAGCGTATTCAGCAACTCACCACCCTCGAGGAGCGTATTGGCACACCACTGCGTAGCCGCTTGCATGAAATGTGCAGTACCGTGGAAATTAAAGGAGAAGATTACCGCAAGCGCTTCAGCGATGGTTTGTCGCCAGTTCCTCTTTAGTTTCTCTTTCGTGTCCAGTCATTCCTCATAATCCGCCCCATCACATGAATTCCGTCCGTCCAAGTTGGTATGTATAATGTTTTATTCCGGTTGCAGTTTGTTCGCGCCTAATCGCGCCCATTGCAGGCAAGATGCCGGCGCTCCCAGCTAAATGCCCAAACGCACTGATATCCACAAAATCTTAATCATCGGCTCTGGTCCAATTGTTATTGGTCAGGCTTGCGAGTTTGACTATTCCGGGACGCAGGCGTGCAAAGCGCTGCGTCAGGAAGGTTACAAGGTCGTGTTGGTAAATTCGAATCCAGCGACGATCATGACTGACCCCGAAACCGCTGACGTCACCTACATCGAGCCACTCACAGTCGAGGCCGTGAGCGCGATAATTCGCAAGGAACGGCCGGATGCGCTGCTGCCAACCGTGGGTGGCCAGACAGCGCTGAATCTGGCGATAGCGCTCGATGACTCCGGAATTCTCGAGGAGTGTGGCGTTGAAATGATTGGCGCCAAGCGCGAGGCCATTCGCGTCGCCGAAGACCGGATGCTTTTCAAAAAAGCGATGGACGAGGCCGGTCTGCAAATGCCGCGCGGCAGTTTTGCCAGGTCATGGACTGAAGCCCAGGAAATCGTCGAGGACACCGGATATCCGGCGATTATTCGCCCTTCATTCACGCTCGGCGGAACCGGCGGCGGCATTGCTTATAACCCGGAAGAGTTTGAAGAAATCGTTCGCGCCGGTCTCGCAGCTTCGCCGATGCACGAGGTGCTGGTCGAAGAATCCATTCTCGGTTGGAAAGAATTTGAACTCGAGGTAATGCGTGACATTGCCGACAACGTCGTCATCATCTGTTCCATTGAAAACTTCGATCCGATGGGCGTGCATACGGGCGATTCAATCACGGTCGCTCCGGCGCAAACCTTGACCGATCGCGAGTATCAGCGCCTGCGCGACATGGCCATCGTCATCATCCGCAAAGTTGGCGTGGAAACGGGCGGTTCAAACATACAGTTTGCGGTGAACCCGGAAAATGGCGATATACGCATCATTGAAATGAATCCGCGCGTTTCGCGTTCATCGGCGCTGGCTTCAAAGGCCACTGGTTTTCCAATTGCCAAGATTGCGGCGAAGCTCGCTGTTGGTTACACACTCGACGAAATTCCCAACGACATTACGCAAAAGACGCCGGCATCGTTTGAACCAACAATCGATTACGTGGTCGCGAAGATTCCCAAGTGGGACTTCGAAAAATTTCGCGAAGCGGAAGACGTCCTCGGCACGCAGATGAAATCGGTGGGGGAGGTGATGGCCATTGGCCGAACGTTTAAGGAGGCCCTCTTCAAGGGCCTTCGCTCACTCGAAGCGGTAAAACCACTGCGGCTGGAAGACATATCCGACGATGAGTTGCAACGCAAGCTGGCGCGCCCAAACTCACAACGTTTTTCCTACATCACTTACGCTTTGCAACACGGGTGGCCGATCGCGGAAATCTATCGTCTGTCGCGCGTCGATCCCTGGTTTCTCGAGCAGCTCCAGGACGTAATGGAAATCCAAAAGGTAATTGAGGGACGCAAGCTTGAGGACATCCCGGCCGAACTCTTGCGATCCTTCAAGGAGGTTGCGCTTTCCGACCGGCGGCTCGCGTATCTCACTGAAACATCGGAAGACGAAGTTCGGGCGTACCGAAAGAGTATTGGCGTCGTTCCCGTTTACAAACGCGTCGACACCTGTGGCGCCGAGTTTGAGTCGTTCACGCCTTATCTTTATTCGACCTACGAAACTGAAAACGAAGCCGCCCCCACCAATCGTCGCAAGATCATGATTCTGGGTTCCGGACCGAATCGCATTGGGCAGGGAATCGAATTTGATTATTGCTGTTGTCACGCCTCGTTTGCGCTTCGCGATGCGGGCTTTGAAACGATCATGGTCAACTGCAATCCGGAAACAGTTTCGACGGATTACGACACTTCGGATCGTCTCTACTTCGAACCGCTGACTTTTGAAGACGTGATGAACATCGTCGACGTAGAGAAGCCGGAAGGAGTCATCGTGCAGTTTGGCGGACAGACGCCGTTGAATCTGGCAATGCGTTTGCACAAGGCCGGCGTGCCGATAATCGGAACCGCCGCAGACTCGATTGATCTCGCTGAAGATCGAAAACGCTTTGGCGCGCTACTGCGTGAACTGGGCATTCCGCAACCGGAAAACGGAATGGCGGCGACGGGTGATGAGGCGAAGCAAGTTGCCGAGCAGATTGGTTATCCGGTGCTGGTGCGGCCCAGTTACGTGCTGGGTGGCCGCGCGATGGCCATCGTCTACGACGAAGAGAGCCTCGATGAATACGTGCGCACCGCGGTCGGCTTCACGCCTGACCGGCCAGTTTTGATTGATAAGTTTCTGGAGCGCGCCGCGGAGTTTGATGTGGATGCTCTGGCCGATGAAAACACGTGCGTCATCGCCGCGATTCAGGAACACATCGAAGAGGCGGGAATTCATTCGGGCGACTCATCGTGCGTGCTGCCCCCGGTCAGAATTGATCCGGAACACATCGAGACCATGCGTCATTACACGCGTCTGTTGGCGACAGCGCTGTCGGTGAGCGGACTAATGAATATTCAATTTGCGATTAAGGACCACCGGGTTTATGTGCTCGAGGTAAACCCACGCGCGTCGCGCACAGTGCCTTTCGTATCCAAGGCTACGGGCGTTCCCATCGCGCGCATCGCCGCTTTAGTGATGGCCGGGCGACCGCTTTCCGATTTCGATTTACCGGAGAATTTGACCGTGAATCGTTTCTTTATTAAATCGCCGGTCTTTCCGTTTGCAAAGTTTCCGGGAGTGGATCCAATCCTCAGTCCCGAGATGCATTCAACCGGCGAAGTGATGGGAGTGGGCGAGACGTTTGGCGAAGCCTACTGGAAGGCGATGACCGGCGCCGGGCTGTCGCTTCCGCAGGCGGGCACGGCATTTATTAGTGTGAACGAGGCGGACAAGGGGCAGGCTGTGATTCTCGCGCGCAAGCTTGCGCGCCTTGGCTTTGAGATTATGGCAACACTCGGAACCGCCGAACGTTTGCGCGAGGTTGGTTTGAAAATTGAAAACGTCTTTAAGGTAAACGAGGGACGGCCAAACATCGTCGATCACATCAAGCGCGGAGAGATCGCGCTGGTAATCAATACGCCGCTGGGCCGGGCTTCGCACTTCGATGAGCAGGCAATCCGTCGTGCGGCTTTGCAGTACAACGTTCCCTGCGTAACGACGATGACGGGCGCGCAGGCGATTGTTGAAGCTATCGCTGCGCGCGAGACCAGCGGGGACGTCAAGGTTCGATCGTTACAGGAAATGCATGCTGTAGTAGCCAGCGGCGCGTTAAGCCGATAAACGGCTATACCGTCCGATGTGCGGAAAGGCTATGCCTTTCCGCAATGCGTCTGATCATTGGGGCTACGCCTCAATGGCTTTGTTTCTGAGGCGCAGCCTCAAGTGAATAATGTTCCTCTCGGAAAGGCCCAGCCTTCCCGCACATCAGGCGGCAAAGCCGCAGTGATTTCTGTATCTATCGGTCTACCGGGTTATGTTGGAAATCAATAGTAGCGAGACCATCGAGAAAATCCTGGAAGACTGCCGCACGATTGCGGTCGTCGGGCTCTCTTCTGATCCGGAACGACCGTCTCACGGTGTCGCGTCATACATGAGACGGCGAGGTTACAAAGTGATCCCAGTCAATCCAAACGAGACGGAAGTGTTCGGCGATAAGGCGTACCCGTCGCTTGCGGATGTTCCCGAGAAAATAGATCTGGTTGATATCTTCCGTAGGTCGAGTGAGGCGGGAAACGCGGTTGATGAAGCAATCGCGGTCGGCGCCAAAGCTGTATGGCTGCAGGAAGGCGTGATCGATCACGACGCTGCGCAGCGCGCTCTTGATGCAGGTTTATTGGTCGTGATGGATCGTTGCTGGCTCAAGGAACACATCAAAACGGGCAAAGGGTAAGAAGCAAAGGGCGGAAGGAAGATCCGAGACTTCCCTGGCACAACTAAAGATCGCGAAACAAAGAACGATGAACTGGAAGCCATTGTCTTCCAGCTCATCGTTTGCTTTTTGCCTTTCCGAATTTCGCTTACGGCATTCCGAACCGTACGCGATACTCATCCGACGAGATGAACGACTTGACCATGTCGGAAGAGCGGAAGTCACCGCCAAAGGAGTTCAGCTTGGTCAGCCAGAACTGGTACCCGGCATCGTTGAAGTCCGGTGCGTCGGTTGGATTGCGGCGCAGGTAGCCGTAGTACTCAGCCAGGACGAACGAAGGGTTGGCCTCCGCCGTGCGGACGGAACCCGAATCCACCACCGAGCGCAGGGCCGCGATTCGACCCGTCGTTCCGCCGGCGCCAAAGGCATTGATGGCTGCCGTTCTCTCCGCCGCAGTCGGCGTCACGCCTGCCGAGGCAAAGAGCGCGTCAACGTAGACCGCCCCCGGCGCGGGTGGGAAGCGACTCGTGAACTCCGCGGTTAAGACCGTCTGCTCCGCATAGAATGCCTTGTTCGCTTCGAGCAAAGCATCAGCGCCGGGCTGACCGATGATCACACCCTGTCCAATCTGGCGCGTGTCGCGCATGAACTGAAGGTAAGGCACGCGCGTGAACTGATCGTTGGACTGTCGGCCGAAGGCGACTCGTTGTGTGCGCAGGACATTGCCGCTCGTCTCCTGGAACTCGATAGAGAGGAAGAAAGCGGCCGAAGTGTCAACGCGCTTGGCGGCGATGCAGCTCGCGTTAGCTCCGCACGACGTGATGTTAGTCGTCCAGAAAGTCAATCCCGCAGCATCGGGTTCACGCCCGAGAAAGTCGAGGTATTGCTGCCTGACGAAGAACCCAGCGGCGTCGATCGGGTTCGCCGCCGGTCCGAGGTCATCGTCCGTAATCGTAACGACGATTGGACTGGGACTCCCGATGGCACTGTTGCCGGACGGGTTTGAAAGATTAACCTGGAAGGTCTCAGGTCCTTCGACAAAGACGTCGTTGACGATCAGGATCTTGACGTCCTTGCTTAACTCTCCGGGTCCGAACTGAACTGTGCCCGAACCGAAGGTGTAGTCGGTCTTCTGCTGGGCTGTGCCGTCGCTCGTCTCAAATTTCACGCTAGCCGCGCCGGTGGTGTCGCCCGTGCGGGTAATGGTGACCGTTGCGCTGCCAGGAACCGCGTTCTCCGCGACGCTGGCAGTCGGACTGCTGAACTGGAAGATGCTCGTCGCATCGTCGTCATTGATCGTACCCGTGCCTTGCGGCGTCGTGATGGTGGCGTTGACCGCGTTGGTCAAGTTCACAAAGTACGTCTCGTTTCCTTCAGGCGTTGTATCGCCGTTGATTGGAACATTGAAATTCGCCGTTGTCACTCCAGGCGCAAAGGTTAGCGTGGCGTTCGCTGATTGATAATCAACGGGCGCCGTGGCCGTACCATTCGACGTAAAGACGTCAACGCTGATTGTCTGCGCACTTGCCGTCGACAGAGTCGCGGTAAAGGTGGCGTTGGCCGAGCCGGCGTTGCCTTCCGCTACTGCCACGTTATTGATCGAGATACCCGGCTGCGCTGGGCCTTGCGTCTCAATGCCCGTGAAATTCACGGACTGCCGATTTCCGAACGACCAGATCCCCGCACCTACGCCCAGCGAAGTCAGCGTTGAATTTGTGGTGCCCGTAAAATCGACTAACAATTGATCGCCGGGTAACGTCGGTGGAACCGGGTTCCCGCCGTTGATCGTAATGTGAGCGGTCGCTTGCGGCGCTACGTTGAAAATATCGTCACCGTCCAGGCCATTGACCGTGATTTGCTCCGTGTCGCCGATGTCCATGGTGATGGCGCCCACATTCCTGGTGAGCGTGGTGCGCGCGCCATTGGCCGTGATGTTGAATATTTCAGCCGCGGCCGAGCCGTTGAAGACCAATTCATCGGTGCCCGTGCCGCCCTCGACGAGGTCGCTGCCGTCGCCGGGGTTCCAAATGAGTTTGTCCGAACCAGCGCCTCCGAGCATCTGGTCGACGCCCGGACCGCCCGTGATCGTGTCGTTGCCGTCGCCGCCATCGATGTAATCGGCAGCGGGTGAGCCAATCAGGATGTCGTCGCCGGGACCACCGAGGATAGTCGCGTCCACGGCCGCAGAGCAGTTAACGGTGTCGTTGCCCGAGCCGGCGTCGATGACTTTGGCAATCGTCAGTCCGGTCAGGACGATGTTGTCATTGCCGCCAAACGTGGAAATATCCAACCGCTCAAGGCCAGTGCCGAGCGTGACTGTGCCGCTGGCGCGCGTCACGGTGGTGGCCGTGGATGTCACCACATCGGGGCCTTCGTCGCCCAATATGCCCAGCACGTCAAAACCTGTGCCGCCGTTTATCGTAAACGCGCCGCCGACGCCGGTGTAGGTGAAAAGTGGCGAGCCGCCCACGCCCAGGCGAACAAAGCTGCCGGCGCCGGCACCCGTAGGCGTTACGTTGATGGTGTCGTCGCCAGTCGGTACCGTTGACCGTCAGTGTCGATGCGACCCCGCTGGACGTTTCGTTGACCCGCTCCATACCGCTGAACGTCAAGGGGTTTGTAGCAGGGCCGGTTCCGGTAATAGTCGAGGCGCCCAGGTCGATTGTGGTCGCCCCGCCGGAGGGCGCGGTATAGTTCAGGGTGTCAGTGGACGGATCCGAGTCGCCGCCCTCAACCCGGACCGTGGTGGCTGCGGGGCCCGCCGGAACGCTGACGTTAATGATGTCGTTGCCTTCCAGTCCGCGTGCAAGCGCGCTCGCGATGTTGAAAACTTCAACGCGGGAAACGACGACGCCGTTGATTGTATTCCTGAATTCGGTGCCTCCGGCTTCGCCTCCTGCTATCTGGATGTTGTCATCTAAGCCTGTGCCGTTGAATGTGAAGGTATCGGTTCCGCCAGGACTGTTAAAGAAGTTCACATCAGTGTCGTTCGCCAATGGCGAAGCGCCGGTGAAATCCATTTCTGTCGCAGTAAACGGGCCCAGACCGGTCGCATTGTTTTGATCCATCGTACCGATGACTCGGCCGCGATCCTGGGTGTCCCCGTGGAAGAATTCAATCGAGTCGTTGCCTGCAGTGCCGTCCATGCGGACGCCGTCGCCATCAGCCTGCTGGACCACCAACGAGAGATGTTCAATGCCGGTAAAGATCACATTTGGTTGAGGCGCGTTGTCATTGACCACTGTCCCAGCGCCAACATTGTTCGCATCATATCTAAGGTTGTCGAGCTGGCCCGCCAACCCGTTCACGATAAGCGTGTCGCTGCTGGTCGGGTCGCCGCCGTTGACGGTGATGGTCTTGAGTCCACCCGGCGTGAAGCCGGTGGGGCGGGGACCCTGGTGGTTGAGGTTGATGACGTCGTCGCCGTTGTCGGCGTTGATGATCAAGTTGTCTTTGTTAGAGAACTCGAACAGCTCAAAGCTATCCACCGTAATGCGACCGCCGTTAGGCTAAGATCTGGCTGGCGGAGTAGTTGATCGAGTTGTTTGCGCTGTTTCCGTTCACCGTGAATGTCGCTTCCGGGACCGTGTCCGTCACCGGTTCAAGCCCGCTGAACTTGATCACCTGACAAGCTATGCCGTTTGTCGTTTCGATTACACCCGCATCCTTGGTGGGACCGGGCGTGTAGGTTTCGCCAAAGTCCGCGCCACCGCCACCCTGTATGTACAGAGCGTCATTCCCGCCCTGACCGTCATAATTTATCTCAGCGTTCGGAGCGAACACCGAGCCTGCCGGATTGTTGATGATGACAGTGTCGTCGCCCTCACCGCCATTGATGATGATCGTTGTCACTTGCGCCAGCGAGAGGGTCTGATCGCCGGGCTGCGTGCTATCCAGGTCTTTGGCGCTGTTGAAGCCGGCATTGCCCTTCGCATAGCAACTTTGCGTCAGCATTCCGCCTGCCTCCCCAAGGGTCAGAACGTCGGATGCACCGTCACCGGTGAAGGTCACGCTGTTTCCCGACACCGTGGCGGTGTAATCGGCCCGCGCAGCTTGCGGCAAAAGCAGAAAAACGAAGCCCACAAGAGAGGCTGTAAAAAACCTCAGGAGAAATGTTTGGGTTTGCCGGATTCCCAGATTTTGAGCGGTAGGGGTTTTACTGTGCTTCATGACATGTCTCCTGAGAAAGCCCACGTTCGCAGGCGGGCGACGGGCAAAAGCTACTTGACTGACAAACCCAAGTAGCTCAGGCGTTGATAACTTCCTGCTTGGAGAGCAAAAGCTCTCGTGATCAGCAAGGATCCTTGCTTTGAAACTTTAGTTTCGGACCGATCTCAACTGGCCGAGACAATTCACCGCGAATCTGAAAACCAATTAAGCCGTTTATGTGCGCGGGATTCTATCCCGGTCGACCCGTTCTGTAAATTAGAAAACTTGCGACCTCGTTCCCTCGCGCTCTTTGTTCGGAAATCGACTGGTCGATCGCACGCTCGGTCGGCCTCTTCGACTGAAGTCGGCCAGCGCAAGGCGCTAACGGGCGCGCACACGGTCATTTGTCTTCAGGCATCGTTTGCCGCCTGGTGCGACACGTGCGACCATAGAACTTGGAAATATGCCTGGAATTCAAGCAGTTGTAATTACCGCAAGCGACGCCTGCTCCGTGGGTGAGCGCGAAGACGAGTCCGGCGCAACGCTGGTGCAATTGCTGACCGAGCTCGGCGCGGAAATCGTCGCGAAGGAAATCGTCAACGACGACCTGGAACCGCTGGCTGGCAAGTTGCGCGCATTCGCGGATCGCGGCGAAGTAAATCTCATCGTGACCACGGGCGGCACGGGCCTCGCTCCGCGCGACAACACACCGGAGGCAACACTCGCAGTCATCGAGCGCGAAGCCCCTGGCCTCGCCGAAGCGATGCGCATCGAGACACTGAAGCAGACCCCCATGGCAATGATCTCGCGCGGCGTCTGCGGCATCCGTTCCGGCACGTTGATCATCAATCTCCCCGGCTCACCCAAAGGCGTCCGCGAGAGCTTCGCCGTCATCGCGCCCGTTCTCAACCACGCCATCGCCCTGCTTGCCGGCTCGCCCGGCGGCAACTTGCACTAATGGTCTCTCGTCGGTGGCGCGGCGTAAGTCCCGTTAGGGACGAAATGTTTATAGAGAGGTCGGTTTGAATATTTGTCCTGGCTCCGTAGGAGCGGAATGTTATCACTTGCTTGATTAGAACGGTCCGCTAAAACATGTCGCTCCTACGGAGCTAGAAAGTTGGTTAGCTAGCTCAAGCTATAAACATTTCGCTCCTAAGGAGCTGAACAATAGAGGTGGTTACCGGCATCTATAAACATTGGGCTCCTACGGAGCGAAACACAGGGCCTGCCCAAACTCTTCGTTGACATTGATCACCACGGCGCTTAATATTTTTCCGCAACACCATAATTTACAAAGAGTATCTTCGTTAGCAGATTTCCCCCCTCAGGGCTCGATTGAGTTTCGATAACTAAATGCTGCTTCAGGCAACGACAGCGACGACGCAGAGTATCGGTGCACCAATCACGGCTTACTGGCCGGTGATGATCTTCTTCGTCGTGGCCGTCGTCTTTCCGATTTTGCCGATCATTCTCGGCAGATTTCTCAGACCTGCAAAATACGGCAAGGGAAAGATGCGCCCTTACGAATGCGGCATCGATCCGACTACCGACGCCCACTCGCGATTTACAGTTCGTTATTACATCGTCGCCATGTTGTTTTTGATCTTCGATGTGGAGACGATCTTTCTTTTGCCGTGGGCCATTATTTTCATGGGTGATGATTTTTCGTTTACGAAGTTTGCGCTCATCGAGATGTTTGTTTTTCTCGGCATACTGGTGGTTGGTTACTATTACGCCTGGCGCAAAGGCGCGCTGGAGTGGGCTTAACCAAGTTTCGAGTTTGGAGTTTCGCGTTTCGAGTTCGAAAGCTGTTAACCCGAAACTCTGAACTCGAAACTCGAAACAGTCAAAATATATGGCAGAGCATGACCAGGGGTTCGTCCTTACCAGATTTGATTCGCTGATGAACTCGGTACGTCGGACGGTTGGCGCCAAAGCGCTGGACATGACCGCGCCGGTCGTCAACTGGGCGCGCAAGTCTGCCTTGTGGCCCATGACGTTTGGCCTCGCCTGTTGTGCGATCGAGATGATCGCCACCGGGGCCGGACGCTTTGACATCGATCGGTTTGGCGCTGGAGTCTTTCGTCCGAGTCCACGCCAGAGCGATTTGATTATCATTGCCGGCACAGTCACTTTGAAGATGGGTCCAGTTGTGCGCCGGGTTTACGAGCAGATGCCGGAACCGAAGTGGGCAATTGCGATGGGTGCTTGCGCGTCAACCGGTGGGCCATTTGATTCTTATTCCACCATGCAGGGCGTTGACCGTTGCATTCCCGTGGACGTATACATACCCGGCTGTCCCCCCCGACCCGAAGCATTGCTTTATGGCCTGATGCGCTTGCAAGACATCATCATGCGCGAGGCGCCTTCGGCTTACATCTTTGAATCAGACGGCACCGTCCACCGCCGGCAGGAATTAGGAGATGAGGTTGAGGAGTTGGGCACTCGTTTAGATGAAACTAGTTCAGATTCTGAAAAGGTTGCGCTTACGGTTTAGTCAAACGGTGCCAGGCCGTCTCTTTTTTGAAGCCCTCGCGTTCTTTACCAAAATAGTTTTCAGGCGCGCTTCATATGCGCCGTGGAGGTTCACAAATGAAGTCGAGTTTTTCGAAACGAATAATATCTTTCGTGGCTATCGCGGCCATGCTTGCAATGCCGCTGTTAGTTAACGCGCAAAGACGCACAAGGCCGAGACTCAGACGCGCTCCCCGCAGAACGGCCACGGCGACGGTGGTTGCACCGCTGGTCCCAATCGGCACTAACCTGAAGATTCGCATTGAAGATTCGCTATCAAGCAAAGACTCGCGCGTCGGCGATAAATTCACGGCGACCGCGCTGGACCCGGTTCGCTTCAACGAGGGGACCGTCACCGGCCATGTCAGCTCGATTCAGAAGTCAGGGAAGATCAAGGGCCGCACTAGTATGAACCTTGCTTTTGATTCTATTCGGCTCAGCGATGGCCGCAGCGGCACCCTGCACGGCTACGTCACGCGAGTTTATGGCAGTGATTCCGGCAGGGCGGATGAGGAAGGCGGCGTTGAATCGAAAAGCCGCGCCAATCAAACGATGAAACGCGCCGGTATCGGCGCCGGGGCCGGAGCGATCATCGGGGCGATTGCCGGTGGTGGCAAAGGCGCGGCGATTGGTTTGATACTCGGCGGCGCCGGAGGCGCCGGCTCGCTGGCCGTGCAGGGAAGCAAAGAATTGAAGATCGAGTCGGGAACCGAAATGCTGGTACGCGTTACGCGGTAGCTCGCCTCAGCAGAACATTTTCCCGCAAATTAGGAGGCGCAAAGAAACCTTCAACGGTGCTCTTTTGCGCCTTTCTTTTTCTCCAGGTTGACCGGCGCATCTATCGCGGGCGAGGAAATGCGATCATGAAGAAACAAGTTTTCAAAGTGGTGCGATGGGTAGTGATCCTGGCCGCCATCTCCTTCCTGGTAATCCAGTTTTTTGGTCCGGCAAAAACCAATCCGCCTATCGATCCTTCGCAGACAATCGAGGCGCGGCTACAAGTACCGCCGCAGGTGGCGGCAATCTTCGACCGCTCCTGTAACGATTGCCACTCGAACAAAACTCGCTGGCCGTGGTATAGCAACGTGGCGCCAGTATCCTGGTTTGTAATCGGCCACGTTAACGAGGGCCGGTCTAACCAGAACCTTTCCGAGTGGGGCCGCTACGATCCGGATCGGCAAGCAAAGAAACTCCAGCAGATGTGCGAAGAAGTTAAGGATGGCGCCATGCCCTTAAGTTCATACACGCCGCTGCATCCGGGCTCTAAGCTTTCGGCGGCTGACTTGAAGACGCTGTGTGATTGGACGAGCGCGGAACGCGCGCGAATCTCTACGCAGTGATACGCCTGCCGCTATATTCCAACAAGATGGCGCGTGTCGTTAATCGTGACCACGCGAATAAAGCCATCACTGCGCAAATCAAATCGGGCAATCCCACAATTTGCGGTCGCGATCCAAACAGGCTTGAGCTCCGGCGCATCCAGCGCCCCCATGATGTGAAGTATGAGAATGCAGATGGCTCCCGTATGGGTGAAGATGGCGATGCGGCCGCCCTGGTGTTGTTCAATCACCTCATCGAGTTTTCTCGAAGCGCGATCCAACATCTGCCGATAGCTCTCGCCGCCTGACAGCACATGTTCGAAGTCGCGCTTCAGCAGGGCTTGATACTGTTCCGGATGCTGCTCGGCCGCTTCTTCGAAAGTTAAACCTTCCATTACGCCCACGCTGCGTTCGCGCAGCGCTTCGGTTGTTTCCAGCGCAACGCCCGTGAGTTTTGCGAGTGGACTGGCAGTTTCGATTGCGCGCGGCAGATCACTCGAATAGATCGCGTCAAACTTTTCAGAAGCGAGGGCCCTGGCTGTAGCTGCGGCTTGTTTTCGTCCGCGCGGTGAAAGCGGCGTGTCCGTGTGTCCGCCAAAGCGCCCTTCGGCATTTCCCTGAGATTGGCCGTGGCGAATGAGCAGCACGTGCGTGGTGGACAACATAGTTTCGCTTTACGGGTTTCGAGTTTCGAGTTTCGGGTTCATTCTAACTCGAAACCCAGAACTCGGAACTCGAAACTATTTGGACAGCGCGGATTCAAGTTGGAAGTGCAACTCAACGATCTGAAGTTGACAAACGCATTGGCCAGCTGGAGTTATACTGTTGCACTTCAAGTTGAATCCACCCAGAACTCGAAACGCGAAACTGATCTAGGCGGCAACGGCTTCGTTCTTTAGTTTCTCTGCCTGGTCGTGGGTGATAAGCGCCTGGATGATTTCGTCGAGGCTGCCTTCCATCACCAGATCCAACTGGTGAATTGTGAGGCCGATGCGATGATCGGTGACGCGATTCTCTTTGAAATTATAAGTGCGGATCTTTTCCGAGCGATCGCCCGAACCGACCATCGAACGCCGCTCGCTGGCGACCGCGTCATGTTGTTTCTGTTCTTCGAGTTCCTGCAAGCGCGCTCGCAGTACGCGCATGGCTTTTTCACGATTCTTAATCTGCGACTTTTCATCCTGCATGGAGACAACTACATTGGTTGGCAAATGCGTGATGCGAACCGCGGAATAAGTTGTGTTAACTGACTGGCCACCCGGACCTGACGAGCAGAACGTATCGATGCGCAGATCTTTGGGATCGATCTTGACGTCAACTTCTTCCGCCTCCGGCAGTATGGCAACGGTGATCGCGGACGTGTGGATACGTCCACTGGCTTCAGTTTGCGGGACGCGCTGCACCCGATGTACGCCCGATTCGTGCTTCAGTTTGGAATAAACCTTGTCGCCCTCGATCAGCACAATCGCTTCTTTAATTCCACCAATGCCTGATTCTGAGGCATCGAGGACTTCAAAGCGCCAGCCCTGTCTTTCGGCATAACGTCCATACATTCTGAGCATTTCCGCGGCAAACAGCGTTGCTTCGTCGCCTCCTGTCCCGGCGCGAATCTCAACGATGACGTTTTTTTCGTCGTTGGGATCGGAAGGGACCAGCAGTATCTTTAATTCGGTGTCGGTAGCCTCGAGTTTTTTCTGCAGCGTCTCAACTTCCGCACGCGCCATCTCGCGCATCTCTTCGTCGTCAGCAGTGTCGAGTAGCTCGCGGGCCCCGGCCAACTCCTGGTTAAGTGTTTTCCAGGAGCGATACTTTTCAACGATCTCGCCGAGGCTTCTGTGCTGGCGGGCCGCCTTCGTGTATGCCGCTTGGTCGGCGAGCAACTCCGGCGCGGAAAGTTCATTCGCCAGTTCTTCGTAGCGCGCTTCTATTTGTTCGAGTCTCTGTAACATATTTCCTTGTTTAGAGTCCGCGCTTTAGCGTGCAACAGCCTAAAGGCTGAACTCTAAACCCTCTTCACGACAACGGCGCCAGGGCGGCTTGCGCGGGTTGGGGCTCCAGCTTTAGTGATTCTTTCAGCGCTTCGATAGCGACTTCGAGCTGCTGATCATCCGGCTCCTGCGTCGTAATGTTTTGCAACCAAACGCCCGGGCGCGTAATCAGTTTGAAGAACCAACCGCTCTCTTTCTTCGCGGAAAGACGAATGATTTCGTAAGAGAGGCCGGCGACGAGCGGAACCAGCGCGAGCCGCACCAGAAAGTTATAGATGAGCGAGTCAAACTTGATGACGGAAAACAGCGCGATTGAAACCAGCATCACCACCATCAAAAAACTCGTGCCGCAGCGCGGGTGCTGGCGTGGTTGCGGACGCGCGTTGGCTACTGTTAGAGCGAGACCCTTCTCCCATGTGAATACGGTTTTGTGTTCTGCACCATGATATTCAAAGACACGCTTGATGTCCTTCAACAATGAAAAGCTGAAGATCATGACCAGGAAAAAAGTCATGCGGATCACACCGTCGATTAAATTAAAAACCACCGACGGACGAACCGGATGCAGATAGGTTCTCACTGTGCCCCATGCTCGCGTATACCACGGTGAATCTTCCGCGGAGTCGCCGTTACTCGCATTCGGTCCATTCCCGACTACATTAGATCCATTGTCGGTTCCGGTGCTGGTTGTTTGCGGGTTCGACAAACGAGTTGCCGCCGGCGCCGGGGCCCAACCCGCGGCAATGAAGAGTGCGTTCGTCAGCAGGAGTGGTGCCGCAACGAAAAGTAAGACGTTGAAGATTAGCGCGACGATGATCGACCCGGCGGCTGCCGCAGTGCCTCCTTTTTTCATTTCATCTTTGGCGCGCTTTTGCGTGGGCACTGGAAAGAGTCCTGGCATCCCTCCGGTCAACCCGGCAAAGTCGCCCTCGCCTTCGATTACTGCCGGCGTGAGCGCAACGCTTACTTCCTTCGCCTCGGCTTCCTGAGCGTCACCAAAGGCTTCGTTAGCGGAATAGTTCAGAGCCTTGACGCCCAGTCCCATCGACTGCACGAGCACGGCACTGCCGCGGAGCACCGGCAGCTTGAGCAGCGGATACTTGTCGCTCCACTTCGGCAGTCGCGCCGCGATGTTAACTATAGTGCCGTCTGCTTTGCGCACCGCTACCGCATAGGCATTCGGCGTCCGCATCATAACGCCTTCAATGACTGCCTGCCCGCCGACTATTAAATCTCGTTCGTTTGTGCTCAATGTTTTCGTCCTGTTGGACAGACATTCTTGCCTGTCGGGTTTGTCAAAGACAGACAGGAATGTCTGTCCTGCTATTAAAACACTAACGCCGGCTTGTTTAGAGTTCAACCTTTAGGTTGTTGCTTTGGAAAGCGGCAAGCTAAAGCTTGGACTCTGAACCAGAGCCGGCGTCTGCTGAAGAAGTCTTGCTAATGTCGTTTTGAGATCAACTGCTTCCTCACCTGCTGAAAACAGCACGAGTAAAGACAGACAGGAATGTCTGTCCCACTTTACTGAGTGGTGGCAGTGTTTTCCACTGGTGTTTTCTTGCCGTAGCGCTTGTTGAAACGATCAACGCGTCCCGCGGTGTCAACCAACTTCTGCTTGCCGGTGAAAAACGGATGGCAAGCCGAACAAATTTCAACGTGCAAGTCGCCCTTTTTGGTAGAGCGAGTTTTAAAGCTTTCACCGCAAGCACAGGTTACGCTTATCTCGTGATATTCCGGATGAATTCCTGGTTTCATTATCGTCACAACCTCATTTATGGACAGCTAAATGCCGCATTCTTCAAACAAACCATGATAGGGTTTCCCGCGTTGTATCGTCAAGTTGGAGAACGAGTTCCGGCAGTCGCTTGCAGAAGCTGAGCGAGTAAAAACAAGCTTGTTGACAGCGAATTAAGGCCATGTTTAAATCCATTTTTGCTGACCTTTTGTAATAGCATATACACTTTGCCCGAACTACTGGCGCGATCAAGAACCTCGAGAGATCGCACGTTCAGTCAGCGTGTGGTTATGGGAAAGATAAGCTGATGGCAGATGAGACGGACAAGCCGGAAAGCGGCGAACCCGAGCGGCCAGACGCAACAAAGCCCGCCGATACGCCGGCGATAGCGGCCACGCCGCCGGCCTCCTCTATTCCCGACGCCGGCGAACTAGTGGGCGCCGACGCAGAAAAGGCCGCGATGGTCGAGCAGGCAAAGTCTCGCGTCGCCGCTGTCAAAGAATCACTTGGCCAGAAAGCTGCCGTCCCTGCAACGCCTGCCGCTGCGGCCGGTGCCCCTAAAGCGCCAGTCAAGAAGAAGGAAGAAGGCCCCAAGCCCACCGATGCTTCCGAGAATAAATTAGTAAAGAAATTGAAAGCGCGGTTTGACGGCGTGGTAACGGAAGCCTTGGAGTTTATTGGTCAGATTACTATTCGCGTTGAACCCACCCGCATCGTGGAAGTGTGCAGTTTCCTGAGAGACGACGTGGAAAGTGCATTCAACTACCTTTCAGACTTAACCTGCGTCCATTTTCCGATGCGCAAAGAGGCGCCGTTCGAGATGGTCTATAATCTTTACTCGATCTCGCACAACGAACGCGTACGCTTGAAAGCGTCAATCAGTGAAGCCGAGGGCATTGATAGCGTTACCAGCGTCTGGCCCGCGGCAAATTGGATGGAGCGTGAGGTTTATGATCTTTTTGGCGTCAGTTTCAAGAACCATCCCGACTTGCGACGTATATTGTTGCCGCCTGACTGGGAAGGCCATCCGTTACGAAAAGATTTTCCGCTCGAGTTTATTGAGAACGAGTGGACCAGGAAACATCTGCCGGAAATGACCGACGTGCAACGGGAACAGTTGGAGCAAAGGCGCGCGTATGGTCTGGAGATTCTTTCCGTTCCGCAGGAACGCATGATGCGCGAGATCTTTCAGGGTGGTAAAGAAGTGATGCCAAAGGATAAGTGAATGGTCAGTGGTCAGTTGTCCGTGGTCCGTTGTAACTGATTTCAACTAGTGACCAGTGACCACTGACCACGAACAACGGACAATGACGCCTAAAGAGATTGCCGCCCAATATGAAGCAAAAGTCTTCGACACGCCGGAAGCGGCGAAGGTGGCGGGTTTTGTGTTGACTGACACGCTGGCGCCGCGGAATGTCTGGAATAAAGCGAGCGCCGCTCAGGCAATCGTAAGTAAACTCGCAGACAAGCGTGCAAGTGGAGAAGCGAAAGAGATTGGCTTGATTATTGAACCCTGGAGTGTCACCGGTTGTTATTTCCCGGCTAATCCAACGCCGGCAGCAGCTTAGAATTCGCGGAAGCTCTTTATGCATCAGGTAGAAATCGCCACAACTCGAGAGACGCTGCTTGATAGCCCCGAAATGGTGCTGAACATGGGGCCGCAGCACCCGTCAACGCACGGCGTGTTGCGCGTCATATTGAAACTCGACGGCGAAACGGTGATCGATCTCGATTGCGACATCGGCTATCTCCATCGCGGCATGGAAAAGATAGCCGAGAATCGCATGTACACGATGATTGCTCCTTATTGGGATCGGCTCGATTACATTGCCGCGGTATCCAATGGACTCGTTTGGGTAGAAACGGTCGAGCAAATGATGGGTTTGGTCGTGCCGCCGCGAGCGCATTACCTGCGAACAATCCTGACGGAGCTCAACCGAATAGCTTCACACCTTCTATGGCTCGCTACGCACGCGCTGGACATCGGCGCCGTGACTGTTTTGCTTTGGGCGTTGCGTGAACGGGAAGAAATTCTAAAAATCTTCGAGCGACAGTTTGGTGCACGGCTGACGTGCCATGCCTGGCGCGTGGGCGGCATGCCTAATGACGCCTATGACGGTCTTGATTCCGACGTGCGCCGCTTTGTCAGCAACTTTCCTACGCGGCTCGACGAATATGAAACAGTGTTGTCCGCAAATCGCATCTGGCTAAGCCGCACAGTAGGGATCGGTGTGATATCGGGTGAAGACGCCGTGGCGATCGGATTGTCGGGTCCCGCGTTGCGCGGCTCAGGTGTGGCCTGGGACATTCGCAAGGCGAGGCCGTATGCCGCTTATGCCGATATGGATTTTGATATTCCGCTCGGAGAAAACGGCGACACTTACGATCGTTACCTTGTGCGTCTCGAAGAAATGAGACAGTCGCGGCGCATTATCGATCAGGCATTGGATAAGTTGCCTGACGGGCCCGTGAATGCAAAATTGCCGAAGGTGGTGAAGCCTCCAGTTGGCGATTACTATCACTCGATCGAAGGACCGAAAGGCGAAATTGGTTGCTACCTTGTATCGGACGGCACTGCGCAGCCGTGGCGTGTGCGCGTGCGTCCGCCGTCGCTGATCAACCTTCAGTCGCTGAAAAAACTTTGCCTGGGCCATTTGGTCGCGGACGTAGTAGCAATAATTGGCACGCTCGATATCGTACTCGGTGAGATAGATCGGTGATATCACATTGAGATCACCTCACAACGAGTCTGCGGAGCAGACGGCAGCATATAGCCCAAGGTGAAGCGAAGCGAAACCCTGGGTAGTTGAAGTTAAGATTAATCCAAGCCCGCGTTAGTGGGCGGCAGAAGCTGATGTTCAAGAAAATCTTTCGCCCGCTGAAGCGGGCTCC
>DIYZ01000115.1:1902-6151 GCA_002427845.1 Chloracidobacterium sp. UBA6041 | reverse complement strand
TACTTTGTTACGGCTAGCTGATGGAAAATCAACCATGATTGCGTTTTTTGCGCCCATCAATTTTGTGGACCAGTTCCTGCTGAAGTTTTTCAGCGCGAACGCGGTGAACTACGTCGTGTGGCCATTTATTCAAGTGGCCGTGGTCGTTACTCTAGTCACCACCTGGGTGGCCGCCGCCAATTATCTTGAGAGAAAGATTTCCGCGTTTATGCAGGCGCGGCTGGGGCCGATGCGTGTTGGTCCATGGGGAATTTTGCAGCCGATTGCCGACGGCATAAAGTTGCTTACCAAAGAAGACTTCATTCCCGAGAAAGCCGACCGCTGGATCTTTCTCTTTGCGCCCTACATCGCTATTGCCGCCGCTTTTGTTGTTTTTGTGGTAATCCCTTTCGGTCCGGACTGGGCCGTGATTACCGATATTAATATTGGCTTGCTCTTTGTACTGGCTGTTTCGAGCGTTGGCGTCCTGGCATTGATTCTTGCCGGCTGGTCGTCAAACTCAAAGTATTCGCTGCTCGGGGCGTTGCGTTCCAGCGCGCAAATGATTTCCTACGAGGTCGCGATGGGCCTTTCATTGATCGGCGCCTTGATGTTTGCCCGCACTCTTTCACTTTCGGGCGTCGTCAACGCACAGGCAAGCGACAGCATCTGGTTCCTCTTTTATCAGCCGCTGGGGTTCTTGATCTTTTTGATTAGCGGCATCGCGGAAAACAATCGCGCGCCTTTTGATTTGCCGGAAGCGGAATCGGAACTGGTGGCCGGGTTCCACACGGAGTACTCCGGCTTTCGTTGGTCGCTGTTTTTCATGGCTGAATATGGCGCCATGGTCGTCGTCTCCGCGATGGCCACAACTGTGTATTTGGGCGGTTGGTACTTCCCGTTTATTCACCGGTTGGAAGCGAACGGTTATCACAACCTTTATGTTATAGTCAGCCTACTCGTTTTTCTCCTGAAGCTGGCCGTAATTCTTTATTTGTATTTCTGGCTGCGCTGGACTTTGCCACGCTTTCGTTACGATCAGTTGATGGACATCGGTTGGAAGTGGTTGATTCCGTCGGCACTGATTAACATTACACTTTCCGCGCTGGCAATCTTTTTGGTTCAGGCGCTGAATGGCTGGCACGGTATCAAGACTATCGACTCGCTTTCCGCCGGGTTGAATCTGACCGGAACAGGCAAGGCTCTGATGATAGTGCTGGGACTCGCCGGATTAGGTATAACGGGGTTGCTGTTGGCGAGAATCAACTGGCGTTCGCGCGACTTCAATCTGAAGAGCCAGCGCAGAAACATCCGGCTGGTGAATTTGCCGCAGGGTAAACCCGCTGTCCCGGCTGTCGCTCCGGCGGCAAGCGAATGATAGGCCATTGCCGATTGGCAATTGCCAATTGCCGATTTAGTTTATTGTTCGACGCGCGCAGGACGGCAGCGGTAGTCAATTGGCAATCGGAAGTCGGCAATCGGAAATGACATTATGCCTTTAGTCAAAGTTCCTAAACCTAAATTTATTGAGAAGCTCCAGCGCTTTTTTATGTTGGACCTTATTAAAGGTCTGGGACTCACGCTGAAATACAATGTTGGCGCTCTTACCGACAAAGATTCGGTGGCGGGCAAAGGCATTTATACCGAGCAGTATCCCAAGGTCCGGCCAGACGTCGCGCCGCGCTTTCATGGCGCGCCGCGTCTCAATATGGATCCGGAAACCCATGACACACTGTGCATCGCGTGCAATCTCTGCGCGATAGTTTGTCCGGAAGACTGCATCGATGTACTTCCAATGGATGTCGAGATCATCGTCGCCGGCAAACCAAGAAAGAAGAAAGTGCTCGACGAGTTTATCTTTGACACGTCACGCTGCATGTTTTGCGCGCTTTGCCAGGAAGCGTGCCCGACCTCGTGTTTGGAGTTGACGCAGGACTTCGAATTGGCAACCTACTCGCGCGCAGGTTTTGTCTGGAACCGCGAAATGCTCGAGCAAGGGCGCGAAACAGTGAAATACACACGGTAGAGAAAAAGTGATGAGCCATGAGTGATGAGTCATGAGTAAGAAAAAATCCATCGCTCCTGTCTCATCACTCATTACTCATTACTCATTACTATGGTTCTAACCGGTTGGGAAGCGGTCTTCTTCTGGGTTTTCTCTATCACGGCCATCTTCGCAGGTCTGCTGACTGTGATGGCTCGCAATACTATTCACAGCGCCCTTTTCTTGATCTCTTCACTCGTCTCTGTCGCCGCCCTCTTCATTTTACTTAACGCAGAATTTCTTGCCGGCGTACAGATCCTTGTTTACGTGGGCGGCGTGATGGTTTTGTTTCTGTTCGTGATCATGCTCGTCAACGTGGGCTCGGAAGAGCGGGGCAGCGAGGAGATTTTCAACCGCCCCCGCCAGGTTACGACCAGCGTCATCTTCTGCGCCCTGCTCGTGGCCGGCCTGCTTTACGCAATCAATGTGGGTTACGGAGGGTTGGAAAAACAGAACGCGGCCAGGATCAAGGACGCCGCGGCGGAACAGCAGGTTCAGGAACAGAATCTGGACACGTCGGCAACCGGCAACTCGAGGATAACCAAAGCCACAGAACGGATTGCCAATAGTCTTTATCGCTATGCTTCGCTGCCGTTCGAAATCGCGAGCGTACTCCTGCTGGTGGCCATCGTTGGTTCAGTTATGCTCGCGCGAACTCTAAAGCAGGAAGCGGCTGTTGATGACGTGGCGCCCGACGTTTTGCAGAAAGAAGCGGCGCGGGAGCCGGAGCTGGCGAAGATTCAGACAGATTCAATAACGTAATCATTCAATTACCGATGCAGTTCCTCCTTCTTACATTTTTCACGCCGGCGTTAGGCCTCGTGTTTCAAGAGGCAACGAGCGGACGCTTTGCAGTAGCCTGGCAAAAAGCACAGCACCCGGACCTGTCGAAGTTTCTCATCATCGGTGCTCTGCTCTTTATTATTGGCGTCGCCGGAGTGCTGACACGCCGCAATATCATTGTCATCTTCATGTCGATTGAGTTGATTCTCAACGCGGCAAATCTTAACTTCATCGCTTTATCGCGCTACTTGCAGGCGACCGGCAATGTTAACGCGGTCGCCGGGCAGATTTTTGCCGTGTTCGTGATCGTCGTCGCGGCAGCGGAAGCGGCAATTGGATTGGGAATTGTGATTGCGCTCTACCGGAACAAGGAAACGATCTGGGTAGACGAGATTGATATCTTAAAGTGGTAGTCAGTCGTCAGTAGTCCGTAGTCCGCTGTTAGTGGTGCCCGGCGATGTCGTCGCACTTGCCACTTAACGGACAACTGACAACGAACTACGGACTACGAACAGCTTTCATGCATCGATACATCTGGCTAGTTCCGCTTCTTCCTCTTGCCGGTGCGGCCATTAATGGTCTGTTCGGTCGGAAGTTTCGTTTTTCCGAGAAGCTGATTGGCGGAATTGCCGTCGGTTCGATTGCCCTTTCTTTCCTGCTTACGCTCGCCGCCGTTTATTCTTATGGATTCAGTAGTCAGGCAATGTGGCCGCAGACTTATGTCACTAGTCAGGACGGAGGATTTAAGTACGACTGGATTCCGGGCGGCGCAGTTCGTATCACGCAGGGCGCAAATTGGGGCGCATCGCTGGCGGCAGCGGAGGAGGCGGTAAGTAAGGCAGGTGAGCGTGCGCCGAACGAACGCCGCCAACCCATAGTACTTCCCGGAGTGACGCATGGAGGCAGCGCGCTACTTAATGTCGAGTGGAGTTATCAGCTCGACGCGCTTTCGTCGGTCTTCATGCTGATCGTGACGGGCGTCGGCCTCTGCATTTTCGTTTTTGCCACCGGCTACATGCATGGCGATCCGGGCTTCTACCGGTTCTTTGCTTACATGGGTCTCTTCATCTTTTCGATGCTCATTTTGGTGATGGGCTCGAATTTCCTGATGATGTTTGTAGGTTGGGAAGGAGTCGGCCTTTGTTCCTACCTGCTTATTGGTTACTACTTCGATCGTCAGGAAGCGGCCAACGCTTCACGCAAGGCCTTCATCACTAACCGGATTGGCGACTTCGGCTTCGCCCTCGCAATCTTCGGAGTCATCGCGACGTTTGGCACAGCGCAGTACACAGATGTTTTTGCCCGGGCTAAAGATTATCCGCTGGAAATACTGGGACACTGGGGACTGTTGTCCTGGATTGCGTTGGGACTTTTCATCGGCGCCTGCGGTAAGTCCGCGCAACTTCCTTTACATGTTTGGTTACCCGATGCGATGGCTGGGCC
>DIYZ01000115.1:0-1722 GCA_002427845.1 Chloracidobacterium sp. UBA6041 | reverse complement strand
TTATTTGCCGCCACGATTGGCATCACTCAAAACGACATCAAGAAAGTTCTGGCGTATTCGACTGTGTCGCAGCTTGGCTTCATGTTTATGGCCTGCGGCGTGGGCGCCTTTGCGATCGGGATTTTCCATGTAATGACACATGCATTTTTCAAGGCGCTGATGTTTCTCGGCGCCGGCAGCGTTATCCATGGCATGCACCACGAGCAGGATATGCGACGCATGGGCAACTTAAGGAAGTACATGCCCTATACGTATCTGACTTTCCTTGCCGGCTGGCTCGCCATCTGCGGCATTATTCCGTTTAGCGGCTTCTGGTCCAAAGATGAAATACTTTGGAACGCCGCTGCGACCAGACACATTCCTGTCGGTTGGTTGGTATGGATCGTCGGCATGATCGCCGCGACTTGTACCGCGTTTTATATGACCCGGCTGGTGGCTATGACGTTCTGGGGCAAAGAGAAGTTTCTTGATGCCCATGGGCATACGGCTGAACACGAGGCTGACCTTCGCGACCATCCTACTCCCAAGCATCATGGGCACATTCCGCACGAGTCTCCCGCATCGATGTGGGTGCCGCTGGCAGTGTTGGCGGTGTTGGCGACAGTTGGTGGGTTTGTCGGGATCAGCACCGCGTTCACCGGCGGTAAACATATCGGCGGCCGGATGAATATAGTCAACTATCTTGATCCGATCATTTGGAATCCGACAACACACTACTTTGGCACACACGAATTCGTCGACAGTTATGGCAGGCCACCAAAATTCACAGAGGCTCGCGTCGAGTTGGGTGTGCTGAGCGGAGAACCCCTCGAAGTCCGGCCTCCTTACGGCGAAGAAGGCTTCAATTTGGCCGGCGCAGTCGAGGCGAAACTGCACAGCGAAACCGCAACAGAATGGTTGTTCATTATCATTTCGCTGCTCGTGGCCGGCTTCGGAATTGCGCTCGGGTGGCTGTTCTACGTGAAGAATCCGCGACTGCCGGACGTTTGGGCCGCGCGACTGCGCCCGCTCTACGAAGCGAGTTACCACAAATACTGGGTTGACGAATTCTTCGGCTGGGCCATAACGCGAAGGACCATGGATGCCGCGCGCGCGGTCTTTGCCTTTGATTCCAAAGTGGTGGATGGCGGCGTTAACGGCTCAGCCTGGCTCACCAGGCTTACAAGCCGTTTGACTGGCTGGACTGACCAGTACTTCGTCGATGGGTTGGTTAACGCGGTCGCGGCTTTTGTCATTCGTTTGATGTCGCCGCTCTTCCGCGCCGCACAAACCGGGTTCGCACAAAACTATGCGCTGGTGATGGTCCTGGGGTTGGTCGCTGCGGTAGCAATGTTCTTTGGCGCTGACATCCTGAAGATGGTCAGGAGTATCTTTGCGTTCGGACTTTGAAGTGTCAGTAGTCAGTAGTCAGTAGTCAGTTGTCGGTGGTCGGTGGTCAGAGGCAACAGACTAATGGTCGGCAGTGCGAATGATGACTTCATCAGTGGCGGTGAGAATCGACAGACCACAGACCACTGACCACTGATCAGCAACTACTGACTACGAACCACTGACTACTGACCAGACAAAACTTATCACGGTCTTCATATGAAAAACCTGCAAATTCTATCAATCATTACCTGGCTGCCAACGCTCGGCGCAATCGTCATTCTTGCCGTTTTTAAGAAGGACCAGGCGAGCGCGATCAAAAAGTTCGCCACCGCCTGGTTTGGTCTGGCATTC
>DIYZ01000046.1:1489-3802 GCA_002427845.1 Chloracidobacterium sp. UBA6041 | reverse complement strand
AGTCGGTAGTTTCCCATGCGACGTGTTCTGTCGAGGTAGTGCGCGGTGCTACTGCCAACCGAGCCGCTACAGAAGAACCAACCACCGCGAAGGTAAAGGAACAATAGCTATGGCCAGGGTGTTAATTTTGGGTGGCGGGTTCGGCGGAGTTGTAGCCGCAGAACGTCTTGCTAAAGAGCTGGATGACGAGCATCAGATCACGCTAGTGTCACGCAGCCGACGTTTTGTGTTTTATCCGGAACTGGTGAGATTAGCCTTTGGCAATTGTCAGCGGGAAGACGTTTCATTCGATCTGCGCCAAACCATGCTGAGACGGCGAGTGAACTTCATTGAAGCTGAAGTCGCCCGCATCGACCCTTTTGAACGCAAGGTAACCATCGCCCATGGTGAAGTTGAGGGGCAACTTCCCTACGACTATTTGATTTTCGCGCTGGGTCGGCGCCTGGCCACTGAGCGAATTACGGGCTTCTACGAAAACGCCCATCATCTACTCAATGTGGACAAGGCATTGCGGTTTGGTAAAGCTATTGCTGCGTTTCATGAAGGACGAGCTGTCATTGGCCAGTGTCCTGAAGCGCGACTGCCAGTTCCCGTTTACGAAACCGCGTTCGCGTTGTCACGGCAGATGGAAGAGCGCGGCGAGCGCGAGCGTGCAAGCATAACAATCGTCAGCCCCGACCCGCCCGGCTTACAACTCGGCGACCCTGATGTCACCATCGCGCTAAGAATGGCCCTCGATGCTCATCGCATAAAGTTCTTGTCTGATTTTCCTATCAACAGAGTTACAACGGGTGCGGCTATAGCTAGCGACGGACGCGCCATCAATTTCAACTTGCTGATGCTGCTGCCGCCTTTCCAGGGATCGCCGGCAGCATCATACCTGGGGATTACGGACGACGAGTCATACATCAATGTCGATTCGGCCATGCATGTCATCGGTCTTGAACGAACGTATGCAATCGGCGACTGCGTAAACTTTAGCGGGCCGAAGATGGGCCACATGGCCGTCCGTCAAGGCGAGGTTGCAGCTACAAACCTGACCGCTGAAATCAATGGACACGAGCCGGTCTCACAATACTTTCATGAGATGAGGTTGGTCATTGATGAGGGCGGCAGCGACAGCATCTATCTGCACAAAGATCTTTGGGTCGATGAGCCCGCTAATCTAAGACAGGGCCGCTTCTGGAGTTGGGCAAAACGCGTGCAGGAAAAATATTGGGAGGCTGCGCATTCGTAGTGAACGTTATCAAGTTGCGAAAAGGGGAAACGAGCGCAAACGGCCCAAGCAGCGAGCAATCGACTGTCGCTGCTCTCAGCAACTCTAAGCTTACCAGCCTGGCTGTCAGATGGTTAGTGGCGGGCATTCTTGTCAGCGCTCGTTGCATCGTTAGGGCTATGGGTTGACGATCCACGAAGTCCCACGAAATTTCACAGAGAGCTTAGAGTTGCTTAGCGTGATTTGGTGGATGTCTACTTGTCTCTTGAATTAGGAAACCACCGGGTATTCCGTAGCTATTGAAACGAAGTCAAAAGTAGCAACACCTGCCATTCATTAGCTTGCGCGCTTTTCCCCATAGAAGCGAAAGTTTCCACAACCCAACTCACGAATAAGACCGTCCAATCGCAACAATTTGCTCAACAAGTGCCCGGCATCTTCGTTGCATTGTGAATCTGCAGGTTTGGTACCGATAACAACCGCAAGTGCGCTGCACGTTGTGTGTTTGGGTACGAATTCATCGGCCGCAGATGAACCAGGATTTGCGCGGATAAAGCGCCAGGCAAATCCATGTGAGATTAACTTCTTTTCTGAATCCGCGTCTATTCGCGTTACTCCGCGGCGCATTCATCGCTCGGTCGAAGTTGTGAGAAAAGGAAAAACTTATGGAGGTAATAATCATGAGCGCCAATCCGAATATTCGCGTAATTGACCATCCCGTTTCGCGAAATGGCGTACCTGTGTGGAACCGCCTGCACTCCGAACGAGAGGACATTTGCGAAGCCCTGCTCAAAGAGTGTTCACCAGGTTCTGAAACTCAAGTGGCAGCACCGCGAATGTCCAACGAAGATGCGATGCACGGTCCAAACTGGCATCGGGAACTACTTCAGGCGCGGTTGCGCAAGATCGACGACGCTCTCGATCGGTTAATGGCAGGTTCCTACGGCAACTGCAGCAAATGTGGCAGATGGATTGAAGACACAAAGCTCGATTTTGATCCTGCCGTAGCGTTTTGCATTGACTGCTGGGAACGGATGCAAACCACACATTAGTTTCTGAACTGCAGGCTGCGGGGGGCGGAGAGCAAGGCGTTCTAC
>DIYZ01000046.1:0-1226 GCA_002427845.1 Chloracidobacterium sp. UBA6041 | reverse complement strand
AAACCAAGAGCCGGAGTGGGTGAAGCCGTGATCCGTGTGACGTTGACCACGATTTGTGGAACGGACCTGCACATCGTCCGGGGCGAATATCCAGTCGCGCCTGGTTTGGTGATCGGTCACGAGCCAGTTGGTGTGATTGAGGAGCTTGGCGAGGGCGTTACGGGATATCAAATTGGTGAGCGCGTATTGGTAGGTGCGATTACTCCATGCGGTCAATGCCGGGCCTGTTTATCGGGACACGCTTCACAATGCGGACATGGCGCAGCGTATGAGGCACTCGGTGGTTGGCGCTTCGGTAACACAATCAACGGAGCCCAGGCCGAATATCTCCGAGTACCGTATGCCCAGGCCAACCTGGCAAAGATTCCGGACGAGTTAACCGATGAACAAGTGGTACTGCTCGCTGACATTGCTTCCACCGGATTCGGTGGCGCCGAGGCAGCGAAGATAAGAATCGGTGATTCGGTAGTTGTTTTCGCACAGGGACCAATCGGTTTGTGCGCAACGGCCGGCGCCAAACTGATGGGAGCGTCGTTAATCATCGGCGTTGATGGAGACGAGCATCGCCTTGCTATGTCGAAACGTATGGGTGCGGATGTAACACTCGACTATCGCGAGGTTGACGTTGTAGCTGAAGTGAAGCGTTTGACGGGTGGAGGCGCTGACGTAGCAATCGAGGCGCTTGGTACACAGCAAACATTTGAGAGCTCATTACGCAGCTTGCGGCCGGCTGGAACGCTGTCCAGCCTGGGGGTCTATTCAGGCAAGCTTCAGATTCCATACGAAGCTTTCGCGGCGGGCATCGGTGACTACCGAATAGTCACCACGCTGTGCCCTGGCGGCAAAGAGCGCCTGCGCCGATTGATGGAGGTTGTTCGCCACGGCCGCGTCGATCTCACGCCACTGCTGACGCACCGCTTCAAACTCGACAACATTTCCGATGCTTATAAGCTTTTTGGAGAGCGATCAGACGGAGTGCTGAAAGTAGCAATTCAGCCGTAAGCGACCAAACGCACCGCGCGTGAGAAGGAGGTGCTGAAAAAACTGAAGAGATCCTCAAAAGAGGGAGCGAGATCACCCGACGCATCTTTTGCAACCGAATGTTGCTGACTTCCGTCGGAGTGGGGTTGGCGGCGAATAATCTGAGAGGTGAAACGGCAAAGGAACAGACTCCCGCACTCGCATACCCACCACTGAAAGTCGCAGGCGCTGAACGAGTGATGCCC
>DIYZ01000037.1 GCA_002427845.1 Chloracidobacterium sp. UBA6041 | reverse complement strand
GTTAGTCTTGTCGCCTAAAACACGAAAGGTTGGTTATCACATGGTTACCGCAATCGAACCACTTCTGCGCGAACAACTGATAGATCGCCGGCACAAGTTAGAAACCGCGGCGGAAGTCTTTCCGCGGCCGGATGAGTTGAGACGGTTGTTGGATGAAGTAGACGCGGCTTTGCAGCGCATGGACAAAGGCGCTTACGGCCTATGCGAAGTCTGTTTTGAACCGGTGGAAACAGAACGCCTGATTGCTGATCCGCTAACGCGCTTCTGCCTGGGCCATCTGACGCCAAATGAACAGCGCGCCCTGGAAGACGATCTAAACCTCGCTGCACAAATTCAAAGCGCTTTGCTACCTAAAGCTAACCAGAAGTTTGCCGGCTGGGAAGTCGCTTATCATTTTCAGCCTGCCGGTCTCGTAAGTGGCGATTACTGCGATCTAATCAACGGAGAGGGACAGTCGCTCCACTTCGTGCTGGGCGATGTTTCAGGAAAGGGCGTGGCAGCTTCAATGCTGATGGCCCACCTGCATGCAATGTTTCGCACTCTGGTTTCCATCAATCTTCCGCTCGAACAGATGGTCGAGCGCGCGAGCCGCGTATTTTGCGAGAGCACGTTGCCAACACAATATGCAACACTGGTTTATGGCCGTGCGGATCAGAGCGGGACGATAGAACTTTGTAATGCCGGCCATTTGCCGCCGCTAGTAGTTCAGGACGGGAAAGTGGCCAGCATTGCGGCGACGGGTCTTCCGGTCGGAATATTTTGCAGCGAAAGCTTTACTGTGAATCGCGTTCACCTGCGCCAGGGCGATACTTTATTTCTCTACACTGATGGGCTCTCGGAAAGTTTGGATGGAACTGGTAATGAGTATGGCGCCGATCGTCTGGCGAAGCTCTTGAACGAAAACAATCACCTTTCGCCCGACGCGATCATCTCGCTTTGCAAACACGAGTTGCATACTTTCGCAGCGGGTCGGTCGCTGAAAGACGATTTGACGTTGATGGCTATCCGGCGAACAGAGTAAGGGCAGGGCAGGACACAGCTTGGTTGAGAAGTTCCTTACGGGGCCTTACCTTGACAATCCGCGACCGCGGATTAGAATGATTTTTCGCCTGATTCCGGCACGGAGATGTGGCCGAGTGGCTGAAGGCGGCGGTTTGCTAAACCGTTAAGGGTCAAAAGCCCTTCACAGGTTCGAATCCTGTCATCTCCGCCAGATTACTAGTCAGTAGTCAGTGGTCAGTAGTCAGTAGACGAGTTTGCTTCTGATTGCGACGACAGCTACTGACTATTTTCATATGCTACTGATCATTGGTGCAAACTGATCGCCAGGTACTGGCAACTGATTCCTTAACCTACTAACCACTGACTACGGACGACTGACGACTGACTATGGTTCGCGTACGTTTTGCTCCATCGCCAACCGGCTATCTCCACATCGGCGCCGCGCGCTCGGCGCTGTTCAACTGGCTTTATGCGCAGAAGACCGGCGGCAAGTTTCTGCTGCGCATTGAAGACACAGACCTGCAACGATCAACCGAAGAATCAACCCGCTCGATTATCGAAGGTCTGCAATGGCTCGGCCTGGCTTACGATGAAGAGATTGTTTTTCAATCTGCGAATGCCGACAAGCATCGCGCCGCGGCATATAAACTCATCGAAGAAGGCCAAGCTTATCGTGACTTTACTCCGAAGGCGCAGCGTGACGATGCAACAGTAAAGCAGGGCGTCGCCGAACGAGCACGCGCGCACGCTGCCGCAGGTATAGATCCTCGCAGTAACCCGTATCGCGAGTTACCGAGGGAAGAGTCTGAGCAGCGCGCCGCCGCGGGCGAGCCCTTCGCCGTGCGACTAAAGATCCCGCACGAAGGTAAGACTCATTTTGAAGATATTGTATACGGCCCGCAGGAGCGCGCTTTTCCCGAGATTGAGGATCTTGTGCTGCTGCGTTCAGACGGCCATCCGCTTTATAACCTCTCGGTCGTAATCGATGACATTGAGATGGGCATTACGGACGTGATTCGCGGTCAGGATCATTTAACGAACACCCACAAGCAGGTCTTGCTTTACGAAGCACTGGGCGCAAGCGTGCCGCATTTTGCTCATCTGCCGCTGATCCTGGCCCCCAACAAAGGAAAACTTTCCAAGCGGAAACACGGCGAGGTAGTTTCGTTAACGACCTATCGGGACCGTGGGTTTGTTCCGGCTGCTTTTCGCAATTTTCTGGCGTTGCTCGGCTGGGCGCCTCCCGATGGAAAAGAGATGCTATCGGTAGGGGAACTCGTCGAGCAGTTTTCGCTGGCGGGCATTCATCGCTCGCCGGCCGTGTTTAATTTTCAGGAAAACGATCCGCGCCACTGGACAGACGAGAAAGCGTTGTGGATGAACGCCGAGTACATTCGCACAATGCCGATTGAAGAGTTGCTGCCAATGGTAAAAGCTGAACTCCGCGCAAACAAACTCTGGCGTGAGGAATATGACGAAGATGAACGCGAGTGGTTTGCCAGAGTGGTCGACTTGATTCGCCAGCGCTTTCACACGCTCAAAGATTTTTCGGCCCAGGGTCGTGCTTATTTCTCCGCTGACTTTGATTTCGACGAAACGGCCATCAGCAAGAATCTGAAAAAGGAACCGCAGTTGAAAGAACTCTTACCGGCACTCGCCGATCAACTTGAACAAACTGACCCGTTTACCTCGGAGAGCGCGGAAGCCACGCTGCGCCGACTTGCCGAAGAAAAAGGAGTCAAGGCGGGCCTGCTTATCAACGGGTCCCGTACGATGCTCACGGGGCAAGCTGTAGGTCCTTCGATGTTCGAAGTATTTGAAATTCTCGGGCAAAAACGGTCTGTTGAAAGACTGCGCAGTGGAGTACCATGGTTCCAGGCGATGAATGCTTTGGGCGACGTATGAGTTCATAGTTTTGATGTTTGCTCTTAGCGGAGAGATCAAACCAATACGCACTCAGCCATCGATAGTTCGCAACGGTTTTGATAGATTCGGCTCTGACAGGCGCGCGGTTAATCAGAACCGGAAGCGGGCCGGGGTCCCCAGCGCGGGGTCCCCAGCAGCGCAGCGCTGCTGGGGTGGCAAACGGGCAGCCCGGCTGGGGTGGTGTTAGCGACCGGATCGGCGTCCAACGCGACCCTGTGCCGCAGAAGTTGATCTAAATATTTTTTGTAATGAGCATTTGACCCGGTCGCTACTCTATATATGAAAGGGCGCTCCCGGTTCTGATTTGGATTATTACCACCGACTTAACGAGGAACAACTATGCGAAAGAGCTTATTAATCAGCAGCGTCCTTGTTCTTGCAATTGCAAGCACAGTTGCCGTCGCCCAAAACGCGAACTCCTCTCAAACCGTGCGCCCGCGCACCGCCGCACCAACTAATACAAATAGATCTGCAACTGATTCGCAGAACAGCGCGGACGTGCAACAGTCAACGACTACACATCCAGCCGCAGCGCCCACGGCGGCAGCGAAACCAAAGGTTGCTGCAACAGAAGCACCGGGTTCGGAGGGCGTCGTCGCCGCCTTCAACGCTTTGCTCAACGGCATTCGCCACGCGGACGTTAAAGCCGTCTCAAATGTCTATTGGAATTCTCCTCGCCTGATACTCTTCAACAACAACGGCACGGTCACCAGGGGTTGGGATCAGATGCGTAAGAATCGCGAAAGTTCTTACAAGGATTTGAAAGATGTGAAACTGGACGTTCGTGACTTATCGATCACGATGCTCGGCCGCGATGCAGCGCTGGTGAGTTGTTTGTGGACGCAATCTCAAACCTACAAAGGCACGCCGGAAACCGCGTCGGGCCGGATGACTCTGGTCTTCAAGCGCGTAGGAAAAGATTGGAAAGCAATTCATTTACACACGTCCCCCGACCGGCCTGACCCGTCCCGTGTGCTTCCGTCAGAGCAAGCTCCTGCAGCCAGTCCATCGCCCACTATGAACCCGTAATTGTTTGCTTCTGCTCGTGACAACGTTGCGACCAGAAGTAGCAACAAATTGAAAAGCTGGTCCGGTTCTCCCTGACGAAGTGCTCATGCATCCACATATTCCCGTACGCGATCTCTGGTGGGATGCGCCGCAGGGCACCGCCGATCTTCTGGTGTTCGAAGCGTTGCAACGACTAAAAGGGTATGGCGCAGCGATGGCCACTTTTGGGACTGCGCCGCTCGCAAAGGACGGTGTTGATAGGATATCAACTCACGACCATCCTGTGATTGAACGCGCCTTGCGCCTGGCGTCAAGACGCTTAAGTACGTTTTATAATTTCCAGGGCCTGCGAAGATTTAAGTCGAAGTTTGCAGCGAGCTGGTGGGAAAGCGAGTATGCGCTCGTGCAGCATGGCGTCTTGGTTCCCAGCCGCGTGGCCCAGGCACTGCTGCGGGCCATTGTTCCTGGTGGTCTGAAACAGCTACTCGCGAGACGCACCATTCGCTCAATCAGGCGCTAACGTCTCTACCTTTCGGCAATCCACCCATTCGCACCAGGGCGATTCCCCCAAAAATCGCGAGGAACGGAAAAATCTCAACAACGTAACGCGGCTCCGGATTCTCGAGACTCGAGAAGAAAGCGAGTCTTAGAAAGATCATCAACGCCGCCAGCAGCAACCATTGCCGCGCAATGAAGTCGCGCGTTTGCCACAGGAACCACCCACCCGCAATTCCCAACAAGGTATAAAGAAACGTGAGGCCGGCGAAAAGCGGCAGCCAGAATTGTTGGTGAATGTCGTAGTCGAGATCCTCAAGAGGAAGCAACTGGCCCTCGAAGGGATAATATTGTGAATGGGTATCAAACCACAGCGAGGCGGCACGCTTCGTCGGCAACCACAAGTAATAACGTAGTGGATGGCGCCTGATGCGTTCACTTGCTAACTGCGCAAAACCCGCATCGATCCCAGGAGTCATCTCTACCGGCTGATCTACTGCTTGATCGGCCGGCGCGTTTTCGTCGCTCTGATCGCTCTGATCATCCTGGTCGGCTTCGTCACTTCCTTTGTCCTGAGCCGATTCGTCTTCCGTCTTGCTCGATTCACTCTCCTGACTCTGATTCGATTGATCTTCGGAAAGGGGGGGCGATGGTTCTGAATCGGGCGGAGCGTTGGCCGCGGCGGGCTCTTCAGGAGGATGGTTATACTTTTCTAACAACGCGGCGACTCGCTGCTTCTCTTCGGCCGAATCAAATGCCTTATCCGGAATAGTCTCAAGCTGGATCGGCTTTTCATCCAGAGACCACAGTACCGGATCGATGTAACGCGCATCGTCGATCCACGTGCGCAGCCAGGACAGATAACCGCGTGGCACAAACTCGCCGGGCATCTCCGCGTGTGCGGGTGCAAGCGGCTGAAACAAGTGAAACATCCGAAAGTTGCGGATGGTCCAGGGCGCCAGCGCCAAACAAAAGGCCAACGAAAACACCGCGCCAAGGTATGAAGCGCGCGAAAACCTATACAGCAGCTCGGGTCGCCTCTTACTTAACTCGACACCGCTGGGTTGCAAGAGTGTCGTTACTACCAGCGTGATTCCGATTGCCGCGGCAAACAATCCGCTATCTGGACGAAACAGGACGGCCGCACCGGCCAACAATCCAGTCGCGCCCCAGAGTAATAGAGCTTTTTTCTGAGTCGCAGACTTAAACGCCAGGGTGGCTGTCAGGCACATAGCCAGCGCGAAGAAAACGGTTGGCGTTTCAGTGAGAATGGTTGCGACGTAAATCGTGGTGAAAGGGCAAAGGACGGCGAGCACAAGCGCGGCGATAGACGTGCGCCGTTTCAACCTGTCATCCGGTTCCCAAAAAAAAGCGATGAGCGCGATCAGTCCGCACGACGCCGTATCGATGAGCGCCTGGGCGACGCGGACCGCGGTGTTGTTGCCGTGACCAAACACAGAATAGATGCCGGATAAAAAAAGCGGATAACCCGGAAGACGTATAAGCGACGGGTCGTAAGGAGCTTCCGTAGCGGGTGAGTAGACATGTTGTTCCAGGACATTGCGGGCGATTTGCGCGTACACCTGGCCATCAAAGGGCGCGTCATTCGGCAGAAACCTGGCAACTGCCACGCGAAAACAAAACGCCGCCCATAGCAGTAGCGCATAGACGAGCATTGCCTTCCGCTTGTTCGGCATCAAAAAGTTTTCCGCGTTAAGGCTGCAATTCAACTGTCGCCTTGCGATCGAGTTTGCCCCACCCGACCGTGGCCCCGCGCGTCGCAACGGCCACTGACTTAATCATGACGTAGTACATTACCTGGCGATAACAAAAGCGCTGGAGGAAAAGCCACCACAACAAACGCCACTGTTCCTTCTTTTCCAGCATGAAGGCAAAGCATGCGGCTACCCAGTCGATTGCCAGGAACAAGGCGTAGTAAAAAAGCACCTGCCGAAGATTAGTAAACGAGTACCCCTTTGGCTGTTGTAGCCAATCGAGGCCCGCCGAAATTAATGTGTAACACAGCATTAAATCCATCACCGGCGAAATGAGTGGAAACAATATCTGAAAAATCCAGACGTTGGGCAGGGCGATGAAGCCGAGCGTGCCGTAGCGTGGGCGAAACAGAGCGTCGAGGTGTTTGCGCATGCACTGCAAAGTGCCAAAGGCCCAACGGAAACGTTGCCGCGCGAGCGCGCGCAGCCGATCCGGCGCTTCGGTCCAGGCGAGCGCGTTCTCTTCATAGCCAATGTTGTATCCCATGCGACGGATCCGCAGCGTAAGATCCTGATCCTCGGCCAGGGTGTCCGCGGGAAACCCTCCTGCTTGCTCGAGTAGATCGCGTCGCCAGGCGCCTACCGCGCCCGGAACAACAGTGATGCAGTTCAAGCTCGCGAACGCCCGTCGATCCATATTCTGCGATGTGATGTATTCCAGGGCCTGCCAACGCGTAACAATATTTATGCGATTGCCAACTTTGGCGTTGCCGGCAACAGCGCCGATTCTCTGATCGTAAAAACGGTGCGCAAGCGCGCCGATTGTTTGCGGCGCAAATAATGTATCAGCGTCGAGGGCCACTACTATTTCGCCGGTGGCGTGTCTCAACCCGAAATTAAGCGCCGCGGCTTTGCCACCGTTGGGCACCGAGAAAAGTTTTATTCTGTCGTTATCTGAGAAGTTTGCGCGGACGATTTCGGCGGTCTTGTCCTGCGACCCGTCATCGACAACGATGATTTCGTAATTCTTGTGTTCAGAAACCAGCAAACTCCTTATGGTGTTCTTAATCACCATCTCTTCGTTGTGCGCGGGCACAATCACCGAAACAAAAGGCGCGTATGTTTCGCCCGCATGCAGGCGTTCGCGCCGCCGCGAACGCAGCCATTGAGTAAACGCCAGCGCGCCGATGAAGATAAGCCGGCCCAAACCAAGCACGATGCCAATTACAAATACCCACTGGAGTGTCCAGCCGCCCGTGGAAACGAAAAAGAAGGTGATTGCGTCGGCCCTGGTGAACACACGCTGGCTGGCCGCAAGGGGCGGCATTACTTGTTCTCGCGTCAGGCCAGCCAGGTCAGAAACGGGAACGAAACGAAATCCTCGAGCGCGCAGCTCATGAATTAGTCGTGGCAACGCCTGAACTGTCGCCGAGCGGTCTCCGCCGGAATCATGAAGCAGAACAACTTGTCCGCGTGTCTCAGGATTAGTGTCCATGGCACGCTTAATCGTGCGGTCGACAATATCATCGGCGCTTACGGGCATTTTCCAATCGTCCGGATCGATGCGCACGCCCAGTATCAAATAGCCGAGTTCCTGCGCCTGAAACGCGGGTTCCACTTCCTGTGGTTTGTCGGCCTCGGCATCGCCGAAATAGGGCGGACGAAATAGAACTGTTGATCTTCCGACCTGCGACTCGATCAATCGCTGAGTAGCATTGAGTTCCAACTCCGTAAGCGAGGCCGGAATTTCACCGAGGTTAGGATGCGTAAACGTGTGGTTGCCGATCTCGTGGCCTTCGTTAACAATGCGGCGCATGAGATCGGGATATGCCTGGCCATTCTTGCCAATGATGAAGAAAGTTGCCGGGACATTCTCCTGTTTCAGGATGTCGAGTATTGCCGGCGTCCATTCGGGATCCGGCCCATCGTCGAAAGTGAGGGCGATTAGTCCCGGATGATCGCCGCCGCGTTGAATCACATAGGACGAAGGGGTGACGACAAATTCTTCGCTCTTTATGAACCCGTTAGCAGCGTCTACATCCAGATTGCGCCAGCCATCCTGCGGGCGCGAAATAACTTTTAGTACCTCGCCAGTGCCTTCGAAATCGACATCGTAACCGTAGACGATCCGGTTCAAAACGTTAGGCGAACCAGACTGCTGCGTTCCCAGGATTGACCAGATTGAGGGGTCTTCCGATCCCAGTCGCCATACAGCAAAGCCGGCCGGCTTATAGCCGCTGGCGGCGCGCATTTCGTTGTAGGCAGTGACAGCGTCGAGCAACCAAACCCTATGGTGCGACTCGTCTTCTTCGTCGTATTCAAAGTAGGGATTGCGCGAACCCGGATCAAAACTAATCTTTACTTTCGAGTCGCGCGCTCGAATAAGCGCCTCCTGACAAGTAACCTCGTCTGCCTGGTTTTCGCCTTCGGTCCAGTCGTATCCGTAATTTCCCAGGGCAATAATTGTCTTTGCAGGCTGTAGTTGCTGCATCCGGCTAACCAGATGTTGTTCAAACCAGGATTGCGAGGCTATGGGACCAGCATCGCTTCCGGCCCAGTGCTGGTCATAAGCCATCAGCATCAGGTAATCGGAAACGGCCGCGTAGCTTTTGTAGTTCCAGTCGGGGTCATCAAAGGGAACCGTTTGTATTACGGTCAGCCCTTTAGGCGCAAACACGTCATGCAGTTCCTGCATGAAGACAAGTAGGTTTGCCTGCGAAGACTGCGGCGGTTCTTCAAAGTCAACACAGACGCCCCCAAACTTATTTCCTTCGACGAAATTCGTTAAGGCGCTAATCAGATGCTGACGTGATGCTTCGTCCGCGATGTTTCTCGCCAGCAATCCCGAGTCAAACTTCTCATCAATCAGATTCTGCACCATGACAATGATGCGAACCTGAGGCCGCGTTTGTCTGATGAAATTTAGGGCAGGTACATCAACGTCTGTGGCCAGCGGATTTGCGTTTTTGCCATTGTCCAAATGAGACCATTCGGCGATCACCCAATCCAGGTGATCCAGATTTCTTTCCAGCGAGGCCAAACTGGATTCGTCCCAGTTGATGTAGAAACCGATCGAGAGAGGCCGGGAGGTAGGATTTGCGGGCGGCGGAATCGCGGGCGCCGGAACTGGGGCCATCTCTGATGCTCGTTTGGCAGGCACAACGCGCTTCGTAGTCGCCAGCGCATGTTGCAATTCCGCCTGCGCGCGCTTGAATTTTTTCTCAACCGGATTCGCCGGGATGTTAGGGGGCTTGGGTTTGATGTCCGCAGTATGCGGCAAGCTTGCAACTGGCCGGATATTAAAGATCGGAAGTACCGGATTGATGAGTACACTGGCAATAAAGATTGCAGCCAGGCTGGTGACAACAACCGCGAGCGCCAGCCAAGTGCGGCGCACTCGTCGCCAGCGACGTCCGGCAGGGTCGTAGAAAACGGGGAAATCAGCGGATGACAACGACAAACACTCCTACTCTATAGCGCAGAATTCTAATCTCTCACTCCATTCGATTGCGGTCAAGTAGACCAGAGTGCCGGGTGCTGATGCAGTTTGGATTCGTTGAAGAATTAGAGTTTTTCCCCAGTCACGGTGGTGGCATGAAGTCAGTACCACCTCGCGGGAGCGGGGGGGGGGGTTAGGAAACCGGGA
>DIYZ01000184.1 GCA_002427845.1 Chloracidobacterium sp. UBA6041 | reverse complement strand
GACGATGAGGCAGGAGAGGTCCCCAAAGCTTTCGTAGTATTAAAAGGAGAGGCCACGCCGGAAGAGATCATGGATTTTGTAGCTGCGCGCGTGGCGCCGCACAAAAAAATAAGGAGCGTAGAGTTTATCGATAAGATACCGAAATCCGCTTCGGGTAAAATTCTGCGCCGGCTTTTGGTGCAAAAAGAACGAGAAAGGAAGAAACAGTAAATGTCCCCTGAGGTTGTGTCGAAAGCGGTCAAGGCCTACTTCGAAGCCATCCGCGCTATGGACCAGCGCGCCTGGGTCAATACTTTCGCGGAAGACGCAGTCACTTACGATCCTGTTGGCGCACCGCCGACAAAAGGTCATCAGAAACTCGGAGAGTTTTTCCAGACCATCACGGCCGCCTTTAAGGAGGTGGGTCTAACCGAAGATCATGTCTTCATCGCGGGGAATGGTGCGGCAGTGAAATGGACCGGGCGCGGCGTTAGCAAGCAGGGCCGCACTGTGCACTTTGAAGGCATCGACGTTTTCGCGGTGAATGAGGCCGGTCGGATCCAGAGTTTGCACGCATACTGGAATCCCGCGGAGATGGTGGCCCAGCTTTAGGCGCATGTCCCTGTTTGTGTGATCTTACAGAACCGCTCGCGGTAGCGAGTGGATGCCAGACGCAACTGCATTCTTGTTTCATCGGTCATGTCGATACAAGAACCGCTCACGGCAGCGACCGGCTGCAATGCTCAACGCGCTGCTTTTACAGAACCGCTCGCGGTAGCGAGCGGATGCCAGACTCAACTGGATTGTTGTTTCATCAGTCAGGTCGAATACAGAACCGCTCGCTATCCCGAGCGGTTCCGTAAGAGTCGCGTATCGGACAATGAGCGTGGCATCCGCTCGCTACCGCGAGCGGTTCTGTAATGAGTGGCGTGAAGTTGGATGTGTCGGAAATGCATCTACCCTGGTTCCGCGTCCTTCAGCCATAAATTATCTGGTGTTATAGTTAGCCTATTGGTTGGGCAAGCCAGCGCGGAAAAAGTTTTTCAAAGGAGCACAGAGACATGCATTCATTTCGTTTCAAACTCCCACACGTCGTTGTCGTACTCACCTCATTATTGACCTTGGTCGCGGCAGCCCAGTCATCGCTGAAGCCTTCAGATTGGGAAACGCTGACGCCGGAAGGCGAAGAGTTTTCCGTGTTCATCCCCAGGGGCTCCACGTTGGCATCGGGCAAAGAGACTTATCACAAAATGGGGTTGAATATGCGTGTCTACCTTTCCAATCCGACTGGTGGACCCATCTTCGCGGTCGTTTCCATGAGCGGCATCAAATCAAATCCGGCGATGTATTCAGAGATGCAAAGGGTCAACTCCTACGTGGATGCCTTCAAGGACCTGTTCCCGGCAAGAGTTCGCAAAGATGCAATCGCCAAACTCACGCTCGTCGGCGAGAAAACATTGCAAGGAAACGCGGGACGCGAATACCGCCTGACTGTCGCCGACCTGTCCGGGACCGCACAGGTCTATGCCACGAGGAAACGTTTTTACGCGATCGTCTACTTGAATACAAAAAAGGAAGACGCTTGGCAGCAGCAGTTTCTGGGTTCATTCATTCTTCCGGAAAAGGTGGCGGAAACTCCGACGATAGTGGCTTCTCAGAATCCGGCAACCGCGCCGCCGGCAAATAGATCTGTGCCGGCTGATGTGCCGTCAGAAGGCAGCGTCACTCCGATCGATGAGACGAAACCCGACGAACCGGATCGCGCTGGTCCCCAGACCGGAGAGCGAGCCCCGATCTCAGGTGGCGTGCTAAATAACAAAGCCACCAGCTTGCCACAGCCGGTCTTTCCACCCGCAGCCGCACAAGCCAGGGCCTCGGGAACGGTAGTTGTCCAGGTGATCGTTGACGAGCAAGGCAACGTGATCAGCGCTCGTGCCATCTCCGGACACCCGCTTTTGCAGGCGGCCGCTGTGGCTGCCGCGCGTCAGGCAAAATTCCAGCCGACTTTCTTGATGGGCGAGCCAGTGAAAGTAAACGGGGTCATCACATACAATTTCGTTCGCCCGGAGCGGTAGACAGCGCTCAGTGCGGGAATTGCGCATCTTAGTTTTCGCCACCTTTTCGATATCATGAAAAAAGCTTTGAAGCGATTGGACTCAGCCCATCAAAAAGTGATGGAGACTGTCACTCCGCTTGATCCAAACGTCTTCTCCCAGCGACCCTCAAAAGACGAATGGAGTGTGGCCGAAGTAATTCACCATCTTTGTCTTGTCGAAGAACGCGTCATCAAGGATCTCGCAGGCGCCGTCGCGCGCGCGCCGCAGCGAATTGGGTTATTTCGCAGGCTGATACCGACTGCTATCGTTTCTTCGCGGCTCATTCGCGTAAAAGCGCCTCAGGCGGTGAAGCCACTCGACGCCCCACCAAAGGATGTCGTCATCGCTAACTTCAACCGCTCCCGCGCGGCCCTGAAAACGCTTTGCGCGACCCATGGAGAAGATCGCTTTCGACAACTTATCTTCAAGCACCCCTTCTTAGGCGACATCGACGGCGTCGCTACTGTGTCGTTTGTGGGCTACCACGAAAAGCGTCATTACAAACAGATTCGCGAAGTGTTAAGAAAGATTAACGGCGGACGTCCATAAATAGTGATCCCTGGCACATCTCGTGGAGACCACGAAAAGGAGGAATATGAGGAAAACATTTTCATTGCTAACTTTTGTGTTCTTAATCGTCACGGCTTGTGGCCTTCAAACAGCCTCGGCGCAATTCCCGAAGCTACCGAAGATTCCGAAACCCAGCCAGCCGAAACCGCAACCAACTCCGACTGAGCCCACACAGCCAACGTCGGATAGCAGCTCGCAGCCGGAGAGTCGTAACACCACAATGTCCGCAGCGACTAACAGCGAGGTCTACGCGAGAAAGCCGGAGCCGACGGATACGCCTCTGTTTCTGGCGGAGACTCTCGAAATCAGGACTGACACTCAGGACTACTACTGGAAGATGCCGAAGGAGAGCAACTACACGAGTTGGCTGCCGCACATAAAGTTTAACGTGGACTACGGCGGATCCAGCCGCCTGCGTTACAAAGCTGAATACTTCATGCCCGACGGCTCGCCCTGGTACAGCGAAACCTTAGAGCAGAAGGGCACAGGAACACCCTATCTGATCGAGAGTGAATTTGTGAGTGACAAGGACCAGGGTAAAGCCATCGTTACGCCCGGAACGTTTGGTTTGAAGATCACTAACATGAAGAATAACGAAGTCGCGCTTCAGGGCAAGTTCAAAGTCATCAAATACAAACCCGACAACACCGACGCGCGTTACAGAAACTTAGTTGACTTCTACGTCGATCAGGACTGGAACCTGCCCATCGGCTACGCCGACCTTGAGGATTGGTCGTTAGGAGCAGCGACACCTCTGATTCGGATGTGGTTCAAAGGCGGTGTCAAATCCGAAGACCTCGAAGCCCGCATTTACCATAACGGACAGCAGCTCGCCACGACTGATGACGGCGGAATGTGAGTTCTGCTGAACGTCGTTTTCCGAAAAACGCGGGGAATAATCCGGCGCTCATGTGGAATCAATTCGAGTTCAAATGGTACAACAAGCTTCTCTTCCTAACGGGTCCAGAGGCGAGAAACCAAACATCTAATAGAAACAAAATCTACATTAATCAATCGCCGGGCGAGTACACGGTCAAAGTTTTCTACAAAGGTGACCAGGTGCGCGAAACTAAGTTTACGATCGCCAACGGAGAGTTCACCGACAATGGCCTCGCCAAACAAAACAAGATCAGCACGGACAAAGTGATTCTTCCCGTGAAAGTGATGGGCACTGTGGATAAGTGGAATGCGGCTGCCGCTAAGACCGACGGTTTCTACGGAAATCCGCTGATTGGTTTCACTCTCCAATAGGTCGGGGCGATTGGCGGACGTCAGATTCGATTCGTGAGTGGGCCCGAGGCAAGAGAACGACGCCGTCTGCCAGGGAATCGTGCCAAGCCTGGGAGTACGCGGCCGAAGGTCCCAGGCGCATCATATTTATAGATTGAATCGCTTCTTAATGGCAGCGGTGATTGGTTGCGATCGCGGCTAATCACCGCTGCCTTAACATGATAATGCGGCACTTCTGTAAACGTCGCGCTCTTAACGCAGCTGTTGGCTATCGCCAGACGTGAATCAACAGCCAAAACTTGACCGAACCTTTACACCGGTCTATCTTCGCTCGAATTCATTAGTAACATCTTAGGTCTGCCGAGAAATTTAGGAACATGTCTTCAACGTTAGCAACTGCAACTCCCGCCTGGGCCATTCCCGACTACCTTGAGGTGCACGATGGCCACCTGAATATCAACGGCGCCGATGCGCTCGAGCTGGTTCGTAAATACGATTCGCCGCTTTTTGTTTTTTCCGAGCCGCGCATTAGGTCCAACATCAAGCGGCTCAAATCGGCTGCTGCATCGGTCGAGCACTCGATACGGTTTTTCTATGCCTCAAAAGCAAATTCGAATATGGCTGTGCTCCGCACGGTGCTCGAGTCGGGCATTGACGTCGAGGTAAATAGTGGCGGCGAACTCTTCAAGGCTTTGCGCATCGGTTTTCGGCCCGATCAAATCATATTCAATGGCACGAGCAAGAGTGCCGGCGAACTGGATGACGCCGTCAGCGCCGGTATCTATGCCATCAATGTCGATTCCATTTACGAGATCGGATTGGTTGAGGAAGCGGTAAAACGAGTGGCGGCGTCCACTGGTCAGGTGGCCAAACCGGCGCGCATTGCCTTGCGACTCGTTCCCGAAATCGGCACTCGTTCGCATTTGGGTTTGCAAACGGCTTTGCTGACTTCGAAGTTTGGCATCTCGTCATCCGAAGTGCTGGAGGCTTTTCGACGAAGTCTACAACACCCCGAACTAATACATGTTTGCGGCATTCATATACACGTCGGCTCGCAAACGCCGGACGTCGAGCCTTTCGCAGAAGCGTTTCGCAGCATGTGGGAACACCTCATGGCAATTCACCGGGAGACGGGCCACACGCTCGAGCACATCAATCTTGGCGGTGGTATACCGGTGAACTATCTTCGCGATCGCTCGCAGGCTGATCAGCTTCCGAAACATGAACGCGACATGCTCGGCGCGGATCTCGAACCTGCGGTCGTTCTTGCGGAAGCGTTACGCGTCGCGCGCGAATCAGCTCGCGCGGCGGAAGCGGAACATCTGCTCGATAAGACGGCCATCCTGCTCGAGCCGGGGCGTAGCGTGATTGCGGACGCGGGCCAGGTGCTCACGACTGTTTTGAACATGAAACAGCGGCCGGAAACGGGAGACGTCTGGTTGCTGACGGATGCCGGCTACAACATCATGCTCTCGATGAACAATTACAAGTGGTATTACCACACCATCTCGGCAACGCGCGCCGGTGAACCGCATGAGAGTAGTTACAAGGTTGCTGGACCACTGTGCGATTCCGGTGATGTCTATTTCGATATCGAGCGCTGCGGTCGTTTGCCTGATTACCGGAAACTCCCGGCGAATGTGCAGCCGGGCGAAGTTTTAGCGCTGCTCAACTGCGGCGCGTATTCGCTGGCGCAAATGTTTCATTACAACGGCCGGCCACTACCCGCGGCAGTAATGATCCGGGAAGACGGTAAAGCGGATCTGATCCGCAAACGCGACACTTACGAAGACCTGCTGAGGGACGACCTATGGTAAACACGCGGCCGACGGAAACGCGGACGCCGACGCGCCGCGAATTTCTGAAAACGGCGGGAGTTGCCGCGGTCGGAGCACCGCTGGTTTTTAGTCCTTATGTTCAACGCCACGCGTATTCATGCATCGTCATTGGTGCCGGTCTTTCAGGCCTGGCTGCGGCACACGTCCTGAAGCAAGCCCGCTGGGACGTGACTGTTCTTGAAGCCAGAGAGCGCATTGGTGGTCGGGTGTTTTCTTTCGGTTTTAAGGAGAATCCTGAGCTGATTTGCGAACTTGGCGGCGAATGGGTGGGCGACAGTCACGAGCGCATGAAAGCCCTCTGTCACGATTTCGGAATCACGCTAAAGGACCATCGATTTGAAGCCTCGCTTATGCGTGACGGCGTAGTCAAGCGCCCTGGCCAATGGGATTTTTCGCCGCAGGCGAAAGCCGCTTTTGAGAAGTTCAGAAAAACTTACCACACCTATGGACCAAGAGAGCGACTTCGGTTGGATCAGTATGACTGGTGGACCTGGTTGGAAGAGATAGGCTTCACGGAAGACGACCTGTTGCTGCGTGATCTGCAAGACAGCACAGATTTCGGCGAGACGATCCGGATGGTTTCCGCTTACGCGGCCGCGGCAGAGTATTTCGAGTCCAGCCCGGCCAATGAGATGGACTACAAGATGGAGGGCGGTAACTCGCGACTGGTAAACGCGCTGTCTGGCAGAATTGGCAACGACTCGATTCATACAGGTATGCCCGTGGCAAACATCAAGCAAAGAGGAGGCAGAATAACCGTGACAGCCGGCGGCAGAAATTTTGTTGCTGATGCCTGTATCTGTACCGTGCCGGCACGCACCCTGGATAAGATCAAATTCGATCCGCCGCTTCCGGCTGCGCAGAGCGCCGCCGCCGATAAGCTTCAGTACGCGCGCATCATAAAAAACTGTGTTCTGTTTCGCGAGCGCTTTTGGGGCGCGGAAGATTTCTCTCTCGTTAGTGATGTCACCTCGCACTACTATTTTCACAGCACGAAAACTCAGCCAGGAAAGCAGGGCATCCTTTGCAGTTACGCTATTGGCGAAAAGGCCGATGTGCTTGCGGCGCAGAATGCTCAGAGACGTAGCGAGATCATCACGCAGGATCTTCTGCCTCTTAATGAGCACGCGCCGAAGTTTGCGCTCAATATTCAATCCGTTGCCTGGCAGCGCGATGTTTACACACAAGGCGCTTATGCTTTTTATCGGCCGGGGCAATGGTTTAAGCTGCGGCCAATTCTGCAACAACCGCATGGGAAGGTGCTCTTTGTGGGAGAGCATCTGGCGGATTGGCAAGGCTTCATGGAAGGAGCGGTGGTAACCGGGGAAGCGGCTGCCGGCGCGCTCACAGGTAAAAGCCGAGCCAGGCGCGCAGCATGAACCGAACCGCAAACGAGAACCAGCGGGTCAGGCTTTTGTTTCAACTCCACAGCCCCATCACATATCGGTTACCTAACCTAATACTTTTGATTTGCCTGCTATTGGCGCCAGTAATGAATTGGTTCGCCCGATAGGAACATGCAACCGGTCAACAAAACTCAGCTCGTTCGCGGATTATCGCTGATTGCGGCAATCTCAATTGTCGTTGGCAACGTCATCGGCACTGGGGTCTTTCTTAAAGCGCGCGTCATGACGTGCAACGTCGGCACTCCGAAGATGGTGCTGCTGGTGTACGTCGTTGCCGGATTGCTGTCGCTGGCGGGCGCTTTAAGTTATGCGGAGCTGGCGGCAATGATGCCGAAGGCTGGTGGCGAGTACGTCTTCATGCGCGAGGCATACGGTCGACCGTGGGGTTTTCTGTTCGGCTGGATGTCGTTTTTCATCGGCAAGGCCGGCTCTCAGGCCGCCCTCGGTGTTCAATTCGCCCTGTTTCTCAACATCATGATTGGCGGAGCGCTGGCCGGCGATTTCTTTTCGACAACGGTGTTGGGCCATCCGGTACCGTTCGGAAAACTACAGGTTGTGGCTTTGCTGTCGATCCTGATCGTCACAGGAATTAACTGTCTTGCCGTCAAGGTTAGCGGCGGCGTAGCGACAGTTTTATCAGGAATCAAAATTGCGCTTGTCTTATTTGTCGGCATTGGCGCCTTTCTGTTTGCTCGTAGCGCTGACTGGTCACACCTGTTGATGGCTAATGTCGGCGGCGCCTGCGAAGGGGTCAGCGCTGCCGCGCGATTTGGCTTTGGCGGCTTCATCGCGGCCATGCTCGGCGCTTTATGGGCCTACGACGGATGGAATAACGTAACGCTGGTTGCGGGAGAAGTTCAAAATCCGGAACGAAATCTTCCGCGTGCGCTGATAGGTGGGACCATTCTGATCATGGCGCTTTATCTTCTCGCCAACGTTGCCTATTTTTACGCGCTCTCGCCTACTGACATAGCGAGCATCTCGACGAAGTCGTCGGTCGCGACGGAAGTTGCCAAACAGTTTCTTGGTCCGCTCGCGGTCAGCTTCATCGTCGCCGCTTTGCTCTCGTCAACTTTCGGCACTCTTCATACGTCGATTCTAACAGGCGCGCGCGTTCCCTACGCGATGGCGCGAGATGGATTATTCCTGCGCAGTTTGTCCAGGGTCTCACCGCGCACACACGTTCCCACCGGTGCTCTCATTGTCCAGGCCATTTGGGCTTGCATCCTGGTCATCGCGTTTTCATCTTCGTTCGACATTTTGACCGATTACGCGATCTTCGGTCTGTGGATCTTTTACGGACTCGTGACCGCCGCCGTGTTCATACTGCGCCGCAAAATGCCGAACGCCGAGCGTCCCTATCGCGCCTGGGGGTATCCAGTTGTCCCACTCCTTTTTCTGCTGGCTACGGCACTGATCCTTGGTACAACTCTTCTGGGCGTTCGCGAGGACGCCGCGAACGGCGCGGCGCTGATACTGCACGGACACTTGCTTTCAGGTTTGGGAATGCTGGCGCGCAATCCCCCAATTGCCGGCGTCGGTTTGATTGCGCTCGGTCTTCCGGTTTACTGGATTTGGTCGCGACGATATCCGCAGGCAGACTAAAACTCGTAGGGGCACGGCATGCCGTGCTCGCTTTTTCGCGAGATGCCTCACATGAAAAAGAACACCAGGCTAACGTGATCGGGTTGCTAACGCTTCGCGCGCAACTTCTTTATCATCGAAGTGGAAAACTTCGCGGCCGATGATTTGATAGTCTTCATGTCCCTTCCCGGCTATCAAGACCAGGTCATCACTACTCGCTTCCGATATCGCCTGGTGAATCGCGTCGCGCCGGTCTGCGATTTTTCGGTAAGGCTTGCCCGTCTTCTGAATTCCTACTTCCGCATCCGCGAGAATTTTTTCCGGGTCTTCGGTGCGCGGATTATCAGAGGTCAGAATCACTACATCACTCAAAGTGCCCGCCGCTTCACCCATCGGCGCTCGCTTCGATCCATCGCGATCTCCACCGCAACCGAAGACAGTAATAATTTTCCCCTTCGTCACCTCGCGAGCCGTGCGCAACACGTTGAGCAGCGCGTCGTCGCTGTGAGCATAATCGACTACCACCGCAAAATCTCCATCATGCGGCACGCGCTCGAAGCGGCCCGGCGCACCGGCGCATTTTTCCAGTGCGCGTGTGATGACATCGAGTTCGTAGCCGAGGGCCAGTCCGCTCGCGACGGCGGCTAGCGTGTTGTAGATGTGTGGCGGACCAACCAGAGGCGAATGAAACTCGCGTCCGCCCGCGGGCGTGCTCAATTTGAAGCGCATGCCTTCAAGCGAAAACTCCGCGTCGCGCGCGGTGACGTCCGCGTCTGATCTAACTGCGTAACGAGCGACGCGTAATCCTTCCTTTTCGAGTCGCTCCGCAAGCTCCACTCCATAAGGATCGTCGACGTTGATGACAGACACGCGCGGCCTCGACCCCAACCTGCCATCAAACAAACGCTGCTTGGCGTACCAGTAGTTCCCCATCGTCTTGTGATAGTCCAGGTGATCGCGCGTGAGGTTACTGAAAACCGCAACCGCATATTCGAGCTCATCGCAGCGGTGAAAATCCATCGCCTGTGAAGAACATTCCATCACCGCCGTTCTGCAACCAATCTCCACGGCCTGACGCAACATCCGCTGCATGTCGGTTGCTTCAGGCGTGGTGCGTTCCGCCTTGCGCCGCTCTGGGCCAAGGCGATACTCGACTGTGCCCGTCATCGCCACCGGCTCGCCGGCAGCTTCCGGAATCGAAGCTACGAGATAGGCGGTCGTGGTTTTGCCGTTTGTTCCGGTGATGCCGACGAGTTGTAACTCGCGTGACGGATGATGGTGGACCGCGGCTGCGGCCAATGCCATTGCGCGTCTTACGTCCTCGACCTGAATCCAGGAAAAGGGCCCGGTCTCAGATCTCGCGAGTGATTCTGTAGATGGCTCAAGCTCCGAAATAACCCCGGCCGCGCCTTCTGCGATCACCTGCGGGACGAACTTGTGCGCATCAAACAATCCACCACGGACCGCCACAAACAAACTACCGGGACCAGCACGGCGCGAATCGTGAGTGACGTCGGTTACGACAGCGTCCTCGTTGCCAGTCAATTTTCCGCCGGTTACTGCTGCAATTTGTTTTAGTGTTACGCGTTCGTTTGTCACGCTCAGAATTCTACGCAGGCGCTGAATGAAAGTCACATAGCGTTTAGAACCTACCCGCGAATCTTAGGTCGCTATGTTAGAGACGAGCATCTGTTGACTCTTGAACAAGCGATACACAAGATGACCGGCCTTCCGGCCGCGCGTGTTGGATTGCGGGATCGGGGGTTATTGCAGGTGGGCTCATACGCCGACATCACGATCTTCGATCCGCAGCGCGTTTTTGATCGCGCAACCTTTGAAAACCCTAATCAACATCCCGACGGCATCAAGCATGTGATCGTGAATGGTCAACTCACCGTGTACGACGGTCTCCGGACGAAGGCCCTGGCCGGACGCGTACTGCGCGGACCGGGCTATCACCGACAATAGAATCCCTCAAATCCCCGCGGCTTTGCCGACTTCCGTGCGGAAAGCCTCCGGCTTTCCGCTGCGTGTCCCCTAAACTTCATGAGACTGCGCCTCACCAAAATTGGAAAAGTGCTGGTCGGAAAGGCCATAGCCTTTCCGCACGCAAGGCGGCAAAGCCGCGTTGGAGGTGTTGGGTTAGGGCTCTAATCTTAGAGCGGGCGCCCGCGCTCCCAGTAAACCCGGGTCAATTTAGCCTAAGATTTCGATCTGACCCCTTACCTGAACAACCGCTTGGAAATCAGAGTGATGCGACGATCTTGCGGTACTCGTCTTCGGTGAATGCTTTCAGAGTTTCGCTTTGAATGCTGCCCTTGCTTCCGAGCGAAAGCAGCGCGCGAGCAGCCGTTTCGTCGTCGGGAGCTTCGACTACGCAGACCAGATCGTAGCGGCCCATCGTCATATAGACATCTTTGATTTCCGCCCCCAGTTTCTTGAACGCTTCGCGGCCGGCATCGAGACGGTTCGGACTATCCTTTATCCCTGCCGCGCCCTGTTGTGTCCAGCGAAGTAGCGTGATGTAAGTTGGCATTTGAGTGTCTCCTTTCCAATTTAATCAATCCGCAGATTCCGCCGATTACACAGATTGGAACAAGAAACGCCGAAAAGCGGACCCGAAAAGAACCTCTCTACGGTTTGGTTCACCCCTCCAGGCTCTTAAAGAACCGTTATCTGCGTAATCAGTGGATAAGCTTTTAGACCTTAATAAATATCTTGCGCGAATAAAGAATCCACAATAGTCCCAACCATTTGTCTGGGCTGAGGTATTAGTTGAATTGACGAAACTGGGCGCGGCTTCTGCGATACCGCGGTCGAACTGATGATGACAATCGAGACGAGAAGCAACAACGGACGCATCTGCGCGCTTCGTGTTAAAGTGTTCAGCATTGAAGAAAAGAAAAATGCCGGAACTGGTCTTGGACAAGAACGGTACGTATTTAACCGAAATCGACGGGGAATACAATGCCGGCTTTAGGTAGGACAGGCATTCCTGCCTGTCATTCGCGTTGATTAGAATCAGACAGACAGGAATGTCTGTCTTACTACTTCGGGGAAGGAATCCCTTTCTTGTCGTTGATGCTTCAGGAAATAGCCGAACAACCCAAGGCGCTGGCTCGCACCATTCAAGCTGAGCGCACAAAGATCTCGCGCCTGGGAGTTTTTCTCAAACAGCGCGAGATCGATCTGATCGTGCTCGTAGCTCGAGGCAGTTCCGATAACGCCGCACTGTTTGGGCGTTACCTGCTGGAGATTACTACCGGCATTCCCGTTTCGCTTTCTGCGCCTTCGGTGCACACGCTCTACGGCGCAAAACTCAACCTGCGACATGCTCTGGTCGTCGGCGTATCGCAGTCCGGCGCCGGCGAAGACATAAACCAGGTACTTGAAAACGCCCGCGCCTGCGGCGCCTACACGGTTGGCATAACAAACGAACCTTCGTCGGCAATGGTAAGTTATGTTGACGAAACGCTACTGATGCATGGCGGACGTGAGCGATCGGTTGCGGCAACCAAGACCTTCACCGGGCAGATGATGCTCTTTTACATGCTGGCGGCAGAACTCGCCGAAAGCCGGCCCGTCTGGACCTACGATGCAATTCCTGACTTCGCCGCTCGCGCGCTGGAACAACAGCCGGCAATTCTTGAGCTGGTCCAACGTTATGTTTTCATGGAAAACTGCGTCGTGGTAGGCCGTGGACTCGCGTATGCAAACGCGTATGAGCTGGCGCTGAAGTTAATGGAAACTTGCTACGTCGTAGCCGAACGTTTTTCTTCGGCAGATTTTCTACATGGACCGGTAGCGATGGTTGAACGTCATTTCCCCGTCATTCTTTTCGCGCCTCCAGGCGTCATGCTGCCGGGCGTGAAAAGTCTGATTAAACGATTGCGAGAATTGCGTGCTGACACCCTGGCGATCACCAGCGACCTCGAAGCAGCCGGAGATTGTTCGCGCGCGATCGTCATGCCCAAAGAAATTGACGAGTTTGTGGCGCCGATTCCCTATATAATCCCAGCGCAACTATTCGCTGCCTTGCTGGCTGACGCCAAAGGACTGGATCCGGACCAGCCTCGATCGCTCTCGAAAGTGACGCGAACGCTTTAGCGCAAAGCTGTTAGCTTGCGGTCGCAAACTAACAGTTTGCGTTACAAACTAGAGATGATTATGAACATCGAGCTACAGGACTTGTCCAAGGGCCCTGTATATGCACAGGTGCGCGAACAAATTGAAAATCAAATTGGCAGCAAGGCCGTAGCTTCCGGAGAAACGCTTCCCTCACCAGCAGCGCTGGCGCAAAAGCTTTCCGTAGATAAAGGGGAGATTCAACGCGCATATTTCGAGTTGGAGCTCGCCGGCTTGATTACCAAAGAAACCGGTAAAGATTTCCTCGGACAACAGAAAACGACCTATCGGGTCGCGTGAACTTATCCCCTATTTGCTCTCCAGGATTTCGCTCCGTAGGGGCGAGATATTTATAGAAACGCTCCCTCTCTGCAGCGTTTTCACGCGAAATGAAATGCGGGCATTTCATTTCGCGTGAAAGGGTGGTTAAAAGAAAGCGCACTCTATAAATATTTGGCTCCTAACGGAGCGGCGACTGCGCAGACGTTGAAACAACGGCTCTATGACTAAATCTAGTCACACGTGATATTCTTTTTTGCGACTTGAAAAATACGTCGGAATGGTGCGCAAGCGCGAAAGTGGCGGAATTGGCAGACGCGCCAGACTTAGGATCTGGTACCGAAAGGTGTGGGGGTTCGAGTCCCCCCTTTCGCACCACTTGTTCAGTAGTCAGTTGTAGCTAAGTGCTGGAGTCGGACTCGAACAAGCTAAAAGAGCAGAAGCAACCACTGACAACGGACTACTGACTACGGACACATTCTTGAAGGAAGGATGCCCGTTGAGTGAAACATCCCAACGGGCCCAGTAGTTTAATGAAGACTGAATTTGTTGATGTCTCCCCAACGCGTAAGGAGATCAAAATTGAAATTGAAAAGGCGGCAGTCCGCGAAACCTACGACCGTATCAGCGATCGCTACGCGAAACAGGTAAACGTGCCCGGCTTTCGTCCCGGGCATGCGCCACGAGCCGTCGTGCGCACGCGCTTCAAAAATGAGATTCGCGCTCAGGCCCTGCAAGAGCTTGTTCCCGAGGCCGTGAACGAAGCCATAAACAAGCATGAGCTCAACGCTCTCGGTGAGCCTGACGTTCAACTCGACAACGCGGAAGCGCTGGAGAAATTCGGGGAAGAGCCGATTTCCGTGAAGGTAAATGTTGAGGTCCTGCCCAAAGTTGAGCTGGGAGAATACAAAGGCATCGAGGCAGTCCGGCAAATTCGACCAATCACGGATGCAAACGTCGATGAAATGCTGGAGGCTTTGAGGGAGACATCGGCAGCCATGCAGCCGGTGGAAGATCGCGGGGCAGCAATTGGCGACACGGTCACCATTAATGTTGAAGGAAAGTTTCTCGGTGATACGATCGATCGCCCTGAAGAAGAAAACATCAAGGCGGATGACGTCGAGGTAACACTTGGCGGCAAGGGCGTGCAGCAGGAGTTTACCGACAACCTGATTGGAGTGAAGGCTGACGACGAAAAGACGTTTGTTGTTGATTATCCCGAGGATTTTAAGTCTAAAGGACTTGCGGGCAAGAAAGTTGAATACATCGCAAAGGTGACGGCTGTTCGCGTTAAAGAACTTCCGGAACTCGATGACGAATGGGCGCGCAGCATGGGCGAAGATTTTGATTCTGTGACCACGTTACGCGCCAAAATTCGCGAAGACCTGGAGAATCGCGCGGTAGAAGAGGCCAACCATCGGCTGCGCGCTGAATTGATGAGAAAAATTCTCGAAGGTCATCCGTTTGAAGTGCCGCAAAGTCTCATCGACCATCAGACGAATTATCGTCTGGAGAGTGTAGTTCGCGACATGATCGGAAGAGGTGTCGATCCGCGCAATCAGGAAATAAATTGGGAGGGCGCGCGGGAAGAGTTGCGGGCGCAGGCGGAGCAGGATGTGCGCGGCTCGATGCTGCTCGAGCGCATCGCCGAAGAAGAAAAGATTGACGTCGCAAACGAGGAGATCGAAGCGGAGATCCAGGCGCTCGCTAGAGGCTCACAACAGTCAATAGAGCAGGTGCGCAGCGTCTTGACAAAGGAAGGGGGCGAACGTAGCATCGCGAACAGGTTGCGCAATCGCAAAGCGCTTGACCTCTTAGTTGAAAACGCCCGAGTAACGGACGAAGAGTGGCGCGAAGAAGGGGTGAAGAATGAAGGATGAAGGATGAGGTAAGGGCAGAGTTTGACTCTGAACTTTTTTCATCTTTCCTGCTTCATTCTTCATCCTTTTGTCTTTGGCATGTTCAGAAAGGTTAATGAGATCCTATGGCTTTAGTCCCGATGGTCGTCGAGCAAACGTCGCGTGGTGAACGCGCGTTCGATATTTATTCGCGGCTCCTTAAAGATAATATTATTTTCCTGGGCACACCCATTGACGATCAGATTGCTAACCTGATCGTAGCGCAGCTTCTCTTCCTCGAAGCTGAAGATCCGGAGAAAGATATCAACATCTACATCAACTCGCCCGGCGGCTCCATCACCGCGGGTATGGCGGTGTATGACACGATGCAGTTTATCCGACCGGACGTAACCACTATCTGCGTTGGCCAGTGTGCATCGATGGGAGCGCTGTTGTTGGCCGCCGGCGCCAAGGGCAAACGTTTCGCTTTGCCTAATTCACGGATACTGATTCACCAGCCAACTGGCGGATCGCAGGGACAAGCCACCGATATTCGTATCCAGGCGGAAGAAATTCTGCGCATGCGCGAACTCACCTCTCAAATTATCGCCAAACATACCGGCCAGGACTTTGAAACCGTCGAGCGCGACGTCGAGCGCGACAAAATAATGTCTGCCGCACAAGCTAAGGAATATGGTTTAATAGACGAGGTGATCGCGCACCGCGAATAGCGCCTACCACCTTCGGAGGACGCCGATGATTGCCAAAATGAAAGCCCGCGGGTTTAGTTGCTCGTTTTGCGGAAGATCCAAAGGCGAAGTTGCAAACATCGTTTCCGGAACTCCGCAGCGCACACCCGGAGTTCCTAAACAAATGATCGGCAAGAGCGCCTTTATTTGTAACGAGTGCGTCGAGCGCTATCACCAGATGGTTACGAGCCCGGACCTTTCCAGCAACTCCGCGGTTATCACTAAGTAGAGTCGTTCGATCGAAGCTCAAGGAGATCCCCTAACATATGGTTAGACGAACCGACGACACGCTGCGCTGTTCATTCTGTGGTAAGTCGCAGAATGAAGTTAAGAAACTCATTGCCGGCCCGACCGTCTACATCTGCAACGAGTGTATAGACATCTGCAATGAGATCATCACCGACGATCAGCAGGCCGAATCCGTTGCCACGCGACCGCCGCTGCCGAAGCCCGGTGAGATCAAAAACTTTCTTGACGAGTATGTGATCGGTCAGGACGAAACCAAGAAGCGCCTGGCCGTCGCCGTCTACCAGCACTACAAACGCATCGAGCTCGGACGTCGACGCTCGGAAGTTGAAATTCAAAAAGCGAACATCCTGCTGATTGGGCCGACGGGCACCGGCAAAACGCTGCTTGCGCAGACGCTTGCGCGCATGCTCAGCGTGCCGTTCACGATCGTCGATGCCACCACGCTCACCGAAGCCGGATATGTCGGCGAAGACGTGGAAAACATCATCCTGAAACTTCTGCAGTCAGCGAACGGAGACGTTGAACGCGCGCAGCAAGGCATTATTTATATAGACGAAGTCGATAAGATTTGCCGCAAAGATGAAAACCCCTCCATTACGCGAGACGTTTCCGGTGAAGGCGTGCAGCAGGCGTTGTTGAAAATTCTCGAAGGAACCATTGCGAACGTTCCGCCGCAGGGCGGACGCAAACATCCGCATCAGGAATTCTTCCCCATCGATACGTCGAACATTCTTTTCATTTGCGGCGGAGCCTTCGTTGGTCTTGAGAAAGTGATCGAGCGGCGGCTACGCAATAAGTCCCTCGGCTTCCAGGCGGAAGTGAAGACCGGTCGCCATCGTCACGCGGAAGCGCTGGCGGCAGTCCAGCCCGAGGATCTTATCCGGTTTGGCTTGATTCCTGAGTTTGTCGGACGGCTGCCTGTTTGTGGCGTGCTCCATGAGCTCGATGAAGGCGCGCTGATTAAGATTCTGACAGAGCCGAAGAATGCGCTCGTCAAGCAGTATCAAAAGAAGTTTGACTTTGACAATGTGAAGCTGAAGTTCACGGAAGATGCGTTAAAGTTAGTTGCGCGCCAGGCGGTCGAGCGGAAAGTCGGTGCCCGCGGACTAATGATGATCCTGGAAGAGCTGCTGCTGGACGCGATGTACACCCTGCCCTCGCAAAAGAGAGTGAAAGAGTTTGTAATTACCAGCGAAATGGTGGAACGGCGGCGCGCCATTCCCGGCGAGAGCTTAACGGGTATTGATGGCGCTGCTGCCTGACCCTGTGCGAAACCTCAGTTTGTATCGGGAAACAGGAGATCCTGGTAAAAAGCTGACGGCAAACTGAAGTTGGTCGAACGGTTTGTCCGATGTGGCGCAGGCGTCGGAAATGAACTACAATTGGACGTTTAGAATAAGGGGCGAGACGGCAGTTTTAGCGGCTCGCCCTTCTTGCAAGAAGCCGGATAAACCAGTTCACTGGAATTATGGAAGAATACTCAGATCGTGCTCCCGCCGACGTAGCCTGGTACCCAATGGTGCCGATCCGCGACGTCGTCATTTTCCCTTTCACCAAAGTTGCTTTCAAGATCGGCCGGCCGGGATCGGTGCGCGCACTCGAGCAGGCTCTCGCCGCTGACCGCACGATTTTCCTGGCCACGCAGCACGACGCCACCATTGACGAACCGTCACCCGAACAAATTTACGCCGTGGGTACGCTCGGTCGAATTCTGCAATCGCAGAAGCAGGACAACGGCCAAATCAAAGTGGTGGTTGAGGGACGTGAACGTGCAACCACAGTGCGCGTGGAAAACACCGACGGCGCCTTTATGGCCCTCGTCAAACGCGCGCCGGTAGCTAATGAAGAAGGCACTCGCCTGGATGCTCTGGTACAAAAAATCGGCCAGCTCGTAGAACAACATCTGCGCCTGGCGCCAGAGAGCCAGACGGATGCCCTGCAAACTGCGCTGCGCAATCAGAACCCGTCGCACCTCGCCGATGCTCTTGCGTCTCAGTTGCGCATAACCGTCGAAGACAAACAGGGACTGCTGGAATTGTTTTCGTCGCAGGCGCGGCTGCAACGTTTGATTGAGTTGTTGGAACTTGAAATTGAAAAGCGCCAACTCGACCGCTCGATTCAAACGCGCGTGAAGCGGCAGATGGAAAAGGCGCAAAAAGAGTATTACCTCAACGAACAGATCAAGGCGATTCACAAAGAGTTGGGCCGGAAGGACGAAAAGGCGGAGCTTGAGGATCTGAAGAAAAAGATTGAAGAAGTCGGCATGTCTGAAGAGGCCAAACAAAAGGCTATGCAGGAGCTGCATCGTCTGGAGGCCATGCCGCCGATGTCCGCTGAAGGCACTGTTTCGCGCACCTACATCGACTGGTTGGTCAGTGTGCCCTGGAAACAGAAGAGCAAAGAAATTAAGGACCTGGCGAAGGCGGAAGAAGTTCTTAATGAGGACCACTTTGGCCTGGAAAAGATCAAGGAGCGTATCCTCGAATACCTGGCTGTACGTCAACTGGTGAAGAATCCCAAGGGGTCGATTCTTTGCTTCGTCGGACCGCCGGGAGTGGGCAAGACGAGTCTGGGAAAATCAATTGCTCGAGCCACGGGCCGCAAGTTTGTTCGCTTGTCATTGGGAGGCGTTCGCGACGAAGCGGAAATACGCGGGCATCGGCGCACCTATATCGGCGCCCTGCCGGGCCAGATTATTCAGATGATGAAAAAGGCGGGCACCGTTAATCCTGTCTTGTTGCTCGACGAAGTCGACAAGCTTGGCGCTGATTTTCGCGGCGACCCGAGCTCGGCCCTGCTGGAAGTTCTCGATCCCGAACAAAACCATACCTTTCAGGACCACTATCTCGACGTCGAATACGATCTTTCGAAGGTCTTCTTCATCGCCACCTCGAACGTGCTTCATACAATTCCTCCGGCGCTGCAAGACCGTCTCGAGATTCTGCGTCTTTCCGGTTACACCGAACGCGAGAAACTGGAAATTGCCAAACGCCATCTGGTACCAAAGCAAGCCGAAGCTAATGGTTTGAAACCTGCGCAGCTTGATTTCACTGACGAAGGTCTGCTGGAAATCCTTCGCCACTTTACGCGGGAAGCCGGCGTCCGCAATCTCGAGCGCGAGATTGGATCTTGTTGCCGCAAACTTGCGCGTCGCTTCGTTTCAGAAAACGTCGCGGAAGATTTCAAAGACACGATTGACGCCGAGCGCGTGCGCGAAATGCTGGGGCCTATCAAGTTTCGCCAGCAAGGGGTCGCCGCGGAAAGCGAAGTGGGCCTGGCAACCGGACTTGCCTGGACAGAAATTGGCGGCGAGGTTTTGCAGATTGAGGCAACGCTTACCAAAGGGCGCGGCGGTGTGATGTTGACCGGCAAGCTGGGCGACGTCATGCAGGAATCCGCGCAAGCGGCCTTGACGTGTATTAAAGCTCGTGCGGAGCGTCTGGGTATGAGTGTGGACATCATCCGCAAACGGGATCTTCATATCCACATTCCCGAAGGCGCCATTCCCAAGGATGGCCCATCGGCAGGGATTACGATGGCGACCGCGATGGCGTCGGCGCTAACTCGCGCTGCAGTGCGAAAAAATGTGGCAATGACTGGCGAGATTACCCTGCGTGGCCGCGTGCTTCCGATTGGCGGCCTGAAAGAGAAGCTGCTGGCAGCGCACCGCTTTGGCATCGATACCATCATAATGCCTAAAGATAATGAAAAGGATCTGCCCGAGGTTCCCGAAGAAGTTCGCAATGCGCTTTGCATCAATCTCGTGGAAACGATTGACGAAGTGCTGGCGCTGGCGCTTGAGGAAGCCTGTCCCACTGATGCCGCGGCCACAGATGAAGCTAAGACGCCGCCGCTCTGGACAACGGAGCAGCCTACGCAAGGCATTCAGACAAGTTAACCCCGGTTTGAGTTAATAAGCGAAAGTTCAAGCGGTTTAGAGGTCAAGCTTTAGCTTGCGGTTTCGGCCGTAACCTGAAGGTTGAACTCGGAACTTCGTCTTTCAATCTAGAACCACTCAACCGATTACCCCAAGGAGAATGCAATGAGCAAACAGCAGGACGCAGACTTGATTTTGAAGCTTTACGACCTCCGGCGCGAGGCGACAATGCGTGAGGCCCGTAACTGGTTCTTTACGTTCAACCCCACCAGCATTCAGGACGTTACGGAAGTGCTGTTAGGCGAGCACAGCGGCCACTATCGCATGGTAGTGTCCTACTGGGACATGGCGGCCGCGATGGTCAACAACGGCGCCATCGATGAGCAGCTGTTCAATGAAACGAATGGCGAGCACATGTTTGTCTATGCGAAGATTGCTCCAGTTATTGAGGAGGTCCGCACAATGTTTGGGAACCCGGATTTCCTGCGCAACCTCGAGACGCTGGTGAAGCGAATTCCAAACGCTGACGAAAAAATAACAGCCTTGAGGGAGCGCATGAAGAAGTTCGCCGAGCTGCGCGCCGAGCGTGCGGCGAAAGCTCAGGCGGCACAGGCGTAAGTCAGGTCGACAATCCAGGAAATAAGTGGGCAGCCGCAACGTCAACTGCTCTCGTTGAAGAATGAAGGCCACGAGCGCAGCATTTATTAAGAGCAGCTTCACGGCAGCTGACTGGCCCGGCGGCCCGCTTCCTGAGATTGCTTTTATGGGACGCTCGAATGTCGGGAAGTCGAGCCTGATCAATTCCCTGCTCTCGGTTCGTGGTCTGGCGCGTACGTCCTCGACTCCGGGCAGAACACAGTCGCTAAATTTTTTTTTGATTAACGAACGATTTCGTTTTGTTGATCTCCCCGGTTTCGGGTATGCTCGCGTACCGAAAGCAATAAAATCCGGTTGGGGTGAGATGGTCACCAGCTACCTTGCCAAGCGGCAGCAGCTTGTGCTATCAATTCACATCGTAGATTCGCGCCACGAACCCACAAAATTGGATTTGCAGCTTCACGAATGGCTTGAGCATAGTGCAAAGCCACGATTAATTGTTGCCACTAAATCCGATAAGCTATCCAACAATGAGTTGAGAGAGAGTTTGGGACGCGTCAAACGCGTGTTCAGCAAGGATCGCGTGGTTGCTTTTTCCGCTAAGACCAGACGCGGTCGTGACGAAGTTTGGCGGGCAATCGAGAGCGCATTAGCTGATTTCAACCACGTTGGCCTTGATTAGACGCTGCGGATAATTAGAATGCTTCCGCAATAAAACTCGGGCGCCGCATCACAATTCTCAAAGCCCCTTTATTGTTAACCTGAGTCTAGACCACGAATGGCGGGTTACGCCGCATCAAATATTGCTGGTGACCCACTCGACATCGAGGTAAATTGCATAACATTTCTGAAGAAAGTCGTGTTGTAGCCTCGCGAATGACGGCCGGGCTCCGCGAGCCCGCCGGGGACCGTTGGTGTGCTCCGCAACCTTTTCCTTTTTCTCAAATTTCCAAGACCCAAAACCAACCTGGCCGCTAGTATCATCGAGGGCTCGGTTAAAGAAAGATAATTTAGGAACTACTGATATGCCACAGAGAACACGTTCACGCGCTTCGGGCGCGAACCACGACGACGATAACGGAGGAAACGGCGGCACGGTAGCCACCGCCGAAGCCCCGGAAAAAGAGAGCCGAGATGGCCGAGACTTTGGAGGCGAGGGTTTTCTAAACCTGGCCGACCTCAAGGAGATGTCTATCTCAAAGCTGACCAGTATCGCCAAAGGCATGGACGTGCCGGGCGCCACTGGCATGCGCAAGCAGGAGCTCATCTTCAAAGTGCTCGCAGCCCAGACCGAGAAGAGTGGCCTGATTTTCTCTGAGGGCGTACTCGAAACGCTGCCGGACGGGTTCGGCTTTTTGCGGGCGCCTGAATACAACTATCTTCCCGGGCCGGATGACATCTACGTTTCACCGTCACAGATCCGAAAGTTTGATCTGCGCACCGGCGACACGGTTAGCGGGCAGATTCGTCCGCCCAAAGAAGGCGAGCGCTATTTCGCTCTAATCAAGGTTGAAGCAATCAACTTCGAGTCTCCCGATCAGGCGCGTGAGAAAGTTTTCTTTGACAATCTCACGCCGCTTTATCCAGACGAGATGTTGAAGATGGAGGTTACGCAGGAGAACCTATCCGCCAGAGTCATCGATCTGGTGACGCCACTGGGAAAAGGACAGCGCGGGTTAATTGTGGCGCCGCCGCGAACTGGTAAGACGATGCTGCTTCAGACCATCGCCAATTCCATCACGCAAAACCATCCGGAAGTGACGCTCATCGTTTTGCTTATCGATGAGCGACCTGAAGAAGTTACCGACATGCAGCGGTCGGTCAACGGTGAAGTGATTTCGTCCACGTTTGATGAACCACCAACGCGGCACGTGCAAGTCGCAGACATGGTTATTGAGAAGGCCAAGCGGCTGGTCGAACACAAGCGCGACGTAGTTATTCTGCTTGATTCGATCACGCGTCTGGCGCGCGCCCATAACGCGGTTGTGCCGCCCAGCGGCAAGATACTTTCCGGCGGTATCGATTCAAATGCGCTGCAACGCCCCAAGCGTTTCTTTGGTGCAGCGCGCAATATTGAAGAAGGCGGATCCCTGACCATTATCGCCACCGCGCTAATCGACACTGGCTCGCGCATGGACGATGTTATTTTCGAAGAGTTCAAGGGTACGGGCAATTCAGAAATCCACCTGGATCGCCGGCTCAGTGATAAACGACTTTTCCCGGCAATCGATCTTCAGCGGTCGGGCACGCGCAAGGAAGAGCTGCTGCTCAGCAAAGAAGACTTGAGTCGTATCTGGGTGATGCGGCGCGTGTTGAATCCACTATCTCCCGTCGAGCAGATGGAAGTGGTGCTCGAGCGGCTGGAGAAGGCTAAGTCAAACGCCGAGTTCCTCGCTTCCATGCAGAGCTAAAAGCAAGAATGAAGGCGGAAGGATGAAGGATGAATGGTTCTTGTCCCTCCGTCTTCGTTGCCTCTGGATTGATCCTTCTTCGTTCATCCTTCATTCTTCATAATTCATCGTTCTTGTAATGCGGATTGCTATTCTCTCTTCTGAAGTTGTGCCTTTCGCGAAGACGGGCGGATTGGCGGACGTTGCCGGGGCCCTTCCCAAAGCCCTAAAGGGACAGGGGGTTGATGCGCGCGTCATTCTGCCGCTTTACCAGCAGATTGATAGAAGCCTTCTTAGTACTTCGATTATTGAAGACGTCCCGGTTGAATGGCGGGGCCAGATTAGGCCAACGCGTGTCTATGAAAGCGATGCGGTTGGAGCTCCGGCTTACCTGATTGACGCGCCGGAATATTTTGCCACGTCTTCCATTTATGGTTATGCGAACGACCACGAGCGTTTCGCATTTTTCTCCCGCGCCGCATTGGCTCTCGTCAAGCATCTCGATTGGCAACCCGGCATCGTGCACGGCAACGATTGGCCCTGCGGCTTTGCCATGATCGAGTTGCGCGCGCGCCGCCGTTATGATGATTTCTTTCGCAATACCAGGACGCTTTTCTCAATTCATAATCTGGCGTATCAAGGTGCGTTTGACCCGAACGATTTGTGGCGGCTGGGGTTCGGCGAATCTCCCGACAAAGACGACTTCATGCTCAAGGGGGTCGCCTCAGCGCTGAAAGCCGGGCTTATCTCCGCTGATGCACTTTCGACCGTGAGCCGCCGTTATGCAGAGGAAATTCAAACTCCGGAACATGGCTCCGGACTCGACTGGTTACTACGCGCGCGTCGCAACCGCCTGGCGGGTATTACTAATGGCGTGGATTACGAGATTTGGAATCCGGAAACCGATCCACACATTGCCGCAAACTTCTCCGCGGCAGACTTAACGGGCAAGCGCGAGTGCAAACAGGATCTGCTGCGCAGGTTCGGAATGCCCGAAGACCTTGATCGTCCGATCATCGCAATCATTTCCCGGTTAGTTTCGCAGAAGGGCTACGACCTGATCCGCCAGATTGCCGGCGCAATCGTGCAAACAGGTTCCTTCTTCATTGCGTTGGGCGCCGGGGCAAAGGAGTATGAAGACTTTCTGCAGCGCTGGCACGATAGCACGCCGCGACAGGTCGGGATTTACAAGGGCTATGCAGGCGAGCCACTGGCCCACCAGATCGAGGCGGGCGCGGACATGTTCCTGATGCCGTCGTATTACGAGCCTTGCGGACTCAACCAAATGTACAGCATGCGTTACGGCACCGTCCCGGTTGTGCGAGCCACTGGCGGCCTCGACGATACAGTAGAAGATTTCGATCCTGCTCGGGAAACCGGAAATGGTTTTAAGTTTCGCGAGTACAAGGCAGGCGCGCTGCTTGAAAAAATACGCGAAGCCCTTTACTTTTATAGCAAGCCTGACGTTTGGCAGAAGATTCAACTGAACGGCATGTCCATGGATAATTCCTGGGAGGCGGCCGCTCAGAAATACACGCAGCTTTACCAGGAAATAATAGAACTACCCTATCGCACTGATAACTGAAAATTCAGCGCGGCTGACTTGTCTGAGTTAATCTGGCCGAAACTAAGGTTGGAAAAAAGGAGAACGATTTAAATGAGCGAACTCGTTACTGAAGTTAGTGATAGCAGTTTTGAAGCGGATGTCTTGCAGTCAGACAAGCCCGTGCTGGTAGATTTTTGGGCCGCATGGTGCGCCCCCTGCCGCATGCTGGCGCCTACTGTCGACGCAGTCGCGGAAAAATATGCGGCTAATGCGCGCGTCGTGAAGGTGAATGTTGACGACAACCCGTCAATTTCACAACGTTACGGAATCAAGGGAATCCCCACGCTGATTCTTTTCAAGGGCGGCAAGGAAGAAGAGCGCGTCGTGGGGGCAACTTCCAAGGAAGCAATCTCGCGCATGATTGACAAACACGTAGCCGGCGCAGCCACAGCGTAATCTTCCGTTTTCTAAATTCAGGCGCGGATTTCTTGATGGTTAGTCCGCGCCTGCCGTCTGTTTAGCAAACAGTAAACAGTAAACAGCGAAATCCGGAATTTCGCTGTTTTGCGGATATCCAAAAATAAGCAAACGTGCAGAACCTCGGTAGAAACTAAAAGCTGTTCACCGTTTGCTGTTCACTGTTTACTAATTTCGATTTGCTGTTTACTGTTTACTGTTTGCTTCTTTTCCATGTCAAAAATAATTGTTGTCATAGGGGCTCAGTGGGGTGATGAAGGCAAGGGCAAGATCGTCGATCTGCTTGCCGAACATTTCGACATCGTGGCGCGCTACCAGGGCGGCCACAACGCCGGGCATTCTGTACAGGTTGGCGAACGGTCGTTCGTGCTGCATCTGCTGCCTTCGGGAATAGTGCATCGCGGCAAGACGTGTGTGCTTGGCAATGGCATGGTGATCGATCCGAAAGCTTTCTTTGAGGAAGCCGATCGCTTGATGTCCCAGGGCATCGAAGTTTCTCCCGAGCGAGTCAAGATCAGTTCGCGCGCACACCTGATACTTCCCTACCATCGCGCGTTGGATCACACGAGTGAAGAACGGCTGGGTAACGAGAAGGTCGGCACAACCCTGCGCGGGATTGGACCAGCCTATGAAGACAAAGCGGGCCGCCGTGGCATCCGTACTGCCGATGCCCTGGTCCCCGAGGTTTTGCGCTCGCGCATTGAACGTAATCTCGAAGATGCCAACCGCATTATCGAGGCTTACGGCGGCGAGAAACTGGACGCCGAAGAAATCTTTGCCGAGATGTCGCGTCTGACTGAACGGCTCGGCGCGTTCATTGGCGACACTACACACTTCCTGAATGTAGCGGCGACTGAAGGTCGGTCGATTTTGTTAGAGGGGGCGCAGGCTACCTTGCTGGATGTCGATCACGGAACCTATCCCTTCGTTACCTCATCCAGCACGATCGCGGGCGGCGCAATCGTCGGCACCGGTCTGGCGCCGAATCGTTTAACGGGCGTGCTGGGCATTGTGCGCACATACACCACGCGCGTCGGTGAAGGCCCCTTCCCCACAGAGATGCTGAAAGGCGAAGCGGAAATGGGTCAACTCATTCGCGAGCGTGGACGTGAATACGGCGCCTCAACGGGACGGCCGCGACGCTGCGGTTGGTTTGACGCTTTCGCCACGCGTTACGCGGCTGAAATCAATGGCTTCACGTCAGTCGCACTGACAAAGCTCGATGTGCTCGACGCGCTGGAAGAAATAAAGGTTTGCACGGGATACAAGTTGGATGGACGCATCTGTGAATTCTTTCCTGCGGTCTCCCAGGATCTGCGCCGCATCGAGCCCGTCTACGAAACCTTGCCCGGCTGGCAAACTTCGACAGTGGGAATGACGGAGATGAATTCTCTTCCCGTAAACGCGCGGCGTTACGTGGACTTTCTTTCCCAGAAAATCGGCGTCGAGATCGGACTGGTATCGACCGGACCAGAACGCTCGCAAACAATCGTCGTCAAGGACTCCGCCGTTGGCCGATGGCTCGACGATTAGTCCTTCAGTCTGGAGTCTGGAGTCTGGAGTCGTGAGTCGTGAGCCGGGATATTTCGCAACTTGAAAGTTTAGGCTGGAGACTCTAGACTCCAGATTCAAGACTGTTTTTTGTGGGCCGATAGCTCAGTTGGTAGAGCAACTGGCTTTTAACCAGTGGGTCGCAGGTTCGAGTCCTGCTCGGCTCACCACTATTTGCTAAGCAAAATACAACTCTGGTGAACAGTAATTGGAATTGAAACTCAAATTTCCTCGAACTTTTCCTTTAGCGCACCTCAAGCGTTCACACTTAAGGAGTCACATGGGCCAGAAATTCGGGTTTACGTTTTCGTGGAGGTTCGAGATCGTTAATTCCTGGACAGACGGAGGCATTCAGTTATGTCACAATATCGAATCATGACATTCGACGGCGGGGGCGTCAGAGGTTCACTAATGGCGACGCTCGTCAAGCGGCTTGTCGATCACTTTCCCACTCTGCTTGAACAGGTTGACCTCTTTGCCGGAACTTCAACGGGCTCGGTCGTCGCCAGCACGCTAGCCTCGGGGCTCTCGGCGGATACGCTCGTTAGTTTCTATTCACAAGAGAACCTCAAGTCTGCTTTCTCGCCCTCTCACTTCAACTGGTTTCGACCAAAGTATAGCAATGCAAACTTCCAGGCTCTCCTGGAAACGCATTTTCCCGGCAATCCGCGCCTCGGCGACCTCACAAAACATAAAATGATGGCGCCTTCCTTTGAGCTTGACGATCGCAAAGAAAACGATTGGTACCCAATCTTCTTTCATAACTTCCCGGGCTCGCCGTTCCTGGACGAGTTTGTCGTCGATGTTGCATTGCGCAGCGCGGCGGCGCCAACTTTCTTTCCGTCTCACCAGGGCTACATTGACGGTGGGATGATGGCAAATAATCCGAGCACGGCGGCGATTGCCATTGCCCTGGGCCATCAGGAGCCCAAGCTGGAACTCGAGGATGTTTGTTTGCTGTCAATTGGAACGGGACTGACGCCGAGCATCATTAAGATCAACACCACTGGCTGGGGGGCGGTGCAATGGATGCTCAATCCCTTTCACTCTCCCTCCGAGCCGATTCTAAATATTCTCTTCGATGGCGTTGTTGAGGCGGACCATACACTAAGCAAGCATTTGCTGGGGCCGCGTTACTGGCGGCTTAACCCGCCGCTGGTTCGGCAGACAATGCTCGACGACTGGAAAGCGGTTCCCGAACTGGTCAAGACGGCAAGCGACTATGATCTTGCTCCGACGCTTGATTGGATCACGGCAAATTGGAACTAAATGGCAGGCCGGGTGTTACTTCTCTCTCTCTGAACCAGCACTCGGCGCAGAATTTTCCCGGCTGGGCTCTTCGGTATTTCACTCACAAATTCCACGCGGCGGATTCGCTTGTGAAACGCAACGCGCTCTCAGCCGAAATCCATAATGTCCTCCGCCGTCGCTGCGCCTTTCAAGACAACCAAGGCTTTGGGCACTGCTGAATTTGCTCTTTCGCATTTGAGTCTCCTGGCGTCATACTCGCCCGGAAACCTCTAGTTTTCAATGGTCCGGTTTTTGGGGAGGGTTACAAAATCGCCAATAGCCGGTCCGGTCACTGATCGAAACAGTCGCACTAATGTCCAAGAGACGAGTAGGAGCTGAGTACGTATGGGTAAAAACTTAGGCTTGGGCTTGATCGGGTTAGGCCGACTGGGCAGCTCGTATGCTAAATATCTTACCGGCCGCATAGCCGGCGCAAGGCTCGTGGCAGTGTCCGACGTGAACGAAGCTGCCGCTGTATCACTGACCGCGCAGTTGGGCATCTCCAAACGGTATAGCCGCTATCAAGATTTGATCGCGGATGAAGAGGTCGAGGCCGTAGTCATTGTTAGTCCCACCAGCACGCATAAAGAGATCGTGCTGGAAGCAGCGAAATACGACAAGGCGATCTTTTGCGAGAAGCCTTTGTCAATTTCGTTGGCAGAGGCGCGCGCGATGCACCGCGCCGTGGAGCAGGCGGGCGTGTTCTTCCAAATGGGTTTTATGAGGCGCTTCGACAAAGGGTATGTCGCAGCCAAGCGCAAGATTGAGGAGGGTGCGATCGGCACGCCGGTGGTCTTTAAATCATCCTCGCGTGATCCGAACCGTCCCAGCCTCGAGTATCTTGACCCAACACACAGCGGCGGGTTACTAGTAGACTGCGGCATTCATGATTTCGATCTTGCGCGCTGGTTCATGGGTGACATAGCCAGCGTGTACAGCATCGGCGGAACACTCGCGTACCCCGAAATGAAAGAAATCGGGGACATTGATAACGCCATCACGAGTCTCTATTTCCTTAGTGGCGCGCTGGGCGTGATTGATCTGAGCCGGAACGGCGTTTACGGCTACGACATCCGCACCGAAATCCTCGGAACTGAAGGTACTATAAAAATCGGGTATCTGCGCGAAACGCCGATTCTGGTCATGACCAAAGAGGGAATTTGCCATGACACCGTGCCTTATTTCACCGAGCGCTTCGAACAGGCTTACATCACTCAACTCCAGGATTTTGTGGAAAACGTTTTGCGAAGCAAACCGCCAGCCGTTTCATGCGCCGATGGCGTGGCCGCTTTACAGGCGAGCGCGGCTGCCACTTTGTCGTTCAACGAGAACCGCCCAGTGAGAATACAGGAGACGAGTTCGCCAATCTAAAACGGAGTGCTTCCCCAGGGTTCCAACGGTATTGTCAACTTAACTTCATGAAGAAACAAAATCATCAACTCAGACAAAATGAATCCTCTTCTCGTCATCTGGTTAATTACCGATCAATTTCAAATTAAGCTCTGCCTCAACCCCAATCACCTCTTCCCAGCTTGCGGATAGACTTTCCGGTTAGGTTCGAGTCCTGCTCGGCTCACCACTTCTGAAATCAAGGACCTGGCTTCACCAAAGTAGTTGGTGCGGTGGGCGCTAAGCGAATTACCTTCAGGTTCATCCATTCACCACGAACGAATTGGACGCGATATTTAGGCCGAGGTATTCCCTTAATTTCAATGGACATCGTTAGAATGATCTCCAGGACGGATGCAAAAGAACCAAAAACATTATTAAGTTTTCCAGTCGTCCAGTATTTCGCTGACGCCGTCATCCGCCTTAACGACATAGCTGGTGGCTTGCCGTCCGGTGGCGTGCTGGTAGGCGGATTCGACGAACTCGCGAAAGCTTACGACGGCATTACGCCGAACAAGGTTTACCGTGCAACCACCGAAGCCTCCACCCGTCATTCGAGCTCCCGCCACTCCCTGGTATGACATTGCGATCTCAACGATCACGTCAAGTTCACGGCAACTGACTTCATAATCATTTTGTAATGATCTGTGCGAAAGCAGCATTAGATTTCCAAACTGCTTGACGTCCCCCTTGCGTAATGCATCAGCAGCGCGAAGTGTACGGTCGTTTTCCGTAACCACATGACGGCAGCGGCGGCGTATTGGCTCAGGTAATAAGTTCGCATACTCATCAAATTCAGCCACATTCACATCTCTCAGTGCCTGGATTTGAGGCATCTTTTCGCGCAAGAGTGCCACGCCTCTTTCACATTCCGCGCGTCTCTCGTTATACGCGGACATAGCGAGTTCGTGCTTCACGTTGGTATTGCAAACCACAACTGAGTACTCAGAAAGGTTTAGTTCAATTGGCGTTACTTCAAGAGAACGGCAATCGATCAAGAGCGCGTGATCTTTTTGTCCGAAGGCGACAGTCAACTGATCCATGATGCCGCATTTCGTCCCTGCATAAAGGTGCTCGGCCTTTTGCGAAGCCAGGGCCAGTTGAACCAGATCGACTTCGCGTTCCGCTAGTCTCAGAAAGGCAAGGCCTATTGATAGTTCAAGCGCAGCCGAGGATGATAAGCCTGCGCCCATGGGCACCGCCGAAGAAATTGCAATGTCCGCGCCGGCGAGTTCGAAACCCATCTCCTGTAATAAGCGAGCAACTCCTTCTATGTATCGTAGCCAATCTTTCGATTCGATACTTCGCCTGCGCAAATCAAAGGTTGCTTCCTGATCAAGATCGAAAGAATGCACACGTACCTGCGAATCGTTGCGGCGCGCCGCCGCGACGAAGGTTCGACGATCAATTGCTATTGGTAAAACGAAACCGTCGTTGTAGTCCGTGTGTTCGCCAATCAAATTGACGCGGCCAGGCGCAGAGAATAGCCGGGCCGGGTTTCCATATAACTCACGGAAGGCTCTGTGCAGCCCGCCGGCATCAATGTTAGCCATTCTTAGCTTCGACCCAGGCAACGGGCTCTACGTGCGACCGGAGCTCTGCTGCTTTCTCCTCCGGCAACGTGTCGTTAATAAACATGCCGGCGCCGGTTTCACTGCCTGCCAGGTATTTCAATTTGTTTGCCGTTCTTAGAGGGGGATAAAACTCGATGTGAAAGTGGTAGTGGTCGTATGAGCCGTCGTCTACTGGCCGTTGATGCATGCACATCATGTAGGGAAAAGAGATGTTGAAGAGTTTATCAAAGGCAGCCAGGACAACTTTCAACACGGCCGCGAGATCTTTCTGCTCGCCGGAGGACATATCAGTTAAAGACTGAAAGTGGCGAGTGGAATAGATGTGGGTTTCATAGGGCCAGCGCGAAAAAAAAGGAACAATCGCAATGAAAGAATTATTCTCGGCGACGATGCGCCTTCGCTCGCGGCGCTCTTCAACAATTACATCGCAGAACAAACATCGGCCCGTGCGGCACCGATGTTCGGTCGCTTGCTCAAGTTCCCGCTCGATGCGCGGCGGAATAAAAGGGTAAGCGTAGATCTGGCCATGCGGATGGTGCAGCGTGACGCCTATTTGCTCGCCTTTATTCTCAAATATGAAAACGTAGTCAACGAAGTCCAGTGATCCCAGTTCGCGAAAACGATCGGTCCAGACCCGCACAAGTTTGTAGATCTGCTCGACTGACTCTCTCGCTAGCGACGAGTTGTGATTGGGAGAGTAAACAATGACTTCGCAGACACCTTGCGCGGGACGAACTGGATACAGATCGGTGGCTTCAACGGCAGGAATTTCCGGATTTGATCGTAGGCTCGGAAAACGATTTTCGAAAACAACGATATCGTAGTCGCTCTCAGGAACCTCCGTGGGAAATCCGCCGGTCTCAGTCGGGCACAGCGGACAAAAATCTTCCGGAGGCAGAAACGTTCTGTCCTGCCTTTGCGCGGCGGTCGCCACCCACTCGCCCAGCAATGGGTTCCAGCGTAGTTCAGACACGGGAGTTCTCTTCCCTTTGCGGTAGACGTTCCGGCGCCGGCGGCTGTTCCCCGACGTTAGCCTCGGAAGACGCGTCTTCGCGGTCAAACGTGTAGAAGATCAAGTAACGTCCGTCCACCAGACTGATCCTCCGCTTCCGCATTGTGTCGTCTGAATCTTCCTTCATCGTCTGTGCTCCGGCGGTGGCGGCTTAATTTCAGATCTCCTCTGCGCAGCCTTTGCGGCCTCTGCGGCTCCGCGGTGAGCTTTTCGCGGCCAGGGTTCACCGCAGAGCAAGACGCAGAGAAACGCAGATTTAACGCAGAGATTAAATCAAACTTTTTGACTTCACGATAGTCGCAATTATGCAGGAACTTGATGTTTGGATGGTCGAGCATGTTCTCAAACATGCGGGTCTACGCGTGCAGCGGCATTGCCTGATAAGTATCGGTGAAATATCTATCGTCGCGATGTAGTAGCAGACAGGGCGTACAAGTCTTATGAGGCGACGACCTTTCCGCGAAGGCCGTCGCCTTATTGCGTCATCGGCAAGTAAAACTATCGTTCGGCAAGTCGCTTCAGATTCAGCAACTGCCGCCGCATCATGATCAAGTCACCCCACGGCAACAGGCCTCGCATTAAACGCCCCCGAACTCCCCGCGGATACGTCGCGATTAACTTGACGATCACGCGGCATGAATTCGCCGACGCCCCGGGGTCCCCAAGCGGGCAGCCCGCTTGGGGTGGTGGAGGAACCACCAGGTAGCTTCCGGCAATCTCACCAAAAGTTTTCGCGGCGCTTGACTCCGGTTTTACGCGAATGGTGAGGTGCCGGTCATGCTCAAAATCAACGAGGTCGAATATCCCCATCACGTCCTGGCCAACGGCGAGGTTGTCGAGGCCCGGAGTCAACTCACGCGGACTCTGCCGGCCACAGTTATCGATCCAATCGTAGCTGTAAGGAGCCACGCGCAATTGGCAGAGCCAGCGAAACGCAGTTTTCGCTGGAGCGTTAATGGTCACTCCGCGATACAATGCGGCGTCCGGTTGCGCCGACAGCTTGTCGCACGCAAAGACAAGCCGCCGTTCTTCCGGCGTCGTTCCCCACGTCTCGCTTATCGACACCGGTTGGATTTGCTCAAGATGGGGACAATCGTCGCTCATGTTTAGCCCTCGAGAAATCCGCAGATTTCGCAGATTACGCCGATAAGGTTTTCCTTTTTGTTTCTTTCAGAATATTTATCTGCGAAATCTGTGGATAAGTTTTATCCAAAAGGTTCATCGATGGAGGGACTCTGCTTCGTGAAAAACTTTGGTCCTTGCTCCGTAATGTAGAGGCAATCTTCCAACCTGATTCCAAACTCGCCGTAGATCACGATCGTGGGCTCGTCGCTGAAACACATACCCGGCCGGATCGGTGTTTTATTACCGCGCACAAAGTTTGTCCACTCATGGCCGTCAAGACCAATCCCGTGTCCCGTGCGATGAGGCAAACCCGGAACTTTGTAATCAGGTCCAAAGCCGGCGTCGGTAATCACTTTGCGAGCCGCAGCATCAACTGACTCACACGGCGCGCCCACCTTCGCCGCGGCGAAGCCGGCATCCTGCGACTTGCGTTCGAGGTTCCAAATATCGCGCTGGCGCTGTGTTGGTTTGCCGAAAACGAACATCCGCGTAATATCTGACTGATAGCCTTCCACATCACAACCACCATCCATCAAAACGATATCGCCTACCTGCAACTTTTGCGGCGTACTGCGGCCGTGAGGAAACGCGGTGTACTTGCCGAAGCTGCAAAAGATTCCTCCCTGCACGCCCAGCGCGCGAAAAGCCGACGCACAGTTTCCGGCAAATTCGTCCTGCCTCATTCCCTCGCGGACCGTGTCGTGGGCAGCCTGGTATGCTATCAGCGTTATGTCATTAGCGCGTTGCATCAGCGCAAGCTCGGCCGGCGATTTGAACATTCGCCCGCCGGCCGTGATGGGTGTCGCGCTCACAAACTGGAGTGCCGGCGCAGCCTTGCGAATACCGTCAAAAAGAAAAAATCGCACTCGCTCTTCCATGCCCACACGTCCCGTATGAATGCCGCGGTCGCGAAAGATCTCGGCCACGCGCTGGTAGGGACTTTCGTCTTCTTCCCAGGTGCGAATATCTCGACCCATGGCGATTAGCTCGCGGGCTCTCTCTTCTTCAAATTTGGGACACACCCAGGCAATCTCGCCGCGTGCGGGAATGACGAGCGCAAACATGCGCTCGCTCGTGCTCCAACGCATGCCGGTGTAATAAAACATGCTGGAGCCCGGCTCGAGATAGATGGCGTCGATTCGGTTGTCGCGCATCAAGCGGCGGGCTTTTTCGATGCGCGCTTTGCGCTCGTCCAGCGAAATGGGGAGGATGCCGTCAGTCATCTTTCGCAGTTTGCGAATTGATTCCGGCACGTCACGTTGTTGCAGAGGCCTGGAAGCGTCCGCTCCCACGGCCGCGTTAGTGGAGTTGCCGAGCAAAGCGGCGCTCGCGAGACCGGCGGATAGTCGCAGGAAGTCTCTTCTATCAGTGCACACAGGTTAGTTCACCCGAGTTTCAGGTTGTGATTTCTGCGAGCCATGCTACCGGACACGCGCGCGTTGTCAAAATAATTTGAGGCTGCCCCCGGGGGTAGGTACCCGGTGCCCTTGATTATGATCGCGACATATCTCAACTTACAGAACCGGGAGCGGTTCTAT
>DIYZ01000260.1:25243-25471 GCA_002427845.1 Chloracidobacterium sp. UBA6041 | reverse complement strand
GAGTTGGTAGATCACGGGCCTTTGCAACTGCACCTGGCCTCCGCCAGTCTGCAGCAACAGATTGCCATCTTTGTCAGTGGTTATCTTCTTCGCTCCGTCGAACGCGAGCGCAATAACGCCGGGGTCGGAGCCGGGGGCCACAACAAAGTCATTCTCCAGTTGGCGCTGGTTACCATAGTAGACGACATCGACGCCCTTGTAGATTTCATGGTAGTAGACGCGTCCGTA
>DIYZ01000260.1:0-24943 GCA_002427845.1 Chloracidobacterium sp. UBA6041 | reverse complement strand
AGTTGCTCGAGTCCTTCGATCTTTGGCGTTGGGTTGGCTCCCACGAGTTTCATTCGCAGGACATCATTCGTGGTTTGCACCGACCCTTTGTCTGCGCGTCCAGGTGCCAGGCCTGCGTTGCGTTTCTGCTGTAAAGAAAGCACTGCTTCGGTCGACGTCAGAAACAGATTGTAACCGGCGCCGTGAGAGAGAAACTTGACCTGGCCATCTGTCTGTCCCTGGTTTACTTCAAAACTGAGCGGTAGCTTGCCGTATGCCTCTGCTGCGCGCACTCTGGACGGCTCGTCAGGCGCGACGCGCGCCGAAGGAATTGGCGCCTCACCGAGTAGCAATCGTTCTTTCGCTTCAGGACGAGCGCTCGATGCCCCCGCAGGCCATAAGGCAGCAGCTAGCACGCAAGCCGTGAGGATAGTAATAACAACAACATTTCTCTCTTGAGTGATACGCATGATCGTCAAACTCCTTCGCAATTGAAGACAAGGACAGATCCCCCCGGGGAACGCCTGAACTGGGTTGCAACAACAAAACGGCTATTCACACCAACACCACCGCGCACCAGAGTGCGGGCCGCAGTAATGGTCATCACGAATCCGCTCCAACGCCCACCAGCAAAATGGATGAAAGATGCCGGATGCTTTACAATCTCGTTATCAGTCAGCCCAGCAAACAACATCAAAAGTCATTTCGGAATCGGCTGGCATGCGGCGCATTCGTTGGGATTTCAATCGAAGGTGGCGGTGAACCGAATCAGCCTCCAGAAGCCAAATGTGCTTTTCCTTCTACTTGTCTACGCGCAGGGCCGGAGAGAATCGGCTCACGCGGCTAGTCTGTGCCTGTAACTGCGGAAGTGAGCTAAAAACCTGGAGAGTAGATGCCCTCCGAGTCCGATAACGTTAATCAACTACTCGTTGATTGGGGAAACGGTAACCAGCAGGCGCTGGAGGAACTGTTGCCTCTGATTTACAACGAACTGCGGCATCTGGCTCACAACTTTCTCTATCGCGAGAGGCCCGGCCACACGTTGCAAACCACCGCCCTGGTGCATGAGGCCTACCTCAAGCTGATCGATCAAAGAGATGCTCGCTGGCAGAACCGCTCGCACTTCTTTGCTATCGCGGCGCAGGCCATGCGGCGAATTCTGATTGACAGCGCTCGCAAGCATGCGGCCGCAAAGCGTGGTGGGCCGCAAGAGAAACTAGCCCTTGACGAAGCCGCCACGGTCTCGCTCGAGCCTGACAGGAATCTGCTGGCGCTCGACGAAGCGCTTAAGTCGCTGGCTGTGATTGATCCCCAACAGGAGCGCCTGGTCGAACTGCGGTACTTTGGAGGGCTCACCATTGAAGAAACCGCCGAGGTTATGGATCTCTCACCTGCGACAATCAAACGCGAGTGGGCCATGGCGCGGGCTTGGCTGCATCAGGAGTTGACGGAGAGACGGCTGGATGGCACCTAGCGCCTGCAGGAATCGATTCGAGCTATTGAGCCGAATGTCTGAGGCGTTGCGCGTAGAGGTGTAGGAGAGATACTGAGTTTCGATCTCTCATTCACACCGTGGCTTTTAGCCCGGTGGTAATGTTTGGCTGCGAAATATATAGAACCGTTTCAACGGTTTCCTCTTCGCGGCAATTCTGTAGGGCGAACCAAAAACCGCTAAAACGGTTCCTTCGATTCCGGGTCGCGCTTCGCCACCGGGCTAAAGCCGCGGTGTGAATGAGAACCAAAACTGACATCAACAACTCTCTCGTAAATGAATCCTGAAAACTGGCAACAACTAAAGCGGCTGTTTCACGCCGCGCTTGAGCTCGCCTCCGACAGACGAGCCGCGTTTCTCGCCGAAGCCTGCGAGGGCGACGACGAGTTGTACAGTCGAGTTGAGAAACTGCTTACATCCCACGACAACGCGGGTTCATTTCTCGCCTCGCCGGCGATTATGGACGCAGGAGTGATTACGGCTCTCGATGAGGTTGAGAGCAGTGGCGATAACGACCGTGTCGGACAGCGTATCGGCCCCTACGAGATCCTTCGCGAAATTGGTCACGGCGGAATGGGAACCGTTTTTCTCGCGGTGCGGGCCGATGAGCAATACCGCAAGCAGGTGGCCATCAAGCTCGTCAACCGGGGCATGGACACCGACACAATTCTGCGTCGCTTCATGATGGAGCGTCAGATTCTCGCCAACCTCGAACATCCAAACATTGCCCGGCTGCTTGACGGTGGCACCACCATCGATGCTCTTCCCTATTTTGTTATGGAACACGTCGAAGGCGAAACAATCATTCACTATTGTGACCAGGAGCGACTCAACACGTTGGAAAGGCTTCGACTCTTTCGCCAGGTTTGTTCAGCGGTGCAATTCGCACACCAAAACTTGATTGTGCATCGCGATCTCAAGCCCAGCAACATCATCGTTACAGCAGACGGAACGCCCAAGTTGCTGGATTTTGGCATCGCCAAATTGCTTGGCTCCGATTTGTCTGAGGCAACTGCGACGATCGGCCGCCTGCTCACACCTGAATACGCGAGCCCGGAACAGTTGCGTGGTATGCCAATGACCACGACCAGCGACGTTTATTCATTGGGCGTCGTTTTGTACGAGTTATTAAGCGGCCATCGTCCGTTCAATTTTGGGAGTCGCTCGCCTGAAGAAGTTGCGCGCTTGATCACGGAGGGGGAACCAGTCAAACCCAGCGTGATCATTACCCGCATCGACAGCGCGCGTCAGACAGACAATGCCGAACATCTCCCGCTAACACCGGAAGCAATTAGCCACACACGTGATGGCAACGTTGACAAACTGCGCCGCCGGCTGGCGGGTGATCTGGATAACATCCTGCTCAAGGCTTTGCGAAAAGAGCCCGAGCGACGTTACGCGTCGGTGCAGGAATTGTCCGCGGACATCGAGCGCCATCTGACGGGACTGCCCGTGCTGGCCCGTGAAGACACATTCGTTTATCGAGCCGGCAAATTTATTCAGCGAAACAAGGCGGCCGTTGCGGCGGCAGCTGTTGTAGTCATCACTCTGTTCACTGCGAGTGTAATTACTACCTGGCAAGCTACCGTCGCAAGGCACGAACGCGCCAAAGCAGAACGAAGATTCAAAGATGTGCGGAACCTGACAAATTCCTTTCTGTTCGATTTCCACGACGCAATCGCCGATTTGAACGGCGCGACTAAAGCGCGAGAAATGGTTGTCAAAAAAGCGCAAGAGTATCTGGACAGTTTGGCGCAGGAAGCGGGCGAAGACCGGGAGCTCCTCTGGGAACTCTCCACCGCATATCTAAGGCTTGGCGATGTGCAGGGACGTCCCGGGTTTTCGCGCACCGGCGATACGGGCGCAGCTCTACAGTCATACGAAAAGTCGCTCGCAACACGCCGGCGCCTCGCAGTTCTTGAGCCGAACAACGCAGAATATCAACTCGGCGTTGCCGAAACGCTTTCACGCTTCGGTCCCATCTTTCAAGTGCTGGGAAAACCGAGCGCAGCGGTTGAAAGAATGCGCGAGGCAACGGAAATTACGGACAAGCTTTTACCGCAATCCCATGACCTGGTGACCTTTCAATACGCGACACTGAACCCAGCCTTTCTCGGTGACGCGTTGGCTGAGATGGGCGATTACGACGAAGCTCTGGCGATGTATCAAAAATCCCTGTCAATCGCCGAGCAGAAGGGCAAATCTTTTCCCGACCAAGCGGTCATGCATCGTCTCGTTGTCAGCAGGGAACGGCTCGGATTCATTTTTGGAATCAAAGGTGAATGGCAGAAGGCCCTCGACAATCATCTTGAAATGTTGGCCCTGACAGAAGAAATGTGTGCGCTTGAACCGACAAATCTCGACTATGCGCGGGCCAAGGCGACGGCATTTGACCATGTCGGAGATTCGTTCCGTGGGTTAAAGAATTATCCGAAAGCGCTGGCAAACGGCAAACGGGGCTTGGCAATGTATGAAGAGTTTCTCGAAAAGGATCCGCAAGATGCGCGGGCGAAAAAAGATGCCGGCGACTGCTCGCATCACGTTGCCGAAACTCTGCTGGCGTCGGGTAATTACCGTGACGCATTGTCGCTTTTGCAGCGAACGGTAAGCATTAGGCGCGGACTCGTCGCGCTCGACGAAAGCAACGTCGAATATCCGGACGACCTTGCGGACAGTCTGACGTTGACCGGCGAAAGTCTGTCGGCAAGCGGTAATTTCACGAAAGCGATTGAAGTTTTGCAAGAAGCACGGGCAATTAGTGAACCGATAGTTTCATCGCACACGCAACGAATCGATTATCGTCGCGAACTGGCGCGGCTTTACACAGATTTGGGCGCTGCGCTCGCCGCCTTGAAAGACCGAAATGAAGCGGAACTTTGGTATCAAAAGGGTCTTGATTTATGGATTGAGTTGCAAAATGAAAACGCTTTGTGGGCGAAAGAGATGAATATGCCGAAGGAGGTTGCGGAAAACCTTTCTCAAGTCCGCTCGGCAAAACTGCAAAAGAGATAGCCTTAGCAGAACTGGCTCGACGGAACAGGAACAATTCACCGCACCATTTGCTATGCAACTCGCCCCTGGGCTTGCTCAAGGGTGACTGGCGTGGGGCCTTACTTTAACAACGTGATCGACCGCCGCCGGATTGCGGAAGGCCTCTTGCCCTTCCGAACTGCGTAGGCTTGATCGGTAACAAGCCAATGATTGAAAGTACCCCGAAAGCTTACGGCGATCCGCTGCTCATCAAGCATCTGCTTCGAAACTTGGTTTGCATGAGAGCCCTTTTGTCTGCCCGGACTACGACCAGCCTCACCGCAGGTTCATAACCGAATTCCTGGACTAAGAGCGTTATAGTCTGGTGGCGCAAGCAGGCTCAACCGTGTAAGATGTCGGCGTTCACAGAAGACAATCGGCCCTAAACCTATGGCCTTGAAATCCCGTACATGATTGATTGCAATAGAAGTATTTACGCCCGCTTGGCTCAGTGGTTGGGCTTACCCCTGCAAATTGCGTATTTAATAGACTTACGGTCTCGCTGGAAATGCGATGGGGACATTTTGGGGACTGCCTCTTGAGTTTTCCGTTTCATCATCTCTATAACTAACCCGTCCACCTTGGAAGTTTCCAACCGCCTGATGCGCTCGTACTCGGGAGCGGTCCTCTACGCCGGCATGCCGTGTTCGACCGTTTCACCGCGTCGCACTTTGATCTTTACTCCCACTCGTGAACCGAGTCGGTTGATGATCGACATCAGGCGATCGACGGTGAACCGCCCGAGGTCCGCGTTGCGGATGCGCGAGAAGTCGGCCGCCGCAATCCCGGTGCGGCCCTGTGCGCTGCGGACGCTCAGCCCCTCCCGGTCGAGCGCCTTGATGATTTCCGCGGCCAGGATGGCCTTGAACTGATCGGCATCGGCATGCTTGTGTCCCAGGTCTCGAAAAACATTTCCGCTTCCCTTCACTATCTTTAGTTTTTTGCTCTTCATCGCAACATCTCCTTCAGGCTCTTCAAGCGGTCGCGTGTTGTCATAACTGACAACCTGTCGATTTTACGGGTAGTTCCAGTTAAAAACTAACTTCTTGATACTGGACCTGGCTTCAGAGTCTATACTCTCGTGTTAGAGATCGTGGGTTCGAATCCCATCTGCTCCACCAGAACGAGCCTGTTAGGACCTTAGCCCGCTGGTCCTATTGCTCTATTTTCCAAATGCCATGTGCTTTCGACATTATCATACGTTAGCCTAACAGATCTCAGAGTGCTTGGTCGTCGCGCTCGCCGGTCCGAATGCGGACGGAGTGTTCGACAGCCCAAACGAAGACTTTGCCGTCGCCGTGGTTGCCGGTATGAGCGGTTCGCGCGATCGTATTCACAATTGTTTCGACCATCTTATCGTGTGCGACAATCTCAAGTCGAACTCTTTCGATAAAGTCTTCGAGAGGGGTTTCTTCCTCACTAGCACTATTTTTAGATGCGCCTTATGCTCGATTTTTGATAATGACTGCTGCGCGAAGGCGCTACCCAAACAAGGCTGCCAAAATTTCAGGGGTTGACGAGTCTTTTTTTGATGAGCGTACTTGGGGTTATGAAGGTATTGTCAACTTAATCTCATGAAAAGATTCACCAGAAAAGGCGCCAAGTTCTCTTCTTTGTTTTGTACTATGAAACCAGGTTTTCAGGCTGCTTCTGGCCGCCAGCTACCTGTTCCCAAGCAGCAAATCTGCGCTTCATCAGTACGGTATTGTCAACTTAACTTCATGAAGAAACAAAATCATCAACTCAGACAAGATGAATCCACTTCTTGTCATCTGGTTGATTAACGATCGCTCTTATTAAGCTGCTTCTTGAGCGCCAACCACCTCTTCCCAAGCAGCAAATCTACGCTTCATCATTTCTCGATAAACGCCGGCGGTACAGAGGTGCCGCCCCAGTCGGAAGTGTAAGGTAATGGCACCGAAGGCTGAGAGGAACCGCTGTGCTTGACCAGCTGACTTTAATCGCCTCATCACACTCTCCCGCAACCTGGTTGGCTGATGCGAATTTTCTGCTCGGTTGTTCTGCCCCGTGTCCTGGCAGTGCTCGATACCCGGCATCATGCAGCTTTCGCTGCGCTGTAGCTCTTCAGCTTATCAGTGATATCACACGCGGGGCATACCGCAATCCCTTCAACAGCTGGCGAAAGAACTTCTTGGCAGCTTTCTTATCTCTTCGGCTTTGGACCAGAATCTCCAATACGTTGCCATCCTGGTCTACTGCACGCCACAGACAAGACACCTGACAATTATCTTGAGAAACACTTCATCCAGATACCACCTTTCACCGGGCCGCAGACGTCTGCGGCGCAAACCGTTGGCGTAAGTGTGGCCAAACTTGAGACACAAACGCCGAATGGTCTCATAAGTGAGAGTGAGGCCGCGCATGGCCATCATCTCTTCAACGTCGCGATAACCAATGGAGAAGCGGATTTAGCATCGGCGCATGATGCCACAATACCAGTCGCTTTCGTCATTAGTTAATTTGACAATACCGTGCGAGGTTAGAAGCCGATACTGCTAACTTCAATGATTTACAAGCCGGATGGAGTTTTTGGTAGGGACAGGGTCAAGCGGGGGAAAACCATACGGTAAGAGACAAATTGGGTGGCGCGTACGCCAATTGTGCGGCGTACGCGATTTGAGCGGAGAGGGTAAGCTGCAAGCCAGCGTGGACGGTCAATCCGCATGCTTGACGACTGCGTCAGCGGCAGCATCGTCGCTTTCCTGGCGTTCCAGGCTTTTCATTCTCCAGGTGTGCGGTGTGTGGAAGGCGCCATGCACCGCCTTGCCTTTGGTAATATTGATGCCGGCGGCATGTTTGTAATCCAAGTGTTCACTGAAGGACGATCCGCGGCGCCTTATACTTGCTTCGACGTTGAAAGAAGCCACCTCAAACGGGAGCTGGGGACAGAGGAACTCGATAAGGCCTCGGCCAGGAGCGAGATCAAGTCTGTTACCATCTACGTCAGTCGAAAAATGAGTGTGAAGGTTACCGAAGATAGAATAAAAGTAGATTTCGACCACCGCATCCTCGACCGACTCGTGCACAATGTACTCGACCTCGACCCTGGCCTCGTCGCCAGTGGCGAACATCGTCGTCTTGCGACCGTTTGAATTGAGGAAAGCAACAGAGATTATTAGAGCCGCGGGCGATGCGACCGCACTGGTAAGACGGGCTGAGGCTGATGCTGGCATGTTTGTAAGCATGTGCTCGTATTCAGAGATCACATAGCGCGGCAGGCCGCTGCGGAATATCTCACCTTGCCGCAACAGAAAAACACGATCGCAAATACCTTCGACGGCGCCCAGATTGTGAGACACGAAAACAATCGTCGTCCCGGCTTTCCTCAGTTGATTAATTCGTTCGATGCACTTTGATTGAAACTCTGCGTCGCCAACCGCCAACACTTCGTCAAGCAGCAAGATGTCCGGATCGAGATACGCCGCGATCGAAAAGCCGAGTCGCAAATACATGCCCGACGAATAGCGCTTGACTGGAGTATCAATGAACGCAGACACGCCGGCAAAGTCGACAATGCTATCCAACTTCTTATTGATTTCGCGCCGCCTCATCCCCAGCAGCGCACCGTTCAGATAAACGTTTTCGCGTCCCGTTAGATCGGGATGAAAACCCGAAGCGATTTCAATCAGCGCGGCTAAGCGGCCATTGATGGAGATCCGACCTTTTGTTGGCGCCGTGATGTTGTAGAGAAGTTTCAGAACCGTGCTCTTCCCCGCTCCATTTTGGCCGATGATGCCCAGCGCTTCGCCTCGCTCGACTTCGAAGCTCACATCGCGCAGCGCCCAGAAGTCGTTTCGGTTTCCCCACAGCCGCCGGGTTACACGCCGCAGCTTGTTCTCGGACGCTTTCGCTTCCGATTCCTGGTAGATGCGGTACTTCTTTGAGACGCAATCGAATTTCAGGTCAATCATATCGAGCTAAACGAAGTCGGCCATCGTCGCCTCAACCCTTTTGAAGTAGAGATAGGAGGCGACCAACAGGATGACCGAGATAACAGCCGAGATCAGCAATGAACTGGTTTCGGGCGCAGCACCCCTGAGGATCACTTGACGAAAACCTTCAATCACTCCGACCATGGGATTCAATACGTAGAACGGTCGCCAGCGCGAAGGTACGGCGCTAAACGGATAGATCACTGGTGTCGCAAACAACCACAACTGCAAAAGCAGCGGTACAGCCACGCCGATGTCGCGGAAACGCACCTGCGTCGCCGAGAAGAAGAAAGACATCGCGAGCGCGAAACAGCTCACCACGAGAATGATCGGCACCGCATAGAGAACATTAACCGTCAGCGAGACGTGATAATAGATCATCAAAGCCGCCAGCAACGTGGACGCCACCACAAAATCGAACAGTGCGACGACGACGTAGGTGATCGGCAGAATCTCGCGCGGGAAATAGACCTTCGTTACAAACTGCGAATGACTGACGAGGCTATTGGTCGCGTTCGAGACCGCGGTGGAGAAGTAGTTCCAGGGCAGCAGCGCCGTGTAAGCGAAGATTGCGTATGGTGCGCCGTCGCTTGGCATCTTAGCGATCAGCGAGAAAATGAAGGTGAAGATCAGCATCATCGAGAGCGGCTGTAGAATCGCCCAGAAGACGCCGAGCACCGACTGCTTGTACCGAACCTTGATGCGATGGATGCTGAGTGTCAAAAGCAGATCACTGTATTGCCTGAGCTTCGCTAGATCGTTAATCAAATTCAATCCCGAAAGCGAGGGCGGGCCGAGTACAGATACACGTCGAGGGTGGCTTCGATGCAGCAATGTTGTCCGAGCTGAACTCGACGGTCCTTTAGCAGGCATCACGCGGGATTTACCCTAACCTGATTTTTCCAGCAGACATTTCTTCAATTCTTCCGCCAAGCCTGGAACATTCGGTTCGCGCAGCAGATTGCCATGCTTGCCGGGAATGACATGAACGTCAACAACGCCGCCGGCAAGCCTGCCCCAACCCAGTTGCGGGTCGCGAATGCGATCGAGTGGCTGTCGCTTTGTGCGGAAGACCGTAACGCGGCCGGGGTATGTCTTAGGCACAAAATCTGGCCCCGGAAAGTAAACTTCGTACATCGGATTCTTCTGATTAGCGGCAGGGTTTTCCAGGGGCGCGGGCGCGGTGTCGCCTGCGCTCCCATTTGCGGTTCGTGCTTTTCCTTTGATGAATCCTAATTGCAGGCCGAGACGCAGCAGCGAAGTAAGACGGCGAAAATAATACCCACCGAGGAACAAGAGACGATTATAAGTGTTTTCCATCACCCATGTGTCGAATATGCCGACCAGCGCAACGCTCTCGCCCTGGTTCTCTAATCGTCTCGCCATTTCGAAGGCGATGTGCGCCCCGCGACACATCCCCGCAAGTTGGTACGGACCATGCGGCTGCACTGCGCGTATCGCTTCCAGGTACTCCGTAGCCAGCTCATCCACAGCCGTGTTGCTGTGTTCTCCTTGTAAATCTTCGGGATATTGCGCCTGCAGGCCGTACACCGGTTGATCCGGCTCCAAATAGTGAGCGAGGGAACGGTATCCCAGCGCATTCACGCCGGGGTGCGAAACACAAAAAAGCGGCGGCCTTGATCCCCCGCGCTGAAGCTCGACGACGATTGGCCAGGAGATCGAGCTGACGCCTTGCTGAAGAATGCCGGCGAGACCTTCGATCGTGGCGCTCTGGAACAAACTGACCAGTGGAATCCTCTGCCCAAACTCTTCCTCGATCTCCGCCATCAATCGCACAGCTAACAACGAGTGGCCACCGAGTTCGAAGAAGTTGTCTGCCAAACCGATGGGACGAACATTTAACACTCTCTCCCAGATCAGTGTCAGCGCAAACTCAATCTCGTTCCGAGGTCTTGATATGATTGACGAATCAGGTGGCCGCGGGCCCGGTTCAGGCAGTGCTTTGCGATCGATTTTTCCGTTGGGCGTCAGCGGCAACTGGTCCAGCTCAACAAAACATGCCGGCACCATGTAGTCTGGCAGTTTCTTTTTCAAGAAGCTCTTGAGTTCTGCCGCCAGCTTGTCGTCCTGCAGCGCAGAGTCGTTTGAGTCCACGACAACGTAGCCAACCAACGTCTTGTTTCCCTCCGCCCAGTCTCTCACTATCACTACCGCGTCTTGCACAGCGGCGTGCTCTCTTAAGGTGGCTTCGATCTCGCCGAGTTCGATGCGGTAGCCGCGCAACTTCACCTGGTGGTCCATGCGGCCCAGAAACTGGACAGTTCCATCCGGCTGATACCGCGCCAGGTCACCGGTCTTATACAAGCGCGCGCCCGGCTCGCGGCTGAACGGATTGGGAACAAACTTCTCGCCGGTCAACGAGGCCTGGTTCAGATAACCACGGGCCAGTCCTGCACCGCCGAGATGCAACTCTCCGCGTACACCGACAGGCACCGGCTGGGAAAAACGGTCAAGCAGGTAAACCTCGGTGTTGGCGATCGGGCGCCCGATCGATGGTTCTTCCGTCGCTCCTTTGGGCACCCGGGCAAACGTCGAATAGGTTGTGTCTTCGGATGGTCCATACAGGTTGAGGACCTGTCGCACGCTTTCTTGCTGGTAAATGTCCTGAACCAGACTGTTCTCCAGAGGCTCGCCAGCGAGATTGATCGTCCTCACTGAAGGCGGAATGCGGCGGAGTCTCACCAACTCAGCCATCGTGGAGGGAACGGTGTTAACCAGGGTAACATCAGCTGCGCGTAAGTCGGGGAAGTGCAAAGCGCTTTCGACTAGGACTACTTTGCCGCCAGAGCAGAGTGGCACGAACAACTCGAAGACCGAGAGATCGAAACAGATCGAGGTCGAGGCTAACACCGCGGCCAGATCCGAGGCCTCGAAACTCGATAGGGCCCAGTGCAGGAACGTGACAGTGCTGGCGTGTTCGATCGCGACGCCTTTCGGCTGGCCTGTCGAACCTGACGTGTAGATCACGTAAGCGAGGTTTTGCGACTGCACCGCGCTAACCGGATTTGATTGATCCTTTCTGGCGAAGATCTGCCAGTCGGAATCCACGCAAACGACTCTGGAGTTCGTCTCTGGCAGCATTGGCAACAACTCATCCTGAGTTAGAAGCACCGCCGCCGCGGCATTCTGCAAGGTGAACGCCAACCGCTCTTGAGGATAAGCCGGATCGAGCGGCACATAAGCGCCACCAGCTTTTAGCGTCCCCAGAATCGCGATCAGCAGCGCGGGTGTGCGACGCAGACAAACTCCCACACGATCTTCCGGTCCGATTCCCAATCTTCGCAAGTAATGCGCGAGTTGATTGGCTCGCGTATTCAGCTCGTTATAGGTGAGTACTTCGTCTCCGCAAGCTAGGGCGATAGCGTCCGGGGTCTTTTCGACCTGCGCTTCAAACAATTGATGAATACACTGCCGAGTCGGAAACTCAACCCGCGTATCGTTACACGCGACGAGCAACTCCTGCTGCTCTTTTTCAGTCAACAGCGGCAACTCGGAAAGCCGTCGATCTGGATCCGCCCCAACGCTCTTGAGCAAAACCTCGTAGTGCCCGAGCAGGCGCTCGATCGTGCTCGCTGCAAAAAGATCGCTGTTGTATTCAAGCCAGCACGACAGGCCATTTACGTTCTCGCTCATGTAAAGCGTTAGATCGAATTTGGAGAAATCCGTCTCTCGATCCAGCAGAGCGATGTTGACGGCCGGCAAATTGAACCCAGCTTTTGGATGATTCTGCAGCGCGAACATCACTTGAAACAGCGGCGTGTGACTCAGACTGCGTTCGGGCTGCAACTCTTCTACCATTCTCTCGAACGGCAGGTCCTGATGCGCGTACGCGCCGAGTGCTGTTTCGCGCACCCGACGCAACAATTCGCGAAACGTCGGGTTACCGGCAAGACTCGTGCGCAACGGCAATGTGTTGACGAAAAAGCCGATCAGATCTTCGGTTTCTGCTCGATTGCGGCCGGCGATCGGCGTGCCAACTACCAGATCCTCTTGCCTGCTGTACCGATAGAGCAGCGTTTGAAACGCCGCCAACAGGGTCATGAAAAGAGTCGCGCCTTCGCGACGACTCAAACCGACGAGTGCTGCACTCTGCGCCGGCGAGAGTCTCTTGAAACAGTGGCCGCCGCTAAACGTTTGCATCGAGCGCCGCGGATTGGCGACTGGCAGGTTCAGCACGACGGGCGCGCCCGCCAGATGCTGTCTCCAGTAACCCAACTGCTCTTCGAGCACTTCGCCCTGCAGCCATTCGCGTTGCCAGCGAGCAAAGTCGGCGTATTGAATTGGCGGCTCCGCCAAATCGACTCGCCGGTGCTCGATAATCGCCTGATAAATGGCGGCCATCTCTTTCACGAGTACACCGAGCGACCAGCCATCGCTGACGATGTGATGCATCGTCAACAGCAACACATGATCTTGGCTGCTCAATTTCAGCAGGCTAGCGCGTAACAATGGACCACGAGCTAGATCAAAAGGTCGCCGGGCTTCGGCGGTAACGAGGCGAGTAACTTCTCTTTGACGCTCGCTCTCTGGCAATCGCTCAAGGTCCATAACTGGAATATCGATCTCTAGATGAGGGGCAATTAATTGCACTGGTTCGCCATCGATCAGATCAAAACTACCGCGCAACACGTCGTGGCGGGCGACGATCGTATTGAAGGTTTGCCGCAGCGCCGCTACGTTCAACTCGCCCTGCATGTGCAGCGCGCGCGATATGTTATAAGCAGCGCTGTCGGGATCTAGTTGGGCCAGGAGCCACAGCCGTTGCTGCGCAAAAGACAGCGGCGCCGTCCTCGCGCGCGCCGCTTGTTGGCGCAGCAAGTCCGCAAGCAGCGCGCGCTTTTCAACAGTGGAAAGCTCCAACCCGTTTTGCAAAGTGCGACTCATCTAATTCCGCGTGCTTTCGGCCAGCGTCTCCTTCAGCAAAGACTCTACTTGCTCGTCCGTAAGCTGATCGATCCTGGCGAGCAGTTCCTGAGCATCGCGTTGGGTGTTTCTGGTGATTGCTTTCGGCAAGTGGGCCTCGGCCTTTTGCTGAAACTCAAGAATGGATGCCGCCAGCTCTTCGATCGTCGGACACTCAAACAAATAACGCAGCGGCAATTCTACCTTAAAGGCGCTACGCACCCGAGAAATCAACTGCGTCGCCAGAAGCGAGTGCCCTCCCAGCTCGAAGAAGTTATCACTAATGCCAACCCGCTCGCGCCGCAGCACTTTTGCCCAAATTTCCGCCAGCTTCTCTTCCAGCGGCGTGCGTGGTGCTGCGTATTGATGGGCGGGTACACCCTCATTTTGATCAAGCGCCGACAGCGCGCGCCGGTTGACCTTTCCCGAAGGCGTCAGCGGCAACGCTGCCACCGTTACGAACGCCTCCGGAATCATGTAATCCGGTAATCGCTCTTTGAGATAAGCGCGCAGTTCGCGCGTGAGACCTTCGTTGGTATTGCTCGCCGCAACGACGTAACCGAGAAGCTTTCGATCACCTTTCGCATCCTCGCGCGCCACAACCACAGCCTCCCGCAGGGACGGGTGCGCCGCGAGCATCGTCTCGATCTCGCCCAGCTCGACGCGAAAGCCGCGAATCTTCACTTGGTTGTCGATGCGGCAGAGGAATTGGATGTTGCCATCATCGTGATAACGGGCGAGATCTCCGGTCAGGTACAACCGCGCGCCGGGCTCGTTAGCAAAAGGATCGGGGAGAAACTTTTCCGCCGCCAGCTCCGGCCGATTGAGATAACCGCGCGATAAGCTGGCGCCGCCGATGCAAAGTTGTCCCGGCACACCTACAGGCGTCGGCTCCAGATTCCTGTCGAGAATGTAGATTCGCGTATTCGCGATCGGCCGGCCAATCGGCGGGAGCGCGGGCCAGTCGCTGACCGAACGAGACAGGGAATAAGCGGTTACGACGTGACTCTCTGACGGTCCGTAATGATTGTGCAGCGCGCAATCTTTCAACCGGCCGCAAAACTTCGCAATCTGCGGCGTAATCTCCAACTGCTCACCGGCGGTGATGAGTTCACTCAAATGCGCTGGCAGCGTGCCGCCGTGCTCGACCGCTTCCGCCAGATGCTGCAAATAAACGAACGGCAGAAAGATCCTTTCCACCTTTTGCTCATCCAGAAAGCGCAACAGCGAAAGCGCGTCGCGCCTCAGCTCATCCGAAATCAGCAACAGCGTTCCGCCCGAACACCAGGTCGAAAAGATCTCCTGAAAAGAGACGTCAAAACTGAGCGAGGTAAACTGCAACGTTCTCGCCGCCGGAAAAGAACCAGCATGTTCCAACTGCCACGAAAGCAGATTCGCCAGCGCGCGCTCGGTCATCGCTACGCCTTTTGGTTGGCCCGTCGACCCGGAGGTATAGATCACGTACGCGAGGTTCTCGCCATCGATCTCGTTTCGCGGATTGTCGTCGCTTTCGCTTGCAAATTTGTCCCAATCTCTGTCGAGCCACAGGACCGCACTCTCAGTTTCCGGCAAGGTCCTGAACACGCGCTCGTTCGTCAACAAGACCGGACACCGCGCATCGTCCAGCATGAGCTGCATTCTCTCGCGTGGGTATTCAGGATCGAGCGGCACGTAGGCGCCTCCCGCTTTCAAAGTTGCAAGCACACCGATCACCATTTCGACGCTGCGATCGATGCCGATGCCAACTTTCACATCGGCGCCGACGCCCAGCCGGCGCAAATGATGGGCCAGTTGATTGGCGCGCCTGTTTAGTTCGCGATAACTAAGTTGCTGGTCATCAAAGATCACTGCCGCCGCGTCTGGTGTTCGTTCAACTTGAGCTTCAAAGCGTTTCTGAACCGATACTGGTGCTGATGGAACATCAGTGTCGTTCCATTGGACCAAAATCTGTTCGCGCTCAAGGTGCGTGAGCGGCGACAGCCGCGAAACGAACGCTTCTGCGTCTGCCGGCAGTCTCTCAAGCAACATCTGGAGATGGACCAGCAAACGGCGAATCGCCTCGTCATCAAAGCGAGCACGATCGTAAACAACCTGAACGCCAAGTCTTTGACCTGGGTTTACCAATACAGTCAGCGGATAACCAGTCGTTGAGCCAATGCCGCGATCGTCGCGGAATTCGACTGTGTTATTTGCCGCTTGATAAGTGCTGCCAACAGGCAAATTCTCGAAAACGAAGATACTCTCAAAGAGCGGCACGCCGCGCGGCACGCCGCTCCACCCTTGAATATCGAGCAACGAACTGTACTCATATTGCTGCAGCTCGCTCTGTTGAGCCTGCAGGCCCTTAAGCCATGAAAGCACGGGCATGTGCGGTGGCATGCGCACCCTCAGCGGCAGCGTGTTGATGAAAAGGCCCACCATCGATTCCACACCCGGCAAGATTGCCGGCCGGCCCGCTACCGTAACCCCGAAGACAACGTCATCTTCACCGGTGTAACGACTCAGCAACAACGCCCACGCGCCCTGAGCCAGAATGTTCAGTGTCAGTTTGTGCTCTCGCGCAAATGCGCGTAGCTGCTCCGTGCTTGGTTCGGAAAGCAGAATTCGTTCGTCACCGTAATCAGTCTCTGGCGTGCTTCGGTTCGAAGGTCTCCAGTCAATCGCCAGAGCGGTCGGAGCAACAAAGCCTTTGAGCGAGGCTCTCCAGTAGCGTTCCGCCGCTCGTTGATCCTGTTCGTTCAGCCAGGCGATGTAATCGCCATAAGGCCGCAACGGCGGCAGGGCCAGCCCTTCGCCTTTGCGAAACGCTTCGTACAAAGCGAAGACCTCTTTCAAGACCACCGAACGCGACCACCGATCCAGCAGCAAGTGATGACGGCTGAAGAGGAAACGGTGGAGGTCGCCAGCAAGTCGAAAAAGAACGATGCGCATCAACGGCGGAGTTGCGAGATCAAAACCGCGATCCCGATCAGCAACGATGTATGCTGCGAGTTGAGTCTCCTGATCCTGACTCGACAGATTGCTCCAGTCCTGCTTTTCGATCTGGAGGATGACGCGGCGATGGACCACTTGCTGCGGTTTCTCCAGCTCTTCCCACAAAAACGAGCTGCGCAAGATCGAATGCCGGTCAACCATGTGCTGCCACGCGCGCTCGAACGCTCCGACGTCAAGCTGGCCTTTGATCGTGAAGACAGACTGCTCGAAGTACGCGCCTGACTCGGGCGCATAGATCGTGTGGAACAGCATCCCCTGCTGCATGGGCGAAAGCGGATAGAGATCTTCCAGATTCTCAAGTCTATCCCCGGTTTGTGCTGTTTCTTTGGTTGAACTCATTCTCTTTGCAGAAAACAAGTCATGAGTCAGGGAATCAAACCCTCGCTCCCTGATTGCCCCATGATTGCTTCGTCCCTGCTTCCTAAATAAAGTAGAAACTCCCTGAGATTTCGCTGTTCTTTTTCCAAAGGCGCCCCTGATTGAGAGTCTTTCGGGTTGGATCTGACCTCGCAGGTCATCGCCGCCATCCGCGAGGGCGCGCCGATCGCGCCACTTGAAGGCACTCTGCTAGTTGCTGAGCCACGACTGCGACATAAGGCTCCTCTCTTAAAGTATTGTGCGACCCTGGAACGACGTGCAGGTCAAATTCGCCGGCCACGTTCTTCCAATTGAGTCGCTCGTCATCGTAAGGTTTTACCTTTCTACCACCTTCTGCGAGGAAGTACGTTATCTTTCCCCGATACACTTTCTTTACGGGAACATATGCAACGTGAGCCTCTACGATGCCGTCTAAAGTCCGTCTTAGGGCTTTGTCAACAATCAAGCCATCCTCAATGACGAGATCCTCATGCGCCTTTGGCGCTGCTGCAACTTCAAATGAGGTGCCGCCGAAGATCCGGTACTTGACGCTTTTCACTTTCGATAGAAAGTAGGTTTTCGGTCCCCAGTCAATCAGATGGCCGATGTTGCGGCGCACTTTTTGCGATAGTGAAGGTGGGAACGGACAAAGGGTGTCCAACATGGACAACAATGCTACTTCATGTCCTCCCAACTGAAGTCGCTCAGCTATTTCAAAGGCAACAAGACCGCCCCACGTGTCCCCCACCAGATAGTAAGGGCCTTCAGGTTGTACGGAACGTATCTCGCTGATGTAATGATTTACCATCTCTTCAATTCGGGTGTGTGGACTCCTTTGCGGATCAAGGCCCTGCGCCTGCAGTCCGTAAACTGGTTGATCGCCTCCAAGGTGGCGCGCCAGTGGGCGGTAGAAGAGAACGTGGCCGCCACACGCATGCACACAGAAAATCGGAGCGTGATTACCGCCACTCTGGATCAGGACTAATGAAGGCTGGAAGGCTGAATCTTTCGCACGCAGAATTCCCGCCAGTTGTTCTACTGTCGAAGCCTGGAGCAAGGTCGCCAAAGGAACGTGTATGCCGCATTCGTTCTCGATCTGCGCAAACAGACGTATCCCCAAGAGAGAGTCTCCGCCGAGCTCAAAGAAGTTGTCCTTGATTCCTACAGGCCGGACAGTAAAAAGACTTTCCCAAATATTTACTAGTTGGTGTTCAATCGAATCTCGAGGCGCAAGGTAATTCTCTTCGGAAGGTTTACTCTCCTCTGGGCTGGGAAGGGCGCGCCGATCCACCTTACCATTCGCAGTAAGTGGCAAGGATCCTAAACTCACAAAGGCCGTAGGGACCATGTACTCCGGCAGTTTCTCTTTCAAATAGTCGCGGAGTTCTGGATTGCTCGGCACTGATTGACCGCCACCTACGACGTATGCAATCAGTTTCTTAGAGCCTTTTCCGTCTTCCCTGGCCACTACGACACTCTCACGTATCATGGGGTGCGAGGCTAGAGCTGTTTCAATATCCCCAAGCTCGACCCGATAACCTCTGACCTTTACTTGATGATCAACCCGGCCTGAAAACTCGAGATTTCCATCCGGCAAGCGGCGTACTCGATCTCCCGTCTTGTAAATCCGCAGTCCGGGTTGGGTGGTAAATGGGTTGGGAATGAACCTCTCAGCCGTCAACTCCGGACGATTCAAGTAACCACGGGCTACACCCTCACCGCCGATGTAGAGTTCGCCCATAACTAAGACCGGCGCCGGTTGCAGCTTTGCATCCAGCACATGCGCGTCGCTATTTGGTAGGGGGCGACCTAGCGGCACAGTCTTTGCAAATCGATCCCGCTCAAACAAATCCACCTGCCCCGTCGTTGCGCCTACGGTCGTCTCAGTCGGACCATAATGGTTGAAGACCTGACAAGTCGGCGCCAGCTCCCTGAGTTGTTCAATCAACGACCAACTGAGTGCCTCACCGCCCAGGACCAGCCGTTTTTTAGGCAGCACAGACGTCGGCCGCGACGCGCTCAATAACGCGGCCATATGCGAGGGCACAATCTTCAGACAATCGACCGGATTCCCCGCAGCGTACTCACTGAAGGCGTTTGCGTCAGACGTCCTGCCGGTGGAGAGAATGTGCAAGCAACCGCCCTTGGATAAACTGCTAAAGAGAACTGTATTGCCCAAATCGGCCGCAAACGTCGAGACCCACGCATAGCTAACGCACGGCTCCAGAGTTAGTCGTTCACTGACCGCATTCAAATAACTTACTAGTTGACGATGCTCGATCGCTACGGCTTTTGGGCCTCCCGTGGAACCGGAGGTATAGACTACATAGACCAGATTCTCTGGGGCGGTGACATTAGGCAAATTCTCAGCGCTCTCTCCTTCAATCGCCTTCAAGTCCGAGTCCAGACAAACAACCTGTGCGTTCGTCTGAGGCAAACTCTGACCGAGCCCTCGCAGAGTTAAGAGTATGGATACCTTCGCGTCGTTCAGCATGAACGAGATCCGCTCGCCAGGGTACGCAGGGTCTATTGGAACGTAAGCGCCTCCCGCTTTGAGCGTCCCAAGCAATGCCACAATCATCTCAAGCGAGCGCTCTAAGCAGATCCCAACTAGCACTTCCGGCCCTACGCCGCGCTTTTTCAAGTAATGGGCCAGTTGATTCGATCTCAGATTCAATTCAGCGTAGGTCAAGCCCTTATCTTCATACACCACCGCAGCCGCTGCGGGTGCTCGCTTGACCTGCTCCTCAAACAACTCATGGAAACATTTGTCTTTATCAGTTGCGGCAGTTTCGCTCATAAGAGACTTCACGATCATTCGCTTAGTAGTAACCGTTAGCCTGGGACACGTCGAGAGAGTTGATTCTTGTTTAAACCTGATGGTTGAACTAAGGGCGTGTTCATTATAGATCGGGCCATTTTGTTTATCATCGTCAGCAAGGCCACCGTCATGTGGGCACTGGGAGGCGGCTAGCGAGCCGCAAATTGAGCCTGCGCTGCCTCAAGGCAGGGCTTCAGCTTCTCTACCAGCACGGCGACATTCGGCTCTTCTCGCATCGACGTATGAGTGCCGGGCACAACGTGTAAGTCAAAGCCGCCCGCTGCGATCCTGCGCCAGGCAAGACGGTTGTCCTCAAAATCTCGCCCGGCGTCGTGGGCCCAGAATAAAGTGATCTTGCCGGGATACACTTGTCGCGCCGGTACATACTGTCCTTCGGCAGCCAGAATCGCCACCACAGTGCGCACTAAAGATTCATCGGCGCCGCTATCCTTCTCAAGCAATTTCTGAATCTCCGGATCGGGAGCGCTGCTGTTTCCCGATGCGTTATTCTCCTCCGCTACTTGCTTGGTCAATCGTCGCTTCACGGCTTTGCCGACTTCCATCGCGTAGAACCTCGGACCATGCTGCATAAGGTGGCCGACGTGGCAACGCATTCTTTTCGCCAAAGTGTACACGGGACAGCTGGTATTCAGCATCGCCAGCAAAGCAACTTCCTGATCCTGAGCCAGAAGCTGCTGGGCCATTTCATAAATGGCGAGTCCGCCGAAAGAGGCGCCGAGCAAAAAATACGGACCTTCGGGCTGAAAAGCGCGCATCTCCTTAATATAGAGCGCGGCCATGTCTTCCACCCGTGTGAGCGGACGCGCTTGTCCGTCAAGTCCCTGCGCCTGCAGCGCGTAGACCGGTTGGTCGTTGCCCAGATGCCGCGAAAGCGGCCGGTAGATCAAAACGTTTGCGCCCGCGGCATGGACGCAGAAGAGCGGCGGCCTGGAACCTTCCGGTTGAATGGCGACGAGCGAAGACCATGCTTTGGACGTACCTGAGTCGCGCAGCGCATTCGCTAATTGCTCGATCGTGGGCGACTGAAAGAGAGTGGCAAGCGGAAGATGCTTGCCGAACCGGTTCTCAATCTGCGCAAAGAGCCGCGCTGCCAGCAACGAGTGGCCGCCAAGCTCAAAAAAGTTGTCGCGAACGCCGATTGATTTCAACTGCAGCACATTGGTCCACAACGTTACCAGTTGTTCTTCCAACCGGTCCCGCGGACCAACGTAAGCTTGTTGTAAGTCAGGTCGTGATTCATCGGGGATCGGAAGGGCACGACGGTCAACTTTGCCACTGGGCGTCAACGGCAAAGCGTCCAGTTCGACAAAGATCGCGGGCGACATATACTCAGGTAGCTTCGCTTTGATGAAGCCGCGCAGCTCGCTCCAGAGTTTCGCGCCGTCGCCTAGTTGTTCCGCGGACCCGACCACATATGCCACCAACTTTCCTTGCCTTGCTACGACGGCGACATCTCGCACGAAGCTGTGCTCTCGCAGCACCGCCTCAATCTCGCCCAGCTCAATTCTGAAGCCACGAATCTTCACCTGATGGTCGACGCGCCCTAGGTACTCGATATTTCCGTCAGGCAGGTAGCGGGCGAGGTCACCCGTCTTGTATAGGCGAAGACCCTCAGCGAAAGGATCGGGAACAAACTTTTCCGCCGTCAAGTCTGGGCGATTCAGGTATCCGCGACCGACTCCTGTGCCGCCAATGTGCAACTCGCCTGCGACACCAATTGGTACCGGCTTGAGCCCTTCATCGAGTACATAGATTTGCGTATTGGCGATCGGACGGCCGATGGGCACAGTTCGGGCGCCGCCTCCCCGTTGACACTCCCAGGCTGTCACATCGATTGAGGCTTCGGTGGGCCCATAGAGATTGTGTAGTTTGGCCTTCAGGCGCGCGAAGAAGCGTTCCTGCAGCTCGAAAGTAAGCGCCTCACCACTGCTGATCACCTGCCTGACGCTTTCGCATTGCTCGACATTCTTCTCTTCCACAAACGCCTGCAACATAGAAGGAACAAAATGTAGCGTAGTGATCTGGTGTTCATGGATAATATCTACCAGATAGCTGGCGTCCTGGTGACCACCGGGTCGCGCTACAATTAAGCGGGCGCCAGTAATCAACGGCCAGAAGAATTCCCACACCGACACATCGAAACTGTAGGGAGTCTTCTGCAGCACTCGATCCGCACCAGTTAGCTGGTATTCACCCTGCATCCAGAGCAGACGATTGCAGAGTCCCAAGTGAGTATTCATGGTCCCCTTCGGTCTGCCCGTCGACCCTGACGTGTAGATGACATAGGCCAAGTTCTCGCTTGTTGCTCCCGCCGCCAGATTCTCGCTGCTTTCTCTTGAGATAACTGCCAGATCCGCGTCGAGTGCCACTATCTTTGCCTGGTGGCGGGGCAACTCCTTGCTCAGGCCTGCCAACGTAAGCAGCACGGATACACCCGCGTCCTCCATCATGAAGGCAAGCCGCTCGTTGGGAAATGCGGGATCGAGAGGAACGTAAGCGCCACCAGCTTTCAGTATGCCGAGCAGCCCGATGACCATTTCTAAAGACCGCTCGATACAGATCCCAACGAGAGTCTCGGGCCCAACACCAAGCGAGCGCAGGTGTCTTGCTAATTGATTTGCACGAGCGTTTAATTCCGCGTATGTCAGTTGTTGATCTTGAAAGGTTACTGCAATGGCGGATGGGCCTAATGATGCTTGTCGCTCAAACAATTGCGAGATACATTGCGCCTGCGCAAAGTCTGTTTCAGTGTTGTTCCAATCCACAAGAACTTGCTTTCGCTCGGGCTGCGTCAGCAACGGCAAAGCGGAAACTCTCTGGTTTGGATTGCTAACGATTCCTTCCAATACGCTCTTGAAGTGACCCCCCAGGCGCTCGATCGTCGCGTGGTCAAATAGATCTGTGCTGTAGCGAAAACGACAGTCGAGCTGACTCGGACTCTCAAAGATATCAACCATTAGGTCGAATCTGGTGATGCCGTCATCAAACTCAAATTCCTCGAGTTTGACCCCGGCAGCTTCGCTGCTGCCGTTATGAGCCTCGTCCAGATTGAACGCCACCTGAAACACAGGAGCGTGGCTCAAGCTACGCTCAAGCTGCAGCTCCTCAAGCAGTTTTTCGAAGGGCACAGAGCGATGGGCATGCGCTTCGAGCGTAATGCTTTGTACGCGAGAGAGCAGCTCGCGAAAGGTAGGATCGCCCGACAGACTGGTACGGAGACTTAACAGGCTCGACAACGGACCGACTAGATGTTTGATTTCTGCCGGATCGCGGTTGGGAATCGTAAAGCCCACAACGAGATCGTGCTGTCTGCTGTGGCGAGCAAGTACAACTTTAAGAGCGGCGAGCAACACCATAGCGAGCGCTGCGTCCTCGCTAGCACCGATCGCCCGAAGCTGCTCGACCAGTTCTTTTTCCAAATCCACCAAGACCGACTGACCATGCCAGGTCCGCACGGGTGGTTTGGGCCGATCAGTGGGAAGTTCGATGACGGCGGGAGCCCCTTGCAAGTTTGCTCGCCAAAAGTCGAGGGCGGGCTTGATGCTTTCCTCCTCGATCAATTTTCGCTGCCATGCCGCGTAATCTGCGTACTGAATCTGTAAGGGCAAGATCGGCCAGGCAGCTCCGTTCGCGAATGCGCTGTAAGCCGCCCACAACTCTTCAATCAGAATCTGTAACGACGAGTCGTCGCAGACAATACGGTGGAGGCTCAGCAACAAAACATGTTCGCGATCGGCAAGTCTCAACAAAGTCGCTTGCAGAAGCGGCCCGAGTGTGAGGTCGAAGGGGCGCTGTGCTGCGCCCTGTGCTAAATCTCGCGCCTTCGCCTCACGCTGATTCACGAACTCATGGGAGAGATCGATTACTGGAATTGCAAGGGTCCTGTTTGCCGCTAACAATTGCACCGGTTTGCTGTCTCTAACTGCATAAAGCTGGTTCGTCGCAAACGTTGTTCGCAGTGACTCGTGCCGGTTGACGATTGCTTGCAGAGATCGCTGCAGCAGATCCGGTTTCAGGTCGCCCTTAATCCTGACGCCGCGAGAAATGTTTGACGAGGCATCGCCCGGGTTAATCTGATCAAGAAACCAGAAACGTTCCTGAGCAAACGAGAGCGGCGCTGGCCCACTTTCCTCTCTGCGGAGAATTACTGGTGGCGCCGAACCGGGTTCGAGGCGCGGTCGGGCCGGCGCCGCGACAACCAGCTGATCCGCGACTTGCCCGCTCGTATTGTCCAGTCTAATCGTACTCGACATAATTCCCATTGTTCGCGCAGCAAGGTATCCAATCAGACCGCGTAGGCCGTTCCTACTCCCTAACCGCGAAGTTTGGCCAGCACTTTGTTCAGTTCTTCCTGGCTGAGCTTTGCGCGCGGAAAATCGGATGGCGAATAACTCGCTTTGTCGCCCGTTCGGGATTGCGCGATCAACTCACGCAGTTCGTCAATGTAACTCCGCGCCAGCCTTCCTACCGTTTCCTCACGGTGAATGTTCTCGCTGTAGGTCCATTCCAAACGCAATTCGCCTCCAGTGACCGTGCCGATGACGTTCAGCAGATACGTGCGCTCGGCCTTTAGACTTTGCGCTGGCCCAGTCGGCTGCGCCGCAACCGTAAACATCGAAGAGTCGAGCAACGCGCGATCAACCTGGCCCAGATAATTAAACCTCACTTCAGCTTGCGGCAGGGCCTGAAGCTTTTCGGCGACGGCCGAATCGCCGCTCGCGTACCGGAGCAATCCGTAACCGATGCCCCGGTTGGGAATCGTGCGCAACTGCTCTTTCACAGACCGCAGCGCCTCAACTGTTGTTTGCGAATCACCGCAGTCGAGCACCACCGGAAAGATCGTCGTAAACCAACCAACCGTGCGCGAAAGATCCACTCCTTCGAGGATTTCTTCCCGACCGTGTCCTTCCAGATCGACCAGCAGCGACTGGGATCCGGTCCACGGCGCCAGCGCACGGACCAACGCGGTCAGCAATACTTCGTTAATCTGTGTGCGATAAGCTACCGGCACCACCTGCAACAACGCGCGCGTCTCATCAACGTTGAGGGATACCGAAAGCGTCCGCGCCGACGCCGCCGTGTTCGTTCCGCCGAGGTAGTCCAAAGGCAATCGCGCCGTTGAGTTTTCACCAGTCGCGCACCAGTAAGACAACTCGTCGCGTAGAGCGCCTGACCGCGCATGTTCTGTCAGCCGCTCGGCCCAGGTCTTAAACGAAGTAGTTTTCGGCGGCAGCGATGGCTCTTCACCGCCACTGAGTTGCTGATAGAGCGCCTGCAAGTCTTCGAGCAGAATGCGCCACGACACACCATCCACGGCCAGATGATGAATCACGATCAACAGATAGCTGTTTCGTTGCGCGCCGCGATCAAATA